>JAUZRY010000023.1 GCA_030949995.1 Ardenticatenia bacterium
GAGGCCGTAGCGTGGCTCCAGGTGCGAGGGTTGGCCGGCGGTGCCGCCGTGCCGGCGCTGACACCTTTGCTAACGCCTTCGTCAACGCCCACAGCAAGCGCGCGCACGGTCACAGTGCCCCCAGTGAACCCTGCATCAGGCACCCCAAAACCGACGGCCACGCCCACGGCCACGCCCGTGCCCACGGCTACCCGACCGCCACGCACCCCCGACTCTCAGAAGAGGGCGGGCCAGGACCACCAGCCAACGAATTACGCATGACCGCTTTTCAGTTCCACGGCCCCGGCGTGGCGGCTTTTCATCCAAGTGCGGATGGTCAGGAGGCCTTCATGGGCACGCTCAGAGGCCGGTGAACAGCGGGAGTGAGGTGGGACGTCAGGAGATTTCTTATCCGCGCCGGCAACGCGGGCGGCGTGCGGCTCTTCGTGAACTGGCAGGAGGACTTAGGCTGTATTGAGCCAAGTGGCGACCAGAGGTCTTCAACTGGGTAATCCGGTTTGATCCCAGATCGGTCTTCTCCCGCCGTGGTAGAACCAACGCCCACGCCGGTGCCCACCACGACGGGATAAGGCCATAATGCGCGCTGAGGTGAACGCATGGGAAGTTACTACCTTGTCACGTTAGGGTGTCCAAAGAATGTGGCCGATAGCGAGGGCATGGAAGTTGTACTCCAACACCGGGGATACCGACCGGCCCCCTCGGCCGAGGAGGCCGATGTGCTCATCGTGAACACATGCGGCTTTCTCCAAGCAGCCCGTGAGGAGAGCTTGGCCACGCTGAACGCTCTGGGCCAGCACAAGAAACCAGGCCAACTCCTCATCGCTGCCGGCTGCCTGAGCGAGCGCTACGGGGAGCAACTGGCCGACGAAGTCCCTGCTTTGGACGGCATCATTGGCACGCAACAGTGGGTCCACATTGCCACATTGGCTGACCACCTCCACCACCAGGAGGAGCACCACCGCGCCTACGTCATGCCCTCTGACGGACGCAATCACGTGGCCGACAGCCTCCCCCGACTGGCCTCGGGGCACACCGCCTACCTGAAGATTGCCGACGGCTGTTCGGCTCCCTGTGCCTTCTGTACCATCCCCGCCTTCAAGGGCCCGCAGCGCTCCAAGCGGCCGGGCGCAGTCCTCCGCGAAGCGCAGACACTGGCCGCTCAAGGTGTCCAAGAGGTGATCCTCGTGGCCCAGGACGTAACCGCGTATGGCCGGGATTGGGGCGAAACGGACGGCCTGCCCTGGCTTCTGGACCAGCTCGTGCACGAGGTGCCGGACATTCCCTGGATCCGTCTCATGTACGCCTACCCTGGGCACGTGAGCGACCGCCTGATCGAAGTGATGGCACGCCACCGGACAATCCTCCATTACTTGGACATCCCCCTCCAACACGGTCACCCTGCGGTGCTCAAACGCATGAGGCGCCCTCACAAGGTGGAACGGCTCTACGCCCTCTTCGAGAAGTTGCGGGACGCCATGCCCGACATCTGTCTGCGCACCACCTTCATTGTGGGGTATCCGGGCGAAACAGAGGAAGAGTTTCAAGGCCTCCTCGACTTCATGAGCGCAGTCCAGTTTGACAAGGTGGGTATCTTCGCCTACTCCCCGGAGCCGGGGACCCCCTCGGCCGAGTTGCCCGACCAAGTGCCCGAGGACGTTAAACAGGAACGCCGTGAGCGGGCCATGGTCCACCAGCAGCGCATCGCCTTGGCTCGCCAGGAGACCCAGCTAGGCAGGACGCTGGAAGTGCTCGTGGACGGATACGATCCGGCCAACGGGGTGACACTGGCACGCTCGTACCGAGAGGCCCCTGAAGTGGACGGTTACGTCGTGCTACGAGGCCACTATCACCCCGGGGAACGCCTGAGAGTCCGCATCACCGGGGCATGGCCCTATGACTTGGAAGGGCGCGTGATTTGCCGGGAACTCCTCCGCCCCCCGGCCTGAATAGGGACGACGGGGCGTTTTCACGGGGCGGACGTGGTGGCCCCACAATGACATAGCGCCCTATCACTTCTTGCGCCTGAAGAGTTGCATGAGCCGGGCAAACAAGATCAACATGGCCGCGAGCAGAATGGCCGCCAAGGCGGCAGTGTTCAAGTCGAGCTGGGGCAGGCGTTCGGTCAGGGCCTCCGGGGAGAAGGCGGACACGTCAACGACAAACTCGCCGCCGGTAATTGTCAGAATGGAGAAAAGCGCCACCAAGAGCAGGAGAACGACGAGCAGGAGGTAGAGGGCGCGCAGGCTGAGGGCGCGCAGGGTCTCCTTCAACGTACTGCGGGCGATGATGCCCATCACGATAGGCCAAACCGTCTTGCGCACCACCACTAGCAGCACACTGTAGAGGGCCACGTAGGCCAACACCTTCTGAACCGGCTCGCTGTTTTGCAGAATAGGGTTGCTCAGTTCGATGCCCATGATCTCCGCCGCATTCGCTCTCTTAAGCGCCGGCGCAGGAGGTGCCCCCGGCTGCTCCTGGGCAATGCCTCCACAAAACTCGCCGTGGAGGGAATTTTGTAGCCGGCCAGCCGGCCGTGGAGGCTCTCCAAAATCTCGGCAGCCAGCCGCTCATCAGGCTGCACGCCCGGCTTGGGCACCAAGAAAGCGTGGACCCGCTGACCGGCCAGCGGGTCCGGCAGGCCCACCACGGCCGCATCGGCCACTACTGGGTGTTCCCGCAAGGCCGTCTCCACTTCGGCCGGGTCAATGCGGTATCCTCCCCGCTTGATCACATCATCCTCCCGCGCGACAAACCAGAAATACCCCTGACGGTCACAATAGACGTAATCGCCAGCGGAATTCCACCCGTGTCTAACCACCGCTCGCTGTGTGTCCGGGTCATTCCAGTAGAACGTACCCGTCGGCCCCCGCACCACCAGGTGGCCGATCTCACCCGTGCGCACCTCGCGCCCCTCATCATCCACCACCTTCACGTCATACCCGGGCACGGGACGGCCCAAGGAGCCCGGCTTGGGTACAGCCGGCACCGCGTTGGAGAGGAAAAAGCACAACATCTCAGTCGTGCCGAAGTTCTCCAAGATGGGCAAGCCAACCCGCTCCAACCACGCTTGGTACGTCCGCTCTGTCAGGGACTCCCCGCTGGCAAGACAGAGGCGCACGTGGTGGAACGTCTCGGGCGGGACGTGTTCGGCCAGCAGATGGCGGTAGACAGTGGGCGTCAACAAGGTGATCGTCACGGGCCACCGGCGCACGGTCTCCAGCAGCGCCCGGATAGTCATGTAGGGCACAAGGGCCGCGGCCGCGCCAAAGCGATAGGGGAGCACGCCGACGGCCACATAGCCTTGGAGCAGCCCCAACGGCGTGAGCGTGACGATCACGTCTTCCTCGTTCATGTGCCACACATGTTTGCCGAGCACATCGGCCACGATGAGGGAGGCCTCATTTCGGTGAACAGTGCCCTTGGGGTGCCCTTCGTCGCCCCGATATGTGTAGAGGATGAGGGCGGGTGCCTCTCGGGGCCGGCGCACCGGCGAAAAGGTCGGCGTCCCCCCGGCGAGCACATCGGCGAAGCTGTACACGTGATGCGCCTCGTCCGAAGCACAGCCCAGCGCCACCACGTGGGGACACGGGGCGGCCTTGCGAGCGACCAGAAGTTCCGGCAAGAGCTCTGCCGTGGTTACCGCACAGGCCACATCGGCGTCGCGCAGCACCGCACACAGCTCCCGGCGGGAGAGCTGAGGGGGAACGGGCACAGAGATGCCCCCCAGGCGTTGCACGGCCAAGTGGGTCACCACAGCGCCCGGCACGTTGGGCATGTAGATGAGCACACGGTCCCCCGGGCCGACGCCCAGCTCCGAGAGCCCGCCAGCCAAGCGAACCACCTCATCATGAAGAGCAGCATACGTCATTGAGCCGGTTCCCGCGTACAGGGCCGGCCGTTCTCCGCGTCCTGCCTCCAACTGGCGGTCGAGGAGGAGCTCACACACGTTCAGCGAGGCGGGATATGCGCGGAAATCGTCCAGGAGGTAGACTTGTTCTGGCCAGAGGGAGACGGGCGGCAAGTTTCGCGTCGACTTAGAAGGAGCAGGCTGGGCCGTCGGGGCAACACCGGAGCGCACGTCATAGGCCAACACGACCATTTGGTACGTGGGCAAAATGGCCTCGCGCACGAAGCCACGGCGCTCAAAAGCGGCAATGAGCGGGGCGTGGTCCACGTAGAACTCCATCAGGACGCGCTCCAGCCCCAAACCCCGAGCCAAATCCAGCATTTCCCTCAGCAAGCGGTCTCCGAGCCCCCGTCGGCGGTATGCCGGGTGCACGTAGAGGCGGACTTTGCCCACCTTCTCATAGGGGTTTACCGGCCGGCGGTGCAACGTGGCATCGGCGATCAGGCGCCCATCAGCCTCGGCCACCACAGGCAGCACGCGCTCGTAATTCACGTCCGTGGCCCACCGGCGCACCACGTGAGGGTCTGTCACATCGTCGCGCAAGATGCGCAACTCCTCCTCCGCCACGTCACTGAACAGTGCCACCAACTTGTCGGCGTCGGCGGGGGCCAGTGGACGCAACACCACAGCCGTGCCGTCCGGCAATCTGACTTGTTTCGGATACCGTTGAAGCAGCGCCTCGAGCATAGTCAGGGTGTGTGGTTCAACGTGTTGGTCTGCTTCCATGATAATCGAGCTACGGCAAAAGGTCAACTCGCCCTCTCTGGCTTTCACACTTTTTCGTTGACAGCCGTTGCAGCCACACTATAATAGAAGCCGCCGCTGGAGCGAATTTTTGGTCACACTTTGCCAGAAGTGCTACAATGCTTCAAAGGGCCAACCGTGTTCCAGCATGAAACGCCGCTCCTGTTCCAGCCGTACAGGAAACTACAGGCCACAAGTGCGCCCGCCTGAAGACGAAACCGGTGGTGATATACGGTCGCCCATGAACCACAAGGATTACTACAACATTCTTGGCGTTCCCCCCAGCGCTTCTCACGAGGAGATCAAGCGGGCCTACCGGCGCCTCGCTCGCCTGTATCACCCTGATCGCAATCCCCATGACCGGCTGGCCGAAGAAAAATTTAAGGAGATCAACGAAGCCTATCAAGTGCTCAGCGACCCAGAACAGCGGCGCGTCTACGACGCGAGACGCCACCTGAAAACCAACACGTCGGGCCGACAGTGGCGCCGGCCAACGAGCTCGGTCACCTTTGAGGACCTGTTGGACGCCCTGCGAGGCGGGGCCAAGTGGCGGCGTCCCTCCTCCACGCCCTCCTCCACGGTGCCGGCAGCCAACGTCGAGCACGAAGTGGAAATCACTCTGCGTGAAGCCTATGAGGGCACCCACCGACTCATCACGATGGACGCCGAGCGCTTCGAGGTCAAAATTCCGCCGGGCGTGGTCACGGGGTCCCGGGTGCGGGTGCGCGGCAAAGGGCGCCGTCGGCCGGACGGCACGCGGGGGGATCTCTTCCTGATCGTGCACGTGCTCGACGACCCTCTCTTCAAGCGCGAGGGGGACGACCTCAGCGTGCGAGTCCCGGTCGATCTCTACACGGCCGTCTTGGGCGGTGAAGTGCGGGTCCCCACGCTCAACGGTGCCGTGATGCTCAAGATCCCTCCGGGCACCAATGGTGGCACCCGGTTCCGCATCCGTGGAAAAGGGATGCCCCGCCTGAAGCGCCCAAGACGGTTCGGCGACCTTTACGCTGAAGTGGAAATTCAAGTTCCCCAAACCTTGTCCGCCGAAGAACGCCAGCTCTTCGAGCGGCTGCGCCACTTGCACCAACAGGGCAAGGGCATGTGAAGAACCCATTCCGAGGTGCTGGACGGAGGTGAACACAGGCGATGAAGAACAACCGAGGTCTGTTCTGGGCAACCGCAACGTTTCTGGGCGTCCTCTTCCTGTGTATCTGCGTGGCCGCGGCCGGCGCCGCCGTCCTCTGGGTGCGGAGCCAGCCTGATCTGGCAAGCAGGCCTGCGGCCACCGCCCCAGCAGAGCCAACACCGGCAAGCCGTGCCGAGCCCCCGGAGGAGCCCTCCCCGGCTTCCCCTCCACGGGTGTCTGAGAGGCCGATGTTGCCCGACGAGTTGGAGATTGCCAGGGCTCTGAGCCGCGTGGTCAACAACGTGGCCGAGCGCGTCAGCCCCAGCGTGGTGAACATCTCCGTCGAGGTGGAAGATGACCTCCTCGGCGGCTTTGGCCAGGGAAGTGGGTTCGTGATCGACAAGGCGGGCTACATTGTGACCAACAATCACGTGGTCGAAGGGGCTACCTCCATTGTGGTGCGCTTCCAAGACGGCACCGAAGTCCCCGCCGAAGTGGTGGGCGCCGACCAGGACTCGGACTTGGCCGTCATCCAAGTGGACGTGGACCCTGACAAGCTCGTGCCCGTGGAGTTGGGTGACTCCACCTCCTTGCAAGTGGGCGATTGGGTGATCGCCATCGGCAACCCCTTTGGCTTCGAGGGGTCCGTCACCTTGGGCATTGTGAGCGCCAAGGGGCGGGCTGTGCGCAGCCCGGGCCAACGCCCCTTCTCCCTGCCCAACTTGATCCAAACTGACGCGGCCATCAACCCGGGCAATTCCGGGGGGCCCCTGGTGGACATGGAGGGACGCGTGGTGGGCGTGAACACCCTGATCTTCTCCCAAACCCCCCAGGCCAACTCGGGTGTGGGGTTTGCCATCCCTGTGGAGACGGTCAAGCGCGTGATTCCCGTGCTCATCGAGGAAGGCGAGTTCGAACATCCCTTCATTGGCATCAGCGGCATCGAACTCTCTCCCTCCTTCGCGGAGGAACTGGGCATTGATGTGGACACCGGCGTGCTGGTCATTGAAGTCTTCGAGGGCAGTGGTGCCGACAAGGCCGGCCTACGTGCCGGCACCCGAGAGGCAACCTTGCCCAACGGCGAAACGGTGCCCGTTGACGGCGACATCATTGTGGCCATTGACGGCCGCGACGTGCGCACATTCGAGGACCTCGTCAACTACTTGGACACCCTCCAAGTGGGTGATACCATAACGTTGACCATCGTACGTGATGGTGAAACGATGGACGTGGAGGTCACACTCGGGCCGAGGCCAGACCAGATCCCGTAACGCCCACGGGTTGGCCCCCTTCCCCTCGGCCGCGCGTCCCGTGGAACGACGCCCGCGCGCTGTCCGCACCGTGAACGACGCGTTCGCAGTGCGCGGGCCTATCTCCTCACACCCCCATGGGGACCCACCACACGTCCTTCGGCAACGGGCACCTAACAGCCCAATAAACGCTCACACCAGAAAGGAGGAACCACCGTGTGTTCCCCGGTCCGCCGTGTTGGCCTTCACCTCGCCTTCTTGCTTTGGATGCTTCTTCTCTTCACGACAAGCCCCCATTCCGCCATCGCGCAAGGGGAAAAACGAGTGACTTGGGAGCGGCTGGACGTGACGATTTCCGTCCACCCCGACGGAAGTTTCACCGTGACCGAGCGCAACGTGATCCTCCTGGAAGGCGGCACCTTTCGGCGGGGCTTCCGCGAGATTCCCACCGACCGCCTCGTCGAGATCACCGACGTGGCCGTCACCTTCGACGGCCATCCTCTCGCACCTGACGACGGGGAAGCGCCGGGCACCTTCCAAACCTCCACTGCTGGCGACCGGTTGCGCGTCGACTACTTTTTCTCCCCCACCTCCGGCCGACACGAGGCCGTGTTGAGCTACCGCGTGATCGGCGGGCTGCGCTACTACGACGGTGGAGATCAAATCTGGTGGAAGGCCGTCTACCCAGATCGCCCAGGCCCCGTACTGGCCAGCCAAGTGGTTGTGGAGCTGCCAGAGGGCGCTCCTGCGGAACAGGTGGCAGCCTACGGCGCGGAAGCCACGTGGTCAGTGCAGGCAGGTGGGCGACAGGTCATCTTCACGGCCGAGGACATTCCACCCGGCGAGGAATTGGAAGTGCGGGTGCAATTTCCCCACGGCGTCGTGGCCGGTGAAGCCGCCCCCTGGCAGGCCAGGGAGGATTGGGTGGCCGAGAACATGCCGCTGTTCCTCGCGGCCAACCTGGCTGCCATCGTCTTCAGCCTCCTGATCCTCGCGGGCACAGTTAGCTTCGCCGTGCTGTGGTGGTACATCCGGGGTCGGGACAAGCCTGTGCCCTTGGCTGCTCAATACCTCAGCGAACCCCCTGACGACACGCCGGCCGGCGTTGTGGGCACGCTGGTGGACGAGCGGGCCGACGTCAAAGACGTGGTAGCCACGCTGGTCGAGATGGCTGACCGAGGCATCCTCGTCATCGAGGACGAAAACCTCGACGGCGACTCCCTCTTGCGCTACCGCCTCAAGAAGCCAGAATTGGCCACCCGTCCTGTCGAACAAGCCATCTTGAAAGCCCTCTTCGGCGACCCGCCCATCCCCTACCGATATCTGATTGACCTTGAAAACCGCTTCTACAACCACTTGGAGGCGATTCAGCAGGCCCTCTACGACGAGGCCGTCGCGCTGGGCTACTTTACCACGTCCCCTCATGTTGTCCGCAACCGGTGGACGACGATCGGCTTTGTGCTCGTCATTCTTGGCATTGTGGGAGGAGCCCTCCTCTTCTTCTTCACGTTGCCCTTGGTGCCGGCCGCCATCTGTATTCCGTTTGCCCTCGTTGTAGGCGGCTTGATCTTGATGGCACTCGGCCGCGCCATGCCACGCAAGACCCCTAAAGGCGCTGAGGTGGCCTCCAAGTGGCGCGCTTTTCAGCGCTACCTGGCCTCGTTGAAGTCCTACGGCGACATTGACACCGTGCGGGAACGCTGGGCCGAATACCTGCCCTACGCCATTGCGTTGGGCGTCGAAAAACGCTTCCTCCGAGGACTGCGCGTCTTTCAGAAGTTGCCTGAACCCCACTGGTACGTGCACCTCGACGAGGACGTGTGGGCCGGGGAGAAATCCAGGCTGAGCCCCAGGCTCAGGATGCCCCGGGACAGAAAGAATCGTCATCACAGAGCACAGACCCGGGTTCAAGCTCCTGGCCAAGGTCCGAGGACGTTCAACGCATGAGCCGTAGCACAGCGGTAAACGTCCAACAGCTCAGTACCATGCTGGCCACCATGATCCAGACCACCGCCACCACGTTGACCAGCCGGCCGTCCAGCAGTTCGTCCGGCGGCGGGTGGTCCGGAGGCGGTTTCAGTGGGGGCGGCGGTGGCGGCGGGGGCAGCGGAGGGTTCGACTAGCCCCCCACCTCATGTCCCCAGACAGGCCAACATCAGTGCGGGGTGCGCGATCACCGCAGAATGGATGAAGAAGAGCCAGTGGCCCCATAGGGTCCGCGGGATGATTGTGGTCAAGCACGAAAAAAGCCCGAGGTGGAGGGAGAAGAATGCTCAACGTCGGCAAGGTGTTGGGGGGACTGTTCATGGGGGTCGCCGGCCTTGGCGCCCTGCTTGTCGTGGGATGGGGTGCGGCGAACTTATCCGAGGGCACCATGCAACTGAGCGGCTTCATCTTCCTGCTCATCCTCTCCACCCCGCTTCTCGCCGGCTTGGGGGGGAACCGGGCTCTTCCTGTACCTGCGGGGCCAGTCCGAAGCCGCCCAGATGGCCCAAGTGGCCAAACAGCGCCAGTTGCTCAACATGATAGAAACTCAAGGCGAAGTGCGCATCTCCGAGGCGGCCCTGGCACTTGACGTTCCCCGCGAAGTGGTGCAACAATACATCTACGACCTGGTGGGCAAAGGGCTCTTCACGGGCTACATCAACTGGGACGATGGCGTCCTCTACGCCCGGCAAGCCCGCCTGCTCCGCGATCAGGGCACGTGCCCCAACTGCGGCGGAAAACTGGAACTGGCCGGAAAAGGGGTAGTCCGGTGTCCCTATTGCGGCACGGAAATCTTCCTTTAGGATCACCTGGAAAAACACGTGAAACGTCCGGAAACACCCTGAAAGGAGAGCGCCGTGGAAGAGTTACAGCAGCGAATTGAAGAGCTCATGAAGAAAATTCCCGGCTACGCCGGGTATGCTGAGCGGGAGAACCGCAGAGCAGCCGACAAAGAACTGCGTGAGGCCGTGGCCGCCGCCTTTCAAAGCCAAGTGGACCGGCTTAACCGCGTGCAAGAGCGCCTCTTGACCCGAGGTGACTTTGCCACCTTGGAACTGCTCGACAAGGCCCGCACGCGCCTCAGCCACCTGGCCGAACGCCTGCGCACGGCCTCCTACGGCTACACCGGCTTTTTCGAGCGGGCCAGACGGTTGGACCTGCCCGAGCTCGACCGGCTCTACATCTTGGACTTAGAACTGGCCAACGGGGTGGAGCGCATCGGTGACCTCTTAGCACAGATGGGGCTTGGCGAGCGGGTGGGCGAACTGGCCCAGCGCATGCTGGACGAACTCGACCGGCTCCACCGCGTCTTTGAACAACGCCGACACGTTATCGACACCTTCGACACCGAGGACGCAGGGCGTCAGGAGAAGACCGACCCCTCCGGCGAGGAGGCGTAATCACGCCCGGAAGGCAGTTCTGGACAGGTGTTGAACCCACAAGCGCCGAAAAGGAGTGCACAATGGCCATCCTGGACGTGATCGAATGGTTTGACCCCAGCGGACGGGAGCTCGTCCACCGCGTGCCCGAGCAGGGCTCCGGCGAGTTCCGCCTCGGCTCCCAGCTCATTGTGCGCGAGAGCCAAGCCGCCGTCTTCTTCCGGGACGGAAAAGCTCTCGACACCTTCACGGCCGGCCGTCACACACTGACCACGGCCAACCTTCCCCTGCTCACCCGCCTGATCTCCGTGCCCTTCGGCGGAAATTCCCCCTTCCGGGCCGAAGTGGTCTTCGTCAACTTGAAACAGTTCACCGACATGAAGTGGGGCACCTCACAACCCATCAGCCTGCGCGACACTGACTTGGGCATGGTCCAACTGCGAGCCTTTGGCCGGTACGCCATCCAAGTGCGGGACCCCCAACACTTCGTGAACGCCGTGGTGGGCAGTCAAGGGCTCTACGAGACCAGGGACATTGAGGGATACCTGCGCAGCATGATCGTCTCCCGCTTCACCGACCTCTTAGGGGAGATGAGCACAGGCCTCTTGGAGCTGCCACGCCGTTTCGACGAGCTCAACGCGGCCATGCGCGCCAAGCTTCACGACGACTTCGGCGCCCTCGGACTGAGCCTGCGGGGCTTCTTCCTGGAAAGCATCTCCCCCACTGAGGCCACTCAGCGGGCCATTGACGAACGGGCCGCCATGGGGGCCATCGGTGACATGCGGGCTTACCTGCAGTTCAAGGCGGCCAGAGCCCTCGGCGACGTGGCCAGGAGCGGCGGAGGCGGGGAGGGCGCCGGCGAAGCCACGAGCATGGGATTTGGCCTTGGCGCCGGCGCCGGGCTGGGTGCCATGATGGCCCAGCTCCTGGCCCAATCGTTTGGCCAGGGAGGGCTGCCCCACGCCTCTGCCCAGCCCGAAGGAGCTGGGGAAACCGGGACGCCACCCCAAACTGTGGAGCAGGCGTTCACGGCCCTGGAGATGCTCGTCCAACAGCAACTGGCCGTTCCCCAAGCCGAACGGGACGAGATCTTGCGACAATTGGCCGCCCTGGAAGTGGAACTGAGCAAGCCGGAGGGAGACCTAGCCGCTATTAAGAACTTGCGCAAGGCCATCACCGAACGCTGGCCTTGGCTGGTCGAGGCCTTGGAGCACGTCTTCCGCCAGCCCCCGGTCGAGCGTGCCATGGCCGCCGCGGCACGGCGTTTTCTGCAGGAGTAGTCCATGCAGCGCTCAAGTGGCCGTCAACTCCACGAAGCACGCCCGGTGCGTTTCACGCCAGGCGTACAGGAGTACGCCGAGGGTTCAGTGCTCATCGAAATGGGGCGCACGCGCGTGTTGTGCGCCGCAACGGTGGCGGACAGCGTGCCCCGCTGGCGGGCCGGCAGCGGCGAAGGGTGGATCACGGCCGAATACGCCCTGCTCCCCCGGTCCACCCACACCCGCACCCAGCGCGAGACGGCTGGGCTCTCGGGGCGCACACAGGAGATCAAGCGCCTGATCGGCCGCTCCCTGCGGGCCGCTGTGAACCTGGCGGAGCTGGGCGAACGCACGATTATTGTGGACTGCGATGTGCTTCAAGCCGACGGCGGCACGCGCACGGCCAGCATCACCGGCGGGTTTGTGGCCTTAGCCCTGGCCGTTGAGGGGCTCTGGCGCAAGCGGCTCGTCACCTCCCGAGTGTTGCGCACGGGGGTGGCCGCCATCAGCGTGGGCATCGTGGCCCGGCGATACATGCTCGACTTGGACTACGACGAGGACAGCCGCGCGGACGTGGACGCCAACGTGGTCATGACAGCCGGCAATCAGTTCGTGGAAGTCCAGGCCACTGCCGAGGGGGCCCCCTTCTCTCGTCGCGACCTGGACCGCTTGCTCGCCTTGGCAGAACGGGGTATCCGCGAACTGTTCGCCGCCCAGCTCGACACCCTGAAGCAGGCTGGCGCCGAGCTGGGCGCACGCGCACTTGAGCAGGGCGGCGTCGGCCAGGCCTCGTCTTCCAACCGATGAGAACACGTCCAAACACAGTGTAGGAGGGACCTAGGCTCATGGCGCTCTCGACCGACAAGCTCATGCAGATCGCCCTGGACATGGCAGGATGGCACACGGTGCCCGGAGACTGCGGCATCTACGTGCCGGCTGAGCGCGTGGAGCGCCTGCTGGTCGGGCTGGACATCGACACAGGAGACCTGCTCCTGGCCAGAGAACTGGGATACGATGCCGTGTTGGCCCACCACTTTCGGGGCATGGAGGCCGAACTGACGGCCTGGCAGGTCTACACACGCCACATCGAGCTCATGGTTGCCGCCGGCGTGCCACGCCATGCGGCCGAAGCGGCCGTGCTCGACCGGGTGGAGGCCATGCGCGTGGCCGCCCACACGGCCAACTACAACCGCGTGAGCGGTGCTGCCCGCCTGCTGGGCATCCCTCTCCTGAACATCCACAGCCCCGCTGACGAGCTGGGCCGAAGGGCCATGCAACGTGCGGTGGACGACCTGCTCCGCGCCCAGCCGGAGGCCACAGTGGCCGAAGTCTGTGCGCACCTGAACGCCAGCTTCGCCGAATTTCAGCGCGCCCCCACGCGCGTGGCCGTGCGCATGGGCAGTCCCGAGGCCCCCGCCGGCCGGGTGATCGTGGTCCACGGTGCCCTGACCAACGGCGGTGCCGACGTGGCCCGGGCCTACTTCGAGCACGGCGTGCAGACCGTGGTCTACATTCACATCGCCCCCGCCGAACTCCAGCGCCTTCACCAAACAGCCCAGGGCAACCTCATCATCACCGGTCACATTGCCAGTGATTCCATCGGCCTCAACATGTATCTGGCCGAATTGGAACGGCAGGGCATCCACATCACCCGCCTCAACGGCGTAGTGCCGCCGTGAAATTCCCCCCGGTGGAGAACACCACGATGCGCGATCTCGAACTCTGCATCCGCTTCCTTCAAGAGCTCATTCGCGTGCCCAGCCTGCCGGGCGACGAGGGCGCCTTGGCCGCTCGGGTGGCCACTGAGATGCGCCGGCTGGGCTACGACGACGTGTGGACCGACGAGGCCGGAAACGTAATCGGCCTCATTCGGGGCCAAGGGAGAGCACCGGCTGTGATGTTCAACACCCACTTGGACCACGTGGACGTGGGAGACCCAAACGCCTGGCCCTTCCCACCGTATGCCGGCGAGCGCCGGCGCGGCCGCGTGTGGGGACGGGGTGCCGTGGACATCAAAGGCCCCTTGGCTGCCCAAGTCTACGGCGTTTCCCGTCGATTTCGCGCCGGGGAGCGTCCCCCCGGTGATCTCTTCGTCACCTGCGTGGTCCAGGAAGAAGTGGGCGGCGTAGGGGCACGCCATCTGGTGCGACACCTGCGCCCTCCCTACGTCGTGGTGGGCGAGCCGAGCGGCAACGGGCTCCGGCGAGGACACCGGGGACGGGTAGAGCTTCTCGTCCACGTTCGCGGGCGCAGCGCCCACGCCAGCACGCCGGAACGAGGCATTAACCCCTTGCGGGTGTTGGCCAACGTGATCATCGGCCTTGACCGGCTTCCCATGGGCCATCACCCTGAGCTCGGCGCCAGCAGTGTCGCCCCCACTCTCATCCGTACTGACCAGCGCAGCGCGAACGTCATCCCGGGCGAGGCCTGGCTTACCTGTGACTGGCGCACTGTGCCCGGTGAATCGGCCGAGGACGTGCGACACGCGCTCGAGACCCTGGTCAACCACAGCCTCATCGATGGGGCTGCGGCCACGGTCACCGTGCCCGTCACCATCCACACCACCTACACCGGCTTCGCCCTCGACGTGCCCGCCTCCCACCCGGCCTATCTGCTGCCCCAGGACCATCCCGCCCTCGAGGCCGCCGGGCGCGTCCTGGCCGAGGTGCTTTCCGTGGCCCCGGAAGTGAAGACGTGGCGCTTTGCCACCGATGGCGGCCACTTCGCCCGAGAGGGGCTCACCGTGATCGGGTTCGGGCCGGGCGAGGAAGGATTGGCTCACACCGTGCAGGAGTCCATAGCCGTCGAGGAACTGGAAGCCGCCTTGGCCGGCTACGCTGCCCTGGCCCACGAGTGGCCCCTGCGCTTAGCCATTTGACATCCCGGGCGGCGATTGTTATAATTGCGCGGCTTGGACACTGCCCCACATGCCCGGCCACGGCGCTTTTTCCACTGTACTCCAGTCCAGCATTAAACCACGGAGGCGAACCGTGTACGCAGTTATTGAAACCGGTGGCAGACAATATCGGGTTGAGGAAGGCGAAACCATCGTCGTGGAACAGCTCCCCGTGCCCGAGGGCGAACGGGTGGCCTTTGAGCGGGTCCTCCTCGTCCACGACGACCAAGGCGTGCGCATCGGACGGCCCGTGGTCGAAGGGGCTAAGGTCATCGGAACGGTGGTAGCCCACGAGAAAGACCGCAAGAAGATCATCTTCCGATACCGCCGGAAGAACCGCTACCGGGTCAAGCGGGGTCACCGGCAGCCCCTCACACGGGTGAAGATCGAGTCCATTGAGGCGTAGGGAGGCGAACCATGGCACACAAAAAAGGTGGTGGCTCAACCAAGAACGGGCGAGACAGTCACAGCAAGCGTCTGGGCGTCAAGCGGTTCGACGGCCAATTTGTGCGCGCCGGCTCGGTGCTCGTCAGACAACGGGGAACGCGCATTTATCCCGGCCACAACGTCGGATTAGGACGTGATTACACCCTCTTCAGCAAGATCGACGGCTTTGTGAAGTTCGAGCACATGCGCGGCGGCAGACGGCGCGTGAGTGTCTATCCCCAGAAGGAGATGGTGCTGTGAAACCTAAAATCCATCCCACTTATTATCCTGACGCCGTGGTCGTGTGTGCCTGTGGTAACACGTTTACCGTGGGCTCCACGGTAAAGACCATTCGCACGGACGTGTGTAGCGCCTGTCACCCCTTCTTCACCGGCGAACAACGCATTGTGGACACGGCCGGCCAAGTGGACCGCTTCATGAAGCGCCTCCAGGCGGCCGAAGCATACGCAGCCAACCGGCGAAAGAAGAAGAAACGGCGCAAGGCCATCCTGGAAATCGTGGACGAGGAGGAGTCCCAGGCCAACGGGGCTCCGTAGCGCGTCGCCTGCGGGGAAAACGGCAGGGCGTCGGTGGGCCCTGCCGTTTTGTTTGCTACCAGCGCACAGCTTTACGCGCACCACCGCACGGGAGGAGGAGTGAGCGATGCCCTATTTCCGGCAGGAGGGCGGCTGGGTGGAGCTCATCTGCGGCAGCATGTTCAGCGGCAAGACGGAAGAGCTCATCCGCCGTGTGCGCCGTGCCCAAATTGCGCGTCAGAAGACGCTCGTCTTCAAACCCCACATCGACGCCCGATACGGGCAAACTCGCGTCGCCTCACACAACGGCATGCACGTGGAAGCCATTCCAGTCCGGCACGCTGAGGAGATCTTTACACACGTGGAACCAGACACGGACGTGGTCGCCGTTGACGAAGTGCAATTCTTCGACCACGCCATTGCCGGCGTTGTTTCCACCCTGGCCGACCGGGGCATTCGGGTCATTGTTGCCGGCTTGGATCTCGACTTCCGCGGCGAGCCCTTTGGCCCCATGCCCCTGCTCCTCGCTCAGGCCGAGGTGGTAGACAAGCTCCACGCCATCTGCGTGCGCTGCGGGGGACCGGCCAGCCGCACTCAACGCCTCATCAACGGCCAGCCCGCCTTCTACGAGGACCCGGTCATCATGGTCGGGGCCCAGGAGATGTACGAAGCGCGCTGTCGGTATTGCCACGAGGTGCCCAGACGCCAACCACACCCTCCCCTCAAAGGCGCCGTAACCGCACGCAGGCGCTCATCGGCCTGACACCCAGCCGCGCAGCCACCGCTTGACCCACCGGCGCCACCGGGGCACGATATCCGTCGCCCGTCCTTGGGCAACGGCTCGCAATTTCCGGTACAGGCCCACAAACCACTCGTTGGCTTGTGGCCGGCCCACCACATAGCCGCGCAAGCGCATGGCCCGTTCAACGTAGTAGGCCAACACAGCAGCCTCACTCCTGGTGAGCGTCACTGTGGTTGCCCGTTCGGCCTCCACAAGTGGCCGGAGCCGTCCCAGCAACACCTCCACATGATATGCTGCGGCGCCCGGCGCGGAGATATCTCCGCGCCGGCATTCGCCCTCCAACACCTCCAACCCAGCCTTGAGGGCCAGGACATCTTGTTCGGTTAACCGCACCCGTGCGGTACCATCAGCTACTCCCCCCTCCATTTTGTTCCTCCACAGCTTGTCAGTACAATACTACCGGCCACGTGCGGTGCCCCACACGGCATGAGGCCCCACAATCTTAGTGAGTTCGTCCATGTGTGCAAATGCCCATCGTCCCTTCGACGAAGATGCCCTCGTGAGCGCCCTCCGGCGCGGTGACCGCCGGGCCTGTGACGACCTCGTGCGCCACTACGCTCCCAAGCTCTACAATGTGGCCCTGCGTCTTGTTGGGCGCCCTGACGAGGCCGAGGATGTGCTTCAAGAGACGTTTATCGCCGCCTGCGAGAAAATCAAGGACTTCAAGGGGCACAGCCGGCTTGGCACGTGGCTTTACCGGATTGTCACCAACAACGGGCTGATGTACCTGCGACGACGCCGGCCCACTGTCCCCCTCGACGAAGTGGAGGAAGCCTCCGTTAACGTCCACCCTCGCCTCCTCCAGAAGTGGCCAGATGACCCTGCGTCGGCGGTGGACGTTGCCGAACTGCGCGCTGCCATGGAACAGGCCATTGCCGAGCTGCCGGAGACATTGCGGCTGGCCTTTGTGCTCCGTGACATCGAAGGGTTGTCCACCCGGGAGGCCGCCGAGGTGTTGGGCATCTCCCCCACAGCCCTCAAAGTGCGCTTGCACAGGGCCAGGCTTCTGTTGCGCGAGCGCCTGGCCGAATACTTTACCACTGTCCGCGGAGGTTCGCAGTGAGCCTGTCACCGGAGGAACCTTGCCGTCGTTGGTTAGCGCACCTGTGTGACTACGTGGACGGCGAGCTGGACCAATCGCTCTGTGCTGAGCTGGAGCGCCACATGGCCGAGTGTGAGGCCTGCACGGTCGTGGTGGAAACCACACGACAGACCATCACCCTCTACCGTCATCTGGGACGAGCAGAGCTCCCAGAGGCTACCCGGCGCCGCCTCAAACAACTGATTGAGAGGAGTGTCCATGAGCAAGACTAGCCTGCACCCCGACACCCTGGCCGTCCACGCCGGCTACGCCCCGGACCCAACCACTGGCGCCGTCATGCCTCCTATCTATCAAACCTCCACCTATGCCCAAGAGGCACCGGGCGTCCACAAGGGATACGAGTACTCGCGCACCGACAACCCAACCCGCAGCGCCCTGGAGGCCTGCGTGGCCGCGCTCGAAGGAGGGGCCCATGGCCTCGCCTACGCCTCAGGCATGGCGGCCATTGCCAACGTGCTGGCCCTGTTGCAGGCCGGCGACCACGTAGTGGCCGTGGACGATCTCTACGGCGGCACTGTGCGCCTCTTTGAACACGTTGGCCGGGCCAACGGCTTGGAATTCACCTATGTGGACTTGAGCGACCCTGAACGCCTGCACGAAGCCCTGCAGCCCAACACGCGCCTCGTGTGGGTGGAGACACCCACAAACCCCCTGCTCAAGCTTGTGGATCTGGCGGCCGTGGCCGCCATTGCCCGCGAGGCTGGTGTGATCAGCGTCTGTGACAACACTTTCCTCAGCCCCTGCTTCCAGCGCCCCCTCGAGTTCGGCGTTGACATCGTGATTCACAGCACCACGAAGTACCTCAACGGCCACAGCGACGTGGTGGGAGGTGTTGTGGTGCTCAACGACGACACCCTGTACCGTCGTCTGAAGTTTCTCCAGAACGCCATTGGGGCCATCCCCGGCCCTTGGGATTGTTGGTTAACACTCCGGGGCATCAGGACCCTGCACTTGCGCATGGAACGCCATCAGGCCAACGCGCTGGCCATCGCCCGGTGGCTGGAAGACCACCCGCGCGTGCGGCGTGTGCTCTACCCCGGCTTGCCCAGCCATCCCCAGCACGAGCTGGCCCGCCAACAGCAACAGGGGTTTGGCGGCATGATCACCGCGAAACTGGCGACGGATTTGGACGGCACGCGCCGTTTCCTTCAACGTGTGCGCCTCTTTACCCTCGCCGAGAGCTTGGGCGGCGTAGAATCCCTCATTGAACACCCGGCCCTCATGACCCACGCCAGCCTTCCTCCTGAGCGGCGCGCTGAGCTCGGCATCGGGGACACCTTGGTGCGCCTGAGCGTGGGCGTCGAGCACGTTGACGATCTCATCGCTGACCTCGAGCAGGCGCTGGAGGCCCTGTGAACCGCGAGCAGTGAGCAGCACAAGGGAACACGGCTTTTCGACACACGCGGGCACCCCGGACAATTGGACATGATTCGATCATCGCGTCTATGCGGTGCGGGTAATCACTTCCGGTGGGTTCCCCACCACCACCTCTTCTTCCAAGCTGGCCCCACCCCAGCCGAGACGCCACACTGCCGGCTCCACGCAGAGCACTTCTCCGGCCAGAAGTGTTTCCTCTTGGTCTTCTCGCAAGTACGGGGGCTCGACCGTCTCCAGGCCGATGCCGTGGCCCACAAAGCGGGCGGCATCGGGAAACCCGGCATCGACCAACACGCTCCGGGCGCGCTCACACAAGTGCCGCACCACCACACCGGGTCGGGCCGAAGCAATGGCCACTTCGACAGCGGCCTGAACGGCCTCAAGCAGCCGGGCGTGGTCGTCCGTCGGCGTGCCCACGGCCACCGTGCGCAGAACATCGAAAGCGTACCCGTTCACAGCCCCAATGATGTCCAGGACGACCAGATCGCCGGGCTGAAGGCGCCGCGCCGTTGCCTGGGGCCACCGGCTTCCCCATGCACTCCACGGCCCGCTGTGGACGCGCAGGTAACGCACAAAATCCGCGCCCGCCTTCAGCGCAGCGGCCACGCCAGCCGCACAGACCTCGGCTTCCGTAGCCCCCACCACAGCGGCTTCAGAAGCCGCTTGGAGCCCGACGGCGGCCACACGAGCAGCACGGCGCAGCATGGCCAGCTCATAGGCATCCTTCACCCGGCGCAACGGCCAGAGAAGGCGATCCACCGGCTCCCATGCGATCTCCAACTGGGATTCCCACGCCCACCAGAGGGGCACAGGCAACAATTCGCCGTCAGCCAGCCCAACCCGACAGCCACGCAGGGAGCGGAGCACGTCAAGCGTGGCCTCCACGAGATCGGAGGCCACCCGCACTTCGTCGGCTACGACCCAGTCCTCGCGGTAGAAAGGCGTGTCCACCACCAACGTGCGCGCGCGGGGGCGTCAACACGAAGACAGCGTGTCCCAGCCCACGCACGCCGGGGGCGAAGACAGCCGTTGGAAAGGGGGGAAAGTGGTGACTCAGCCAGGCCATCATCCCAGGCCGGTCGTAAAAAGAGCGCCCCACGGCCACGACGGCCTCAATCCCGTGGGCGTCGAGCATGGCGAGAACACGCTCCTGGCGAAGGCGCACGAACTCATGGGACGAACGCTCCGGCACACTCATGGGCTTGCACCTCCTCAGCTTGAACTTTCTGGGCCTCACAGTATACTCTCAATATAGTTGGCTTAGACAATTGAAGGCGGCGTAATGCCTCCCGAACAGGAAACGAACGTATGACCACTCACGCTTGGCAGGAAGCACGCGATCGGTTGCTGGACCAGCGTGACGCCGTTGTGAAGGCGTGGACCCGAAGCCTTCAATACACGCGCTTCACCGGCCTCATGCCGGTCCAAGTTCAGAAGAGCTTGGATGAGCTCTACACCCTCTTCTGCCAGGCCATCTGCGCGGAGCCCTTCGACCCTGCCGCGCTGTCCCCACTCGGGAGCCGGCTCGTCGAGCTGGGCTTTAACCGCCCTGAGTCGTTGAGCTGTACTCTCTCCCACTTAATGAACGCCGTGATCCAAGTCTCATCCGAACTGCCATCTCCCCTCATGGCCCGTGTCCCGGACATTGTGGCCCAAATCGCACTCACGTTCAACGCCCACGCCGATCGGCTCATCATCAAGGAGCACGAGGAAGTCAGTCAAGCCGTCTTTCAGAGTTTCCGGCAGCTAGAACGGGCCCTGCGAGAAAGCGAGGAGCGCTACCGCCAAGTCGTGCGCTGGCTTCCCGACGGCTTAGCCATTCACGTTGACGGCAAAATTGTCTTCGCCAACCAGAAGTTGGGCGAAATGCTGGGCGTTCTGCCCGCCGACAACGTCATCGGCCAGACCATATGGGCTTTCATCCATCCCGATGACGTGGAGCGCGTGCGCGACGAGTTGCATAAAATTCACGTGAAGGGATACACGGTCCCCATTGAAGTTCGGATCATCCGTGCCAACGGCGAGGTGATCTATGTGGAGGGCATCAGCACGCTCATCACCTACATGAACCAAAAAGCCATTCTCTCCCTGGTGCGGGATGTTAGCGACCGGAAGCGAGCCGAGTTGGAACTGGAAGAGGCCAGACGACGCCTTTCGATGGCCCGAGAGGCTGAACGCCTCCACCTGGCCCAAGAGCTTCACGACGGGATCGTCCAGCTTCTTCTGGGGTTGAGCTTCCAACTGGCCCGCCTCGGGCGCAGGCTCAAGCATGACCCTGAACATCCCACGGAGACGTTGGCCCAGAGCCTGAACGCGTTGCGCCAAGACGTGCTGGAGATTGTGAAGCAGTTGCGCCTCATGATCGCCGAACTGCGCCCTGCCGGGCTCGAGGAGTTGGGCTTGATCCCGGCCATCGAGACCTTCGTCACCCAAGTCCAGGAAGCCCCTCAAAGCCCTGCCATTCGGCTCCACTTGGACGAACGGGCCGCTCGCTTGCCCCGCGATGTGGCCATGTGTCTCTTCCGCGTGCTTCAGGAGGCGGTCCGAAACGCCGTGAAGCATGCCGACGCCCGACGCATTGACATCATTCTGGCCGTCAACGCCTCGAGCGTGACGCTCTCCGTCTCGGACGATGGGCGTGGGTTCACCCTGCCCCAGCGCCTTAGCAACTTGGCCTTGGAGAACCACTTCGGGCTGCTGGGGATCGAGGAACGGGTGACGTCCTTGGGCGGCACGTGCGACATACAAGCTCGCCCTGGACGGGGTACCCACATCACCGTCACCATTCACCTGGAAAAGGAGACAGCCCATGCCTCGACCTATTCGCGTTCTCCTCGTTGACGATCACCCGCTCATCCGGGCGGGAGTGTACAGTGTCCTCGAAGAAGAGGGGGACATTGAGATCGTGGGAGAGGCCAACAGCACTGTAGGGCTGGAGGCCAAATGCGCCCAATTGCAGCCGGATGTGGTGCTGTTGGACTTGCGCATTCCCGGTCCCCCTCCGGCCGAAGTGATCGAACGCCTGCAAGCCCACCACCCTGACGTTCACATCATCGTGCTGACTGCCTACGACGAGGAGGCCTACATCCGGCTGGCCGTCGGGGCGCGCATCAGCGGGTACATCCTCAAGGACGAAATGCCCGATTCCATTGTAAAAGCCATCCGCACCGTGATGGAAGGAGGTGTCTGGTACAGCCGCGCCATTGCCAACAAGCTCTCACGGTTGATCCGCCAGCCACATCGCCTTCCCGAACCGGTGTTGACCCCTAGGGAAAAGGAAGTCCTGCGCCTGATCGCCCAAGGGTACTCCAACACCGAAATCGCCGAAGCACTGAACCTCGCCTATCAGACGGTGCGCAATTACATCAGTCGCATCTACTCCAAATTGGGCGTCCACTCGCGGAGCGAGGTCATCATGTTGGCCAGACAGTATGAGGAAACACACGGCCAACAGGAACATAATACCGGACGGATGTAAAACGCCTTCAGAGACCCCACACCTACCAAGGCAGGGAGGCACACCATGGCAGGATTGCTCGACGGACAAGTGGCCTTGATTACGGGTGCCGGCCGGGGCATCGGGGCCGCTACGGCTGCTCTCTTCGCCCGCGAAGGGGCCAAGGTGGCCGTCAACGACTTGAACGCTGAGCCGGCCGAGGCCGTTGTGACCGCCATCCGAGAAGCCGGCGGAGAGGCTATCGCGGTGCCAGGCGACGTCACCGCGCCCGATTTCCCGGAGCGCATCGTGCAGGTGACGGTGGAAGCATTTGGGAAGCTCAACGTGCTGGTGAACAACGCCGGCTTCACATGGGACGGCGTGATTCACAAGATGACAGACGAGCAGTGGCAGACCATCTTGGACGTGCACGCCACCGCCCCGTTCCGGCTCATCCGGGCTGCCGCGCCCTACATGCGCGACGTGGCCAAGCAAGAACTGGCCGAGGGGCGCACGCCCGAGCCCCGCTGTATCATCAACATCTCCTCCACCTCAGGGCTCCACGGAAACGCCGGCCAGGCGAATTACGCCACGGCCAAGATGGGCATCGTGGGGCTCACCAAAACGGTGGCCAAAGAGTGGGGTCGCTTCGGCATTCGGTGCAATGCGGTGGCTTTCGGCTACATTGACACCCGTTTAACCCAGCCGAAGGAAAAAGGCGAAACCGTCGAAGTCGGCGGACACAAGATCGCCATCGGCATTCCCGAAGCACGGCGAGAGCTGATCCCCCTGCTCATCCCCTTGGGCCGTGCGGGCACACCGGAGGAGGCCGCCGGTGCTGTCCTCTTCCTGGCCTCGCCGTTGGCCTCGTATGTGACGGGTCACGTGCTGGAAGTCACCGGAGGATATGGTATCTGAGGGATACCCATGACACCTCCCTTGGCCGGCTACCGCGTGCTCGACGTCGCACACCTCTTGCCGGGTGAGCTCGCCACCATGTGGCTCGCCTTCCTAGGGGCCGACGTGATCAAGGTGGAACCACCAGCCCAGCCCGCCGGCGGGCTGGCCATGCCCCGCGAGCGGACCAATCCGTACCGCGCAGCCCTGAACCGCCACAAGCGCTCCGTGGCCATCAACCTGAAGCACCCACAGGGCCAAGCCCTCTTCCACCGCCTGGTGCGCACGGCGGACGTGCTCGTGGAAGGGTTTCGCCCCGGCGTCATGGCACGCTTGGGGGCCGACTACCATACCTTGCAGGCCATCAACCCCCGCCTGATCTACTGCAGCATCAGCGGCTACGGCCAAGCAGGCCCCTACGCCCACCGGCCAGGTCATGACAACACCTACCTGGCCTTGGCCGGCCTGCTGGAACGCAACCGGGGGCACGACGGCCGACCCCACTTGCTCCCCGTGCAACTGGCCGACGTGGGCGGGGGCACCTTTCCCGCCCTGGTGGCCATTCTCGCAGCCCTGCTGGCCCGCACTGTCACCGGAAAAGGGCAATACCTGGATGTGGCCATGTTGGACGGGGCGCTGGCGTGGACCTATTTGCTCCTCCCGCTCAGCCAAGTCCTCACATGGAGGCGCTTGGCTTGGGCACAGGCCTGCTGACCGGCCAAGCGCCCTGTTACAACATCTACGAGACGGCCGACAGGCGCTTCCTGGCACTCGGTGCTCTGGAGCCCAAATTCTGGCGGCGCGTGTGCGAGGGACTAGGACGACCTGACCTCGTACACCGTGCTTTCGACAGCACGGCCCTGCCCGAAGTCCGGGCGATTTTCCAGTCCCGGCCCCTGAAGGCCTGGTTGGCCCAGTTCTCTCCGGAGGAGGTGCCCATCGCCCCGCTGCGCCCCCTGGACGAGGTGCCTCATGATCTCCACGTGCAGGCCCGCGGGAGCGTAGCTTGGGACGAAGCGGACCTGCCCTACGTTCCCTTTCCCGCCCGTTTCTCCCTCACGCCTGCCGATGATGAGCCGTCGCCAGCCCCCAACGTGGGAGAACACACGGCCGAGATCCTAGGAGACGAGTTGGGATTCTCGGCCGAGGAGATACGCCGCCTCGGCGAGCAGGGCATCATTGGCGGGGTGACACGGTGATGGTGTCGCGGGTGAAGGTGGCGAGGATACACCCGGCCGCGAAGATGGTGCCCACGGCAATGAGAGGCGCGTAGGGGCCGACGTATTGCCACAGCACGCCGCCCAGCGTGGGCCCCAGCGTGAGGCCCAGCCCCTGAACTGAGGACACCCCGCCGAAGAGCAGGCCATGGTGGTCCGATTGGGCCGTCACGCGGTCCATCAGCAGAGCACTCCAAGCCGGCACGGCCGCCGCGTATCCCAGCCCGGCCACGGTGGCGCCTGCCATGACCACAAGCGGGTTTGTCGAAATGGGGGAGAGCAAGAAAGGTACGGCCATGGCCGCCATGCCCACCACGAGCAGAGGCTTGCGGCCGTAGCGGTCCGCAGCGTGGCCCAACACCACCAAGGCCACAGCCGCCACACCAGCGGGGACGAGCATCAGCAAGGCCAGCTCGGTCAGCGTCAGCCCGAGCACGTGCAGGCCGAAGAGGTTGAGCACAGGCAGGATCGTGGTCATGCCCAAGGTCATGGCGACGGCAATCAGGGCCAACACGAGCAACTCGCCCCGCCAGAGCAAGCCAATGCCCCGCCACGTGGCCTCCCACGAGTGCGCCCACGTGCGCTCACCGCGGGTCTCCTGCATCAGCGCGGCCACCAGAACGATCGCTCCGGCCATGAGCCCCATGCAGACGACAAAGGTGGCCGTGAAGCCGAGGCGGTCCACAAGCACATTGCCCACAATGGGGCCACTGGCCAGGCCGCCCAACATCGCGGTGTTGAGAATGCCCATGATAAGCCCCCGCCGCCCGGCCCCATATGTGTCAGCCACGGCGGCGTAGACGGCCGGCCAAGCCGTCCCTGCCCCCACTCCCAATACGGCGTTGAGGAGCAGCAACACGCCCGTGTGACGCGCCCGGAGCATAAAGGGCAGAGGGATGAGGGAGAGCGCTAGGCCGAGCAGGAGCATTCGTTTGCGGCCGAAGCGGTCAGCCAGCCACCCGGCCGGCGCACGCACGGCCACATCGGCAGCCAAATAGGCCGTAATTGTTAGCCCGGCCAAGCCGGTGCCCTCCCCGTGTACCTCAGTCAGGAACAGGGGAAGAAGAGCGATTTCCTCGACACCCCGCACCAGTTCCATCGTGATGATGGCCGCCAACAACACCGTCAAGGTACGGTGGGCCATGGCCAACTTCACCACAGTGCTTCCCCATCCAAGCCGGCGCGCGTGTGTTGTCCTCAATCGCACGGAGCCTCCCCCACTGCACTCAATTCTTGCCGAATCCAGGCCAACGTCGGCTTCCCATGGCGTGCAAGGCTGCTGCGAAGCGCTCCTGCTCCCGCAGTTGCATGTCATAGATCTGCCGGTACAGCCCTCCGGCGCGGATTAGCTCCTCGTGTGCACCCCGCTCCACAATGCGGCCGCGGTCCAGCACGAGGATCACATCAGCATCCTTGACGCTCAACATCCGCTGGGCGATGAGAAACGTGGTGCGTCCGCGCATAAGCCGGGCCAGCGCCTGCTGAATGAGGTATTCGGTCTCCGTGTCCACGCTTGAGGTGGCATCGTCCAGAATCAGGATGCGCGGGTCCATGAGCAGGGCACGGGCGATGGCGATGCGCTGGCGCTGTCCCCCTGAGAGTGTGACGCCCCGTTCGCCGACGCGGGTGTCGTAACCTTCTGGCAGTGCCATGATGAATTCGTGGGCGTGGGCGGCCTTCGCGGCCTCGATGACCTCCTCGCGTCCGGCATCAGGGCGGCCGTAGGCAATGTTCTCGTGAACAGTGGTGCTGAAGAGAAAAGAATCCTGGAACACGATGCCGATCTGGCGGCGCAAGCTCTCCAAGCGCACATCGCGCACGTCATAGCCGTCTACCAGCACTCGGCCAGCGGTCACATCGTAAAAACGGGGAATGAGGGCCGTAAGCGTGCTCTTGCCGGAACCCGTGGGGCCGATGATGGCCACCACTTGGCCTGGCTTTGCCTCGAAGGAGATGTCACATAGCACAGGGTGGTTCCTGTTGTACGAGAAGGAGACGTGCTCGAACCGAACGTGGCCCCGGAGCATGGGAAGCTCAACCCCGCCGGGCGGGTCCTGGACATCGGGTGACACGTCGAGGATTTCAAAGAGGCGTTCGGCGCTGGCCACGGCATCAGTGGCCCGGCTGATGAGAAAGCCGAGCTGACGAATGGGCTGAGAGAGCTGACCGATGTACGAAATGAAGGCGAAGAGTGTGCCCACCGTGAACGTGCCGCGCAGCACCTCGCGCCCGCCAAACCAGAGCACGAGTCCTATACCTCCTGCGAGGAGCAGTTGCATGGTGGAAAAATTTTCCACCCACCGGTCCACCAACGTCACCCGCCGGTGGTAGAAGGCTTCGTTCTGGTGGCGGAACTTCTCCAGCTCGTCGGGCTCGCGCGCAAAGGCCTTGACCACCCGAATGCCCGTCAAGCTCTCCTGCATAACGATGCCCAAACGCCCCAGCCGCACTTGAAGGGCGTGGGCCAGAGGACGAAGCGTGCGCGCCAGGCGGATGACAAGGAAGAAGAGGAGGGGAAATGGAGCTAAAGCCACGATGGCCAGCCGAGCGTTCACCCGCAGGAGGACGACCACCACAGCGCTCACGAGCAGGAGGACGTTGATGACCTGCATCAGCCCCATGCCGGTGAACCGTTGGGTCTGCTCCACATCGGCCGTCACCCTGCTCATCAGATCGCCCGTCTGGGCGCGGTCGTAGAACGAAAAGGAGAGACGTTGGAGATGGGCGTAGAGGGCATTGCGCAGGTCGTGGGCCACCCGGAAGGAGAGCCATTCGCCGAGGTACATCTGGAGGGCGCCGAAGGCGCTTCGCACCAGGGCAATGCCCAGAATGAGCCCAGCAGCGACAAGGAGGAACGGGCGATCCCCTCGCGCAAGGCCGCGGTCAATCACATCGCGCACAATCCAGGGCACAAGCAAGTTCAGCCCGATGACGGCCAACATGGCCCCATAGGCCACGGCAACACGCCAGCCATAGGGCCGCAGGTAGCCGAGCAGGCGCAGTAGAGTTCTCCACCGGCCGGCCATGCCCCTCATGCTGACGCCGCCTCCAGGCCAAGGGAGGCCCGCAGCCACGCTGCCACGCGGTGCCACACTGAGCGGCAAGCCGGGTTCATGGCGATGCCCATGTGTCCCGGCACGTAGCGCAGGCCCCAGATGTGGTCAATGACCCACTGTTCAAAGGGACCACCCCAATAGGCCCACATGCGGGCCGCGTTCTCCGGGGCACACAGGAAGGTATCCCTGGCGCCCACCACGTTCAGGGCTGGAATGCGGGCAGAGCGGAGGGCAGCCAAGTAATCACGGCCGTCAAGGGTCGTCCACCACCCTGAGCGAATCCAGCCCACGAGCTGGCGAAAGTAGGTCGCGGCCTCGTCGTCCGTGCCCTGGCGCAACAGGCGTACGGGAGCGTAGCCGAAGAGGGCCACAATGCACGCCACCACTTCGGCGTAGAGGCGCTTCCGCCACCAACGCCGGCGGTCCGGCTCCAAGTGGCGCAGCCAGACGTTGGCGGCCAATCCCACGAGGGCCTGAACCGGCGTGTCCGGGCACATGGCCACGTGCGCGGCGGCCACGTGACCGAAGAGGGAGTGCCCTACCAAGGCCAGGGGGACGCCTGGCCACCGCTCGCGAGCGAACGTGATGAGGGCTGGGGTGTCCTGGAAGACCAACTCATCATACGACCAGTCCACCCGTCGGCTGGCATGGGGCGTGCTCTCACCGTGGCCGCGAAGATCAGCGTTGAGGACGGCAAAGCCATGTTGGGCCAACGTGCTCACCAGGCCCCGTCCGGGGGGCCAATCCATGCGCTGCCGGTTGGTCATCATGGCGTGGCCGACCACGAGGGCGGCCTCACAGTGGGGCGGCACCACTGCCTCGGCACGAAGTCTCCAGCCGTCCGCGGTGGGTACGGTCACTGCTTCACGCGACAGCTCCTGAAACGCGAAGCGGGGGAGTGGTGCAGGTGTCACTTGTGCTTCTGTGCTCTTGCTTCCACGCCTCATCGCCACGCCACCACGAAGGCTACCGCGTACTCCTGTGCGTGGGACAAGCTCACCGCCCATCCCCGAATGCCCTGTTCAGCCGCCAACCGGGCAGCCCTGCCCCCTAATTGGAGTACGGGCATTCGCCGCTTGTCGGGCAGAATTTCGATCTCCTTCCACGCCACGTCTCCGATGCCACACCCGAGTGCCTTGGACACGGCTTCCTTGGCCGCCCACCGCGCGGCCAAGCAGGGCACCCGGCGACCACAGTGGACCTGTTCCGCCGGCGTGAAGATGCGGTCCAAGAACCGTTGGCCATGCCGGGCCAACACGGCCCGGATGCGCGCCACTTCGACAATGTCAACGCCAACCGCGATCACCATGCCGGCCACCCCAGACATCTGATGTCAATTATTTCGGTTGAGGGGGACCGGCCACGGCCACCACACAGGCCTCGGGGCGCAAGTAGGTGGCCGTCACCCGGCGCACGGCCTCGGCGTCCACATTCCAGATGCGCTCCGGCAAGCGCTGCAAGTAATCCAGCCCCACGTCATACCGCACCAGGTCGAGGATGGCCGAGGCCATGCCCTCGTTGGTCTCCAAGCGCAGCGGCAACGAGCCCACCATGTAGGACTTGTTGTCGGTGAGCTCCTCCTCGGGGACAAGCTCTTCGCCTAAGCGCCGAATTTCGCCCTGAATGAGGGTCACCGCCCGTTCCACCATCTCCGGTGCCACCCCAGCCACAGCATACCAGGGCGCGTTGAGCGGAGAGCGATGAAGCACGCTGTGGGCGTAATAGGCAAGCCCTTCCCTGTCGCGCACGTTCTTGCCCAAGCGGCCCATGAGGCCGAAGACTCCCAACACGGTGTTGGCTACCGTGGCCGGCAAGTAGTCCGAGTGGGTGATGGGCATAGCCGGCGCACCCACCACGATGTCACTTTGGGCCTTGCCGGGCACGGACACAGCCACCTTCACGGTTGTGCCGGGGGGTGATGCCGGTGGAACTGGAACACGCGCCCGGTCGGGCTTGGGCTCCCACGTGCCAAAGGTGTGCTCCAGCACGTTGAGGGCCTCCTCAGCCGAGATGGCCCCAACGATCACCACAGCTCCCCCGCGCGGCTCGTAGTGGGCCTCGAAGAAGCGCATGATGTCGTCACGGGTGATGGGTTCTACGGTGTGAATGTGGCCGGCTGTTGGGGTGTGGTAGGGGTGTCCGGGAGGGTAAGCATGTTCGGAGAAGGCGAGCGTAGCCCTGGCTCGGGTGTTGTGCTCCCGCTCCCGCAGGGCAGTCAGGTGTTGTTGTTTCACGCGTTCCACATGCTCTTCGGGGAAGGTTGGTGACCGCAGGATG
The DNA here is from genome assembly GCA_030949995.1 of Ardenticatenia bacterium. Taxonomy (GTDB): domain Bacteria; phylum Chloroflexota; class Anaerolineae; order Ardenticatenales; family Ardenticatenaceae; genus WFWG01. The sequence continues at coordinate 29,674 of JAUZRY010000023.1, forward strand.
TCGGAGAGCACGTCGAGCAGGGGGACCACGTCCTCGGCCAACCCCTTCATCGAAAAGGTGGTGGTGTGGGTGGCGCTGACAACGCGCAGGCTGGCTCCCACGCTCTCCACGCGCTCGTTGATCTCGTCGTAGGAGCGTGTGCGCGTGCCACGGGTGAGCAAAGTGGCCGTCAGGGAAGCGAGACCGGCCAATTCAGCCGGTTCATCTTGGGCGCCGACGCGCAAGAAGCCCGCCACGAAGATGGCCGGACTGACGAAGTTCTCACGGGCTAGGAGAGTCAGTCCGTTGGGCAATGTGCGCCAGGCAATGGTGTCCGGTCCGGGAAGTGCGGAAATGTCAAGGGCAACAGGCGTGCTCATGGCTCACTCCTCGCTCTTCACTGCTCCGGCGGCCGACGAGTCAGGCTCATACCACCCGACCGTCCGCCGAGTGGCGTCCAAGTACTCCCGGGCCACCCGCTGCACGTCGTCCGCGCTCACGCCATGAAGGCGCCCCAAGTAACCGGTGAACCAGTCCACGTCGGCAATGATGCTGGAGAACCCGAGCCAGTAGGCTTGACTGGAGATGCTCTCCGTGCTGAAGGCAAATTGGGCGCGCATCTGCTTCTTGGCCTTTTCCAGCTCTCTGGCTGTGATGGCCTCCTGGCGGAGTCGGTCCACCTCCCGGAAGAGCACCTCCTCGACCTGTTGGGGGTCGCTGTCGGGCAGCAGGGTGACCGTGACAGTGTACAGGTAGGGGTCCACCGTGGGCACGAGGCTGGTGCTCACACCCGCGGCCAGGCCGCCGTCCACGAGGGCACGGTAGAGGCGAGAGGTGCGGGAGTTGGGTGACGCTCCCCGGTACCCTTTGGCGCCGCCCAAGATGGTGTCCAACACGGCAAGCGCCGGCCAATCGGCATCGGTGGCCGCGGGCGCCCGGTAGGCCACGTGGAGGTATCTGGTGCTTCCCGGCCCGCTCACCGCCACCCGCCGCTCCCCACGCTGTGGGGGTTCTTGAAAGCGAACTGGGGGGATTTCAGGGCCTGGGTCGATGGAGCCGAAGGCACGGGCAATGCGGTCGATCATGGCCTCACCGTCAATGTCCCCAACGGCCACGGCCGTGGCGTTGTTGGGCGTGTAGTAGGTGCGGTAGTGGCGGTACAGGTCATCGCGGGTCATGGTGCGCAAGTCGCTCTCCCACCCGATGGTCTCGTGGCGGTAGGGGTGGAGGAGCAGGGCCACGGCCGTCACATGTTCCTCCAGCAGGAAGACGGGGTAGTTCTCGTACATGTGGCGCTCGGAGAGGATGACCGTGCGCTCGGCCTCCACCTCATCGGGCTCGAAGCGGGAATTGACCATGCGGTCGGCTTCGATCTCCAAGGCCAGCTCGATCTGTTGAGCTGGGAGGGTGGCAAAATAGGCTGTGAAATCCATCCACGTCATGGCGTTGAAGGTGCCACCTGCCCGGGCAATCGCCCGGTCGATGGCCCCTTTTGGAAACCGCTCGGTGCCTTTGAAAAGCATGTGCTCCACCCAATGAGAGATGCCGGTCATGCCCGGCACCTCGTTGCGGCTGCCCACCCGGTACCAGACCCAGAAGCTGGCAACCGGTGCCGTGTGAACCTCCTTCACCAGCACCCGCAAGCCGTTGTCCAAGCGCACATCGTGCAGTTTGTTCTCCATGGCGGTTCACTCCTCCCGTCGGCGCGCTCCGTTGTACCCACGCCCCATGCCACGGTAGACAAAGCCCAAATTGGCCATCTGTTCAGGATCGTAGATGTTGCGGCCGTCCACCACGACAGGCCGGCGCATCAGGGTGTGGATGCGCGCGAAGTCCAAGTGTTTGAACTCATTCCACTCGGTGAGCACAACCAGGGCATCACAGCCCACAGCCAAGTCATAGGGGTCTTCGGCCGTGATGAGCCAGGGAAGCACGCGGCAGGCGTTGGGCATGGCCACAGGATCGTACCCTTTCACTGTAGCGCCCTCCAGGTGAAGCAGGTGTGCGATCTCAATGGCCGGGGCCTCTCGGATGTCATCCGTGTTGGGCTTGAAGGCTAACCCCAGGAGTCCAACAGTAGTATCACGGAGCCCGTCAAGCAGATCGCGCAACTTCTGGATCACTTCCAGCCGCTTGTCCCGGTTAATCTCCATCACGGCTCGCAGCAGTTGGGGGTGACAGCCGTGCAGGGCGGCCATGTGGGTGAGGGCTTTCACGTCCTTGGGGAAACAAGACCCTCCAAAGCCCACGCCAGCGTCCAAGAAGTGGTGGCCAATGCGCTTGTCATACCCCATCCCAACCGCCACTTCCTTCACGTCAGCCCCCAACTTCTCACAGATGCTGGCAATCTCGTTGATGAAGGAGATGCGCGTGGCGAGAAAAGCGTTGGAGGCGTACTTGATCATCTCAGCCGTGCGCAAGTCGGTGATAATGATGGGGGCACGCAACGGCAAGTAGAGCTCGGCCACCTTGGCCGCTGCCTCTTGGTCCAGCGAGCCCAAGACCACACGGTCGGGGTTGAGGAAATCCTGAATGGCACTGCCCTCGCGAAGGAACTCGGGGTTGCTCACCACCCAGAAGGGCACATCGGTGGTCTTGTGGCTGTTGATAATGTCCGCCACCCAATCGCCTGTGCCCACGGGGACCGTGCTCTTATTGACGATGATGAGGGAACGATCCATGACACGGGCGATACTCTCGGCCGCCATGCCCACGTACTTCAGGTCTGCCTCGCCGTCCACGCCCTCGGGCGTGCCCACAGCGATGAAGACGAAGTCCGATTCCGGCACCGCTTCCTCATAGGAGGTGGTGAAGAAGAGGCGTCCGGCTTTCATGTTGCGGCGCACCATCTCCTCCAGGCCGGGCTCGTAGATGGGCACCTGCCCCTCGCGCAGCATCTTGATCTTGTGCTCGTCGATGTCCAGACAGATCACTCTGTTGCCCAAATCGGCCAGACATGTGCCCGTGACCAGGCCGACATACCCAGCTCCGATCACAGTGATACGTCTCATAACATCACTCCTTCGTTGGTGTACGGTTGTTGAGTACAGTCGTTGAGCGGCTCGTCCCCGTTAACACGTTTGTGGGTGTGCCAGCACGTGCGCACCCGCTCCGTTGGGAATGTTCATTATATCACGGATGACGAGGTTAGCCACCCGTTGGCCGATTTCAACGGCGAAGTTGGTACCGCGGTCCCACGGGTAGACGTGGCTCATGCTGGCAACATAGAGGCCTGGAAGGGGTGTGCGCAAGGGGGGAATGTGTTGGGAATAGTTCACGGGCACCACGGGCTGTGCGTAGGCTGCCTTAAAGGCCCACATGTCCCGCACCCACGTGCGCGAGTAGTCCGGGTTGAAGCGGCGCAGGGCTGGCTCGTACTCCTCGAAGAGAGCTTCTGTGGGCAAGTCAAAATGGGGATGATTGGCCGGCAAATAGTCTCCCAAGTAGATGAGGTGATCACCGCCGTAGTGTTTCGGTTCAACGTAGTTCGTGTGCTCCACTAGGGCCAACATGGGGAACTCGCGTTTGTCCAGGTTGACCCAGTAGAGGCCATCGGTCAGCGGCCGGTCGAGGGCGACAATGAGCACCACAGCGCCTAACGACTTGAGACCCATCAGGTGGGCCAGGTAGCCAGAGGGGAGATCGGGTACCAGGCGCCCTAAAGCCGAGGGGGGAACGGTGGCGATGATGCGGTCAAAGTGTTCGGCACCGTCAGGCAGTCTGAGCTCCCAACCCCCGAGATGGGAAGCCGGGTGGAGCCCAACCACGGGCGTGCCCAGGTGAACGTGCCCGCCTCGCGCACACACGGCGTCCACCAGGGCGTCAGCCAGGGCCTGAAATCCTCCCTCAAAGTAGCCGAGCTTGAAAGTGCGGGCCTTGAACCGCGCCCACAACCACGCCATGTTCACCTCACGGGCATAAGGGCCGAACTTCCCCTCCAAGAGGGGCTGCACGATAGCCTGGTAGACGCGCGGTCCCATCCACCGGCGAGACCACTCGGCCGCCGTGATGCGCTCCAGGGGACGCCAGTCGCGCACACCGTACTTCAAATACGCCACCACCAGGCCGAAGCGCAGGCGGTCGAGCGGGGGGGTGGCGGGAAAGCGCAACACGTTCAGCGCAGCGTCGAGGGGGTTGGCCCCGTCAATAGGATAGGCACGCCCCTGCCACCATTGGGCCGTGACCGGGCTTCGGAAGAAAACCTTGTCCTGAAAGCCCACAGTGCGGACGAGCTCCAGGATGGTGTGATCGGTGGCGAAGATGTGGTGGTAGAAGCGCTCCAGCGGCCACGCCCATCCTGGGGCGCGGAACCCTGACGCCAACCCCCCTGCCCGGGGGGGCGGCCTCGTACACCGTCACGGTATACCCGTGCTGGACGAGAGTATATGCTGCGGAGAGGCCAGCAAAGCCGGCGCCGACGATGCCGATGTTCACGGTTCTCCCTCGCGGACGTGCGGGTTCACGGCATGGCCGAACAGCGTGGGTTCCTCTTCAGCGTCGACGGACGGCGCCGACGCCAATTCCCGCCGAACACGCGCCACGGAGAGCTGCTCCCGCCAGAAGTAATAGAGTCCCAGCACCGTGATGGGCAGCCACAACGCCGCGTGGAGCACCAAGGTGTACCCCGTGGCCACTTCTCCCGGCACGCCAAAGCCCTCCAGAATTTCAATGCCAGGGGCGTCAAAGGTGCCCACGTACCCAGGGGCTGCCGGCAACGTGGTGGCCAAGTTCACCACTCCGTTCATCAAAATAAGCACAAAGAACCCCACCTTGAATGGGAAAGCGTGCATGACAAACCAGTACTTAGCCGTTTCCAGGAGCCAGATGAGCACGCTGGTGAAGAAAATCAAGAGCACGTCACGGCCGCTCTTGAGGCTTTCCAGCCCTTCCAAGAACCTGCCGAACACCTCGCCGGCCTGCGCGTGCCACCTGCCCGGCACACTTCGGGCCACCACACGCTCGAACCACCGGCGAGCAACGTGAGGGTGGGCGGCCATCCAGAGGAACAGGACTAACACCCCCAGGAAGAGGGCACTGAAGCCAATCACAACGGTGTTGTAACGCCGGCCCACGGGGCTGGTGGGCAACGCCACCACCACAAACGCCAACATGGTCAGGCCATCGAAGAGGCGTTCCACCACAATGGTCGCCATGCTGGCCGAGACACTCACTTGGGCCTTGCGCCTGAGCACGTAGGCACGCAACAGCTCACCCGCACGGGCAGGGTAGATGTTGTTGCCCATGTACCCAATGGCCACTACAGGGAAGAGCACTCGTGAGGGGATGGGCTTCAGGGGGCGCAACATGTAGTGCCACCGCCACGCGCGCACCCACACGCCCAGAAAATACGCTCCAACGCCGGGCAGAAGCCACCAGTAGTTGGCTTGACGAACGGTGCGCCACACGAGCTCAAGTTGCAGGCCACGCAGGGCCACGTACATGAAGAGGGCACTGATGCTTACGCCCACCCAGAATCGGTAGCGTCCCATGAACAGTGTTGAACCTCGTCAGAGGCATACACGGCCAGGTGGCCGGGATCTATCTCGTCATCGGGGCAACGAGCTCGATACCACCACCGGGGTTCCCGCCGATAGCTCGCTGCACTAGCTCCGCCCGTCTGAATTCTCCCCATGCTTCTCTACCATTATACTCCCGGCAGATAAGGTGAGGGTGAGATTTCCGTGAGCATTTCGTTTTAGAAACTCCGTCGCCGACCACATCACGGACTCGAGCAGGTCAGCGCAATTATACGTGCAGACCAGTGGAGAGGCAAAAGGCGTGTTCGGCCATCACTGATCCACCGCGCAACCTGCGGCGCGAGTGCACACGTACAGAATAACATCCCACGCCATCTTGCCGGCGCCGACAACAGGATGAGAGGAGGAGAGACCATGCGAGACGAGTTCGCCGTGGAGGGGCGCGCCCGCCTGCAACAAGAGCTCATCGCCCGAATTGAGACGCTGGACGAGGCCCAACTCCGCGCGCTGGCCACTCACCTCGACACGGCACCCGCAGCGGCACCGGCCAGGACAATCACCCGGCGCCGCTTTCTCGCCAGCCTGGCGGGCATTGGTGTTCTCGGAGCCGGCGTGGGCACAACGGCCGGCCTCGTGCAACGGGACCACTCAAGCGTGGGAAGAAGCCAACCGCCGCCTTGAGGTGTGGCGTGGTCTCGTGGCGCTGTACGAGGAAATGGGCGCCGTGGAAGTGGACACCGTCGTGGCCCAAGCACTCCAGGAGCTGGGCGAGCTGGTAGTCGCACTTCGGACACAGGTGCCGAGTATGATTGAGGCGCTCGACCGGGCGGAAGCCTTTCTCCAGGAGCTTGACCAAGCGTTGGCCGTCGTGGACCGGGGGCTGGCCGCGTTGGAACGGGTCGTGGCAAGCCTCGCCAGCCTCTTGGCCACGTTGGAAGAGGCTTTAGCCGAAGTGGGAGAACGCACCGGTCCCGTCGGCGAACGGGTGGGCCGCTTCTTGCGCTCCCTCCTGGAACACATTCCTCTTGGCCTCGGTGACCGCCTGCTGGCGCTGGTCGAAAGCCTTCAGGCCCTGTTGACCGGCCTGTCAGAGGCTGTCGCCTCCATCAACACCGACGTGATTGTCCCCTTGCGCCAGCGCTACTTCCCCCGGGAGGGCCGGACCGTGCGCGTTCGCTTGGGCGATCTGATGGCGGCCAAGCTCTTCACCCCTCTGCGCAACCTTCTCCTCCAGACCGAGATGCTCCTGGCCCGCTGGGAGGAGGTGTTCGCCGCCCCGGCAGCTCAACGGCTGGCCGAGCTGGAGGCAGCCCGCGAGGCCATTGCCGCATACCGCCGCGCTCACGGCATCGAGGCCGATGACGTTGAATCCTTCACCCACACAGGATCCTAGTCGTTACACTCACACCACCCGCTGAGGTTTCGGGGATTGCTGCCACCGGCGTCCATGATCCAAATATTCCGCCACCCACTCACACGATTGGAGCTGAAGACGAGCTGCGTTCCCTCAGGTGACCAACTCGGGTGTTGGTCCCACTCCCACGTGTTGTCTGTAATGTGAACAGCCTGAGTGCCGTCCACGTTGAGGAGCCAGATTTCGTCGTTGCCGCCATCATTCGACGTGAAGGCAATGCGATCCCCTCGGGGCGACCAGGCCGGCGCCCACGTGCGCGTGTGTTCTCCAAAGCGAGTCAGTTGGACTTCGGCGCCCAAGGCAGCATCGAAGCGGAAGGCGATCAGGCCCTCAAACGGGGGCTGGAGTGCTGTCGGCGCCGTTAAGCTCGGAGGAGGCAATTGGCGCTGCCCCCCGAACAGCACCGGAACGGGCAGGACGGTTGCCAGCAGGAGCACCAACATGCCCAAAGGCACCCCATATCGCCGGGCGTTTGGGCTGCCCTGTCACGCGGCCCCTTGCCTCCTTCCCCATGCAGCTTCTCCCACTGCCATGAGTCGAGCGTGTGACGAGGCCAGCCCAAGATGGTTCACCGCCGGACACGGGGCGATCACGGGTTCTCGCTTTGGCTCACGAACGGGTAGCAGATGGAGCCGGTCACGTCCACCACCCAGTAGATCACCTTTCCCCTCTGAACCGTGCAGAGAACCGGCCGCCACAGCTCCTCGGCCAGGCGAAGTACGTCTACGTCATCAAGGCGCTCCACCGACACGAGTACGGCAGAGGATGAAAGGATATCTTGAAGCCCCTGGCGAACGCGCACCAGCAAGGCGTTCGCACGCTTCTGCGTCCGGACCAACTCCTCTTCAGGGGACGACACCTGCTTCCCGGCCACGTCGAGTTGCCGGCCCGCGATGAGAAGGGTGCCTACGCTGAACAGCGTGCCGAGCACGGAAAGGGTCAGGAGCACAGCACGCCCTCACCACTGTTTGGCTCAGCGTGCCCGATTGGCGACGTTCCACCTCTCCTTCGGGTCGAATGGCCTCTCCCTCGAAACGGAACGAGAGGCGATGTTCAAAAGGTTCGGTGATCAGTCCGGCTTCGGTCTCAACCACGGGGTCCACGCGCACAATGATGTCGAGCGACGGGGTGCCTGGACTTGTCCCCACCTCACTCCGAAACGTCGCCAGGCGGGTCACCAAGTCAGCCACCGGGATGCGAAAGCGCAGTGTCTCCTGAGGGCCACCGGCGGTTGCCGGCATTAGCACGAGCCGCTTTTGCCAGATGCTCGGGAAGCCAAAGTCGGCCACGGACTTGGCAGATGAATTGGGGCTGCTGCATGGGCACGTCGAGGGTAAACCGGCAGGCATAACTGGCGTTGATGCTGTCGGTCAGGCAGGCGAGGTAGATGCCACCGGGATCGAGTTCTTCGATGTCAAAAATTTCGTTGGGCTTCAGCGCCACCGTGTAAAACAGACGCCCTCCCGCTGATATTGAACCAGGGGCTTGATGCGCTCTGTGGTCGCCTCCATTCTGAGCCCTTGGTAAAGCCCGAAGAGGGAGACGACGAGTAACAGAGCACTTACGCCCAGCACGACGGCCCACACGCTCTCCACACGGGAGGTTAGGGGGAGGGGAAATCGGTGTGCTCTGCCCCACCGGGGAAGCCTCCCTTGGAGAAGACAGGAAATATGTCCAAGCGTGGCTCTCGGCTCACGGAAACCACGTCCTTCCCGGCCCTGGGGAAGTAGATAAGGGCGAGGACGTTGGCCTCCCTATGGCCTAGTTCCCACTTGACACAACTCCCAGGAGAGGAGCGTCGCCGGAGCGTCAACGGAAACGAGGCGGTCGCCGTTCCAGGCGAAGCGGCGCTCCGAGCCCGTCGTGTCCCGCACGCGAAGGAGGGGCGGCGTGCCTTCCTGAAGGCCTTTCAATCTGGCTTGGCCACCGTGAACGACAATCACGCCACCGAAGCCCTTGGCGTCAGCGCGCTGGTCCATCACGACCACGAAACGATACGTTTCGGCCGGAGAGCGCCTGATGGCGAGTTCAACGAGCACTTCAGGAGCAGCGGGGTCATTGTCGAGGTTGGCGATGAGGGCTCGGCTTACGGGCACGTTCAGCTCCCGAAGGGCGGCGATCAACGCGCTGCTCTCAAGGGAGAAAAGCTCGGGACGCCGGTTGAACAGGGCCGACAAGCTGAGTTGGGGAGCAAAGGCCCTGTAGGGTTGCATGAGGGGCCAGCCGCTTCCCTCGGCAAGCCATTCCAGTGTCTCTGGGGCCAACCACGCGCGTACTGGGGCCAGCGGGTCCTGAACGTCAAACGCCTCTTCCAGCCGGCGGACCACGTCGTCCCCCTCCGCCTCCTTGGCGGCTCGGCGGAACACATCCCTGGCCGAAGGGTCATTCCAGGCAAACAGGATTTGGGCCTGGCGCATGAAAGCCCAACTTCGCAGGTTCACGTCCAGCCCTTCTTCCGGCGGCCACTGGACCTCAACCGCGCGGCGGTATGCGTCCAAGGCGGGCCCGTAACGCCCCTGTTGAATGAACGCTTCGGCCACGTTGATTTGTTGGCGCATGGTCTCGGGAGGGGACTCTCGGACATCCTCTAGCACATAGCTGTCGCTCTCAGGCCGCCATGCGTAGAGGAGCGTCTGGGTTGGATGGGGCAGGAGTTTGTGGTCAAAGGTGCCAAAGGCCGGGCAGACAATGCGCAGTCGCCCGTCGGGCAACAGTTCCCAGATGGCCGGTCCACCCCAGTCGGAAATGGACTTGGCGAACAGCACGTCAAATTGCTCTGCCTCCGTCCACCGGGCCACAAGGAGGAACGTAGTACTCGCCGATGCGCCGGGCAGCTCGTAAGTGACGATGAGCTCGGGGCGCCCGTCGCCGCCAAGGTCCTGGACGGCGTGAACTCGGGCCCACGCGCCGGGCAGGATGTCGGCCACTGCGTCGGGAGAAGGCAGCGGAATGCCCCGGTACCGCACGCCGCGATCGAGCAGCACGACGGCCGGAACGCCCATTGCCCCCGGACCGACGAGCACGTCATCCCGGCCGTCGCCATCGGCATCGGCCACGATAACCGTGGGTTCCACCGGGGAGACGTCCAAGCGCAGGGCGTCGCGCAGGGCGGCCAGCCGGTCAGGATCACGCAGGCTGGCCACGCCCTCGGGCAATTGGGACCACGTAACTCTCTATGCCGGCGACGAGCACGTCGATAGCCTTATGGGGGGCCTCTCTGGCCACCTGGCGGTAGGCCGACAGAGGAGCTGCGGCTGAACTGTTCACCTCGGGAGGGGTCAGGCGGGTGGTCAGCCGCTGGCCAAAGCCCACAGCTTGTTGGACGACGTCTTCGGGCGCAGGATCACGCCCCAAGCCCTCAACTTGCACCCACAGGGTCATGTCATCGGCCACGTCAGGATCAGCCCGGTGGCCTCCTTCGTAAGGGCTGTACAAGAGAACCAACTCGCGCAGCTCGAGTTGTTCCTCAGGCGTAAGCTGGCCAGTAACGTGGGGAAAGCGACAGCTCGTCAAGGTGGCAACGCCGTCGCCGGTGATCGTCAGCTCCTCACAGAACCCGGAGATCCCCCCCTTGGCGCACGAACTGGAAGAGGGGAACATCGGGCAGCTCATCGGGCGTTGGCGTGGGTGAAGGGGGCTGAGACGATGACGTCGGCGTGGAAGCTATCGGCGATGTGGGCGAGGAAGCGGGGTTCACGGGTGCTCCCACGCTGCAAGCGGCAAGCATCCCCAGCACCATTCCCAACAGCAGCACACGGCACAGCATCTTGGTTCTTGACCTCCCATGCAGGAGGGACAGAGGCCAAGCCCCCCTGTGGCAGGAGGTTCCACACCACAGGGGGCCTCGAGGACAATGGCAACCTGACCTGACCCCATTCGTCCTTATTCACGCTGGCACTGGCGAGAGGGAGAGATCACCGCTGGCCTTGTCATCTCCGGTGCGGCGGCTTGGTGGGCGGGCGTCGGGCGAGGGACGCACGGACGCCTGTGACGGCGGTGGGTCCTCATCGTTCATCAAGGCCTCGAACTCGGCCCGGTTCATGGTTTCAACTTCAACGAGGCGTTGGGCGAGGCGGTCCAGTTTGTCCCTGTGGTTAATCAGAATCTGTTTGGCCCGTTCGTACGCTTCTATGACCAGCGCTTTGACTTCTTCGTCAATGAGCTGGGCCACTTCCTCGCTGTAATTGCGCTGCTCGGCGATCTCGCGCCCCAGGAAGATGAGCTCCTCCCGGTCGCCGAAAGTGAGCGGGCCGAGCTTGTCGCTCATGCCGTAGCGGGTGACCATCGCCCGCGCCAGGTTCGTCACCTGTTCGAGATCGTTGCTGGCGCCTGTGGTCACGTCGCCGAAGACAATCTGCTCGGCCGCCCGGCCGCCCAACATGCCGGCCATCTCGTCCATGAACTTGGCACGGCGTTTGAAGTTCCGGTCGGCCTCTGGCAAGCTGATCACGTAGCCACCTGCCATCCCCCGGGAGACGATGCTAATCTTGTGCACCGGGTCACAGAGGGGCAAATGGTGCATGACGACCGCATGGCCAGCCTCGTGGTAAGCCAGGATTTTCTTTTCCTGCTCGCTGATCAGGCGGCTCTTGCGCTCCGGGCCGGCAATTACGCGCTCGATGGCCTCCTGGAATTCAGCCATCCCGATCAAGCGTTTGTTACGGCGGGCAGCCAAAATGGCGGCCTCGTTCACTAAGTTTTCGATATCTGCTCCTGTGAAGCCAGGAGTTTGTTGGGCAATGACATCCAAATTGACATCCTTGGCCAAGGGCTTGCCCCGGGTGTGCACGTCCAAAATGGCCCGTCGGCCGCGCATGTCCGGCCGGTCCAACACCACCCGCCGGTCAAACCGCCCCGGCCGCAGCAGCGCCGGGTCCAGGATGTCCGGCCGGTTCGTCGCCGCAATCACGATCACGTTCGTGTCCGTGTCGAACCCGTCCATCTCCACCAAGATCTGGTTTAGCGTCTGCTCCCGCTCGTCGTGGCTCCCCCCAAGCCCGGCCCCACGGTGCCGCCCCACCGCGTCGATCTCGTCGATGAACACGATACACGGACTGTTCCGCTTGGCCTGCTCGAACAGGTCCCGCACCCGGCTCGCCCCCACTCCCACGAACATCTCCACAAACTCCGACCCCGAGATGCTGAAGAAGGGCACCCCCGCCTCCCCGGCCACGGCCCGGGCCATCAGCGTCTTGCCCGTCCCCGGCGGGCCCACCATTAGCACTCCCTTGGGGATCCGTGCTCCCAAGGAGACGAACTTCTCGGGTTCGCGCAGGAACTCAACGACCTCCTGGAGTTCCTCCTTGGCCTCGTCGGCGCCGGCCACGTCGTTGAAGGTGACGGTGGGCTTGTCGCCGGTGAACATGCGGGCGCGGCTCTTGCCGAAGGAGAGGGCCTGGTTGTTGGAGCCTTGAGCCTGGCGCAGCATGAGGAAAAGCAAGCCACCGAAGATAAGCAGGGGCAGGAAAGAGCCCAAGACGCTGAACAGGGCGCCCCACTGGGAGGGGGCCTTGTAGATAATCTCCACGCGCAACAGCTCATCAGGCGTCACCCCAAATGCCTGAAGGGTGTTGACTAAGTCAGCTTCTGGCTCGATGCGGGAAATCCACTTCTCGTTGCGGGTGGTCACTTCCAGCCGGGAACCACTGACGACAATACGTCGCACTTGACCGTCCTTGATGGCTTCGGCTACCCGGTTGATCTCACGTTCCTGAAGACGTTCTTGGGGGGAGAAGATATTGTAGAGCAACGCCATCAGGGCCACAATGATGAGAGCGTAGACAAACCCGTTGCGCATCCAGTTGTTTGATTTCACAGCACGTATCCTCCATGGCCTCCATGGGTACCCATCTGGAATAGCCGGGATTCTCGTCCCGGCAGAGTGACAGACACGTCCACCCTGGGCGCGGTGCAGTATTGAACGCTCCCGCGTGGCTTGTATCTGACCTAGTTATTATAGCAAAGCCGAGAGCATCAGAAAAACGACAGGGTGTATGACGCTCCCCACTGAGCCGGCAATGCGCTGGTAGACCAAGGCGTAGAGGGGAATAAGGCCTAAGAGAGCCAGCAGTGCCAACATGCCCAAGACGATGCCCACCCAGTCAATGCCCGGTGATATTGTCGCTGGCCGGGCGGCGGCCACAGGACGGCCTCTCTGTTTCCGGGACCGCGCAGCCGATGGGCCGGCGCCGGCGACCTGGCCGGGCGTGTGTCGGGATCGGCGTCGCATAAACGTCGACGGCGGAGGGGAAGCAGCAGGCGGGGTATCCGATGGTGTGGGCGGCGCGACAGGCGTTGACGAGAGGGCGGGCACAGCCGCTGTGGCATCTGTGCTGGCGTGTAACAGGTGAAAGATCACGCTGGCCACGTCATCGGCTGTGGCGAACCGTTGGGCCGGGTCCTTGGAGAGCATCCGTTCCACCAACCGCTCCACACTGGGCGGCACACGTGGGTTCAGTTGGCTGAGTCTCGGGGGGGACTCGTTGAGGTGTTGGAGGGCAATAGCCACGTGGTCTTCCCCTTGGAACGGCGGCCGGCCGGCCAACATCTCGAACAGGACCACCCCGATTGCATACACATCGGACGCTGGCGTGGCCGCCTCTCCGCGAATTTGTTCTGGGGAAAGATAGGCGGTGGTGCCCCAGACAACGCCGGGTTCAGTGAGGTGGTGCGTCGCCGTCATGGCACGCGCAATGCCGAAGTCGGCCACTTTCGCTTCGCCCGTGGGGGTGATGAGCACGTTGCCCGGTTTGATGTCCCGGTGAACAATGCCCTTCCGGTGAGCCGCGCCGACTCCGGCCGCAATCTGGCGCGCGATTTCAAGCGCCTCGCGCACGGGCAATTGGCCACGTTGCTGTAGGAACCGGCGCAAGTCGGTGCCCGGCACGTATTCCATGACGATGTAATAGCGTCGGCCTTCCCTCCCCACGTCGTACACGTTGACGATGTTCGGGTGGGAAAAGCTGGCCATGGCGCGAGCTTCCTGGAGGAAGCGCTCCAGGAATTTCTGGTCGCCCGCGTATTGGGGGCGCAGCACCTTTACGGCCACTTCGCGTCCCAAGCGCAAGTCAATGCCCCGGTAGACTTCGGCCATGCCACCTTCACCAATGCGCTCTGTCAGGCGGTATCGCCGGTCGAGGACAACGGGTGTTTCCACAGCGCTTCCTCCTGCTGTCGGGCCTCGTGGGCTCGTTTGGGTCCGGAGACCACGCTTCCACACACAATTGTACCGCGGCTCGCCTCAGCACCCAAATGGGCTTAGGGACGATACAGGAAGCGGTACATGGACCAGTGGCGGTAGACGGCCTGCACGTACGTGCGTGTCTCTGACAGGGCGATGCGCTCTACGAACATATCAACGTCTGCGTCCGCCCATTCTGGCACGCGGTTGGGGCCCGCATTGTAGCCGGCCAGGGCGTAAAAGGGGTTGGCCTCGAAGCGCTCCAGAAGCCAGGCTAAGTAATACGTTCCGAATTCGACAGAAATTATGGGGCGGAACAGGTCACGAGTGGCAAAGGGGCGGCCGATCTGCGCGGCAATCCACTGGCCTGTGTCGGGAATTACCTGCATCAGTCCCCGTGCGGCTGCGGGACTTTCGGCCACTGGCTCCCATCGGCTCTCCTGGTGGATCACGGCTGCCAGGAGCAGGGGGTCGATGTTGCGAGCTTCAGCTTGAGGGGCAAGCAGGTCCCAGTACGGCAGCGGGTAGACTAACCTGGCGACGGCCGGGGGCACCTCCTCCACGGTGAGGTTGAGAGCTGCCAAGAGGCGCTCGGCGGCCAGAATGCTGAGAGCCGGGTGGGAGGGGGCAAAGTAGCGCGCCGCCGCGTAGAGGCGCAACGGTTCGTCTTCCAACTCCGAGATCATAGCACGGTAGAGGGATCGGGCCTCTCGTCCTAACCCCATGAGCTCCAGCTCCCGCCCCCGCTCCAGCTCCTGGGGCGGGAGCAAATCTGCCCAGACGGTGTCGCCTTCAATGCCGAGCACATCGCGCCGCCACTGGAGGTCATCGGCCACATCCAGCGCCGCCAAGGGAACGTATGGGCGCACGTGCCACTGCTCACCTGCTCGCAGAGCACGGGCGCGCAAGGCGTAGTAGCCGGTGCCGGCGCTCAGTTCACGCCATTGTGCCTCGGCTGCCGAGCGGTCACCGCCTGCTAGCAGGGCTTTGCCCACCCAGAACGCGGCACGTGCTTCCCAACCAGAGCGCTTTGCCAGGCGCTGCCAGAGGAGGACAGCCCTCTCGTATTGGCCCAAGCGATAGGCCAGTTGGCCAGCACGCCACAGCGCGTGGGGGGCTCTGGTGGATTGAGGATACCGGTCAGCCAATTCCACATAGAGGGAGATGGCCTCATCAGGTACCGCGCCAGCGCGCAAGGTGCCCGCCTCCCACAGGGCGTCGGGGGCTGCTGGGCTGGCCGGAAACTCCTTGACAACCCGTCGATAGGTGGCCAGGGCCACCTCAACACGCCCCTGGCGACGACGAAGGCGCGCCTGTTCCAGCCGAGCATCGTCCCGCAGTGTGCTCTCGGGGTGGGTGTCCACAAGCACGTTCAGCTCCTGCCAAGCGGCCTCCAAGTTGCCAGCATCACGGTACGCCAGGGCCGCGTACCAGTGAGCTTGGTCCACATCAGCCTCGTGCTCCAGGGCATCGTACAGCGCAGCCACGGCCGCGTTCCAGTCCCGGTTGTAATAGTACACGATGCCGGCCTGAAGCCGAGAGGCCGGTGCTCCAGCTTGTTCCAGGGCGAAGAGGGCTCGGTAGGCGGAAGCTGTCTGGGGGTAGTCGGCCACTAAGGTGTGCCACAGCTCAATGGCCCGCTGGACATTCTGGCGCTCTTCCTCCGCGGCGGCGATGGATTCAATCAGCTCGGCGCGAAACCAGGGCACGCGGGATGCTTCCAGCGCCCGTTCGTACCAGAGGACAGCTTGATCCCACTTTTGGGCTTCGGCCCACAGGTCACCGAGCGCTCTGGCCACTAGGGCGCGGGTGACACGGCCACTGGCCGGATGAGTGTAGACCCGCTCGTACTGGGCAACCGCCTCTTCAAGGTCTCCCAAGGCCTGGTAACTGCGGGCCAGTTCGAGGGCCACCCGGTCGTCAGCCACATCACGGGCAGCATCGTAGGCGCGCAAGTGGGCGACAGCCTGTTCATGCTCGCCCAAGGAGGCCAGCAGACGCCCGAGCCGGAAGTGGACAACCGGAGCTCGAGGGCTCTCGGGATAGCGTTCTAAGTATGCCTTCCATGCCTCCTGGGCATCTGCCCACCGTTCCTCCTCCACAAAGAGCCGACCGAGCTCGAACAGGGCCTCCTCACCCAAGATAGATGCTCAACCACGGCCCGATACTGGCGAATGGCGACGTCCACATTGCCCACACGAACAGCCTCACGGGCAAGTTGCACACGCAGGTCGTCTGGAGGTGTAGGCGTGGGTGCAGGAGTGGGGGTAGGGGTGGAGCGCTGGTCAGCCGACGTCGGCGTGCTCTGGGCCCGACCGAATGTCGGTAGCGCGGTCGGGGACGCAGTCGGGGAGGGAGGTAGGGGCGGTGCGGCTGAGCGGGGAGACCATGGCCAACACGCGGTGAACCCGACGGCCACAAGCACGCCGCCGATGAGCAAGGCTAAGCGGAGCCTTTGCTCTCCCACACACCACATCCTACTTGCCCCTCTTCGCTTCCGGAGATGCTGCACTCTCCCCCACCCTACTTGCCGTGGGCGGTGTTCCTGCCGTGATCACCTCAACCTCATACCATTTTGGACACGTTTGGCTTTCCAGGAAAAAGCGGCCTCACGCGGATACCCGAATGCTTGTGGCGATTTCTACTGCTTCTGGTCACTCCTGTGTGACCAGGCCACAGGAGTATGGCACGCCATGCGTCCCCTGTCAAAGTAACACATCCTGTGCGGGGGGCGTCCCAGAGTCGTCGGCGAGGGGGCAAGCCGCTCCAACGCCCCTTCCACCTCCCGAAGGAGGCAACCGTGCGGCGCTCACACCATCTGCTCTATCGCCCCCTCCCCCTCTCCCCTTGTCCCCTTGTCATGCTACCACATCCCGACACATGTGGGACACACCCCGTTCGGGCATCCTGTTGACAGCCCACTGACGCCATGCTACAATCCCTCACACCACGCACGGCCTCTGAGGAGCAGGTATGCCACGTGTACACACCATTCACTTCCGCGTCCGCCACTACGAGTGTGACCCCTACGGCCACGTGAACAACGCCACCTACCTCCGCTACATGGAAGAAGCTGCCTTCCGAGCCTCAATGGCCGTCGGGTATGGGGTTGACACCTACAAGGGGATGAACCGCCGCTGGTGGATCCACGAGACCGAGGTGGAGTACTTGCGCCCTCTGCGCTACGGTGACACGGCCGAAGTGCGCACGTGGGTTGCCCACGCCCGCCGCGTGCGTTGCCGCCGCGTGTACGAAGTCCGAAGGGGCTCGACGGGCGAACTAGCTGCCCGGGCGTGGTCGGATTGGGTCTTCCTGGAGGGGACGACAGGCCGGCCCACGGCCATTCCCGAGGAGCTGTGGCGCGCCTTCGGCCTGGACGATACAGCCAAAGACGTGCCTTGGGACCGTTTCCCCGAGGCCCCACCTCCGCCGCCGGGCGTCTTCCGCACACGCCGGCGGGTGGAGTGGCGCGACCTTGATACGGAAGGACACGTCAACAACGCCAATTACCTTTCCTACCTGGAGGATTGCGGGGTCCAAGTGGCCACTGCTTTCGGCTGGCCAGTGCGACGCATGTCCGAGGCAGGCTTCGCTGTCATCGCCCGCCGGCTGCGCATTGAGTACCGCCTGCCGGCTGTGTTGGACGACGAGCTGGAAATTGCCACGTGGTTGTCCAACGTGCGTCGGGCCACGGCTGTGCGGCATTATGTCATCCACCGGGTCCACGATGGCGCGCTGATTGCCCGGGCGCGCACACTGTGGGCGTGGGTGAATCTCCAGACCGGCCGCCCTATTCGCATCCCCGATGCCTTCCACACCGATTTTGCCTCCAACATCGCGTCTGCATAGCCCTTGGCATTTCCACCCACTCTTCCGGGGAGCATTTGGTGCCGGTCACCTGGTAGGTGACCGGCACCGGGCCCTGCACCTTCCTGAGGCGTCCGCTTCAGGTGGAGCTACAAACGGGACGCCTCACCGGTTCTCTTCTGTCTGGCCTTTAAAGGTGGGCAACGTCTGAAGCATGGAGACCACATCCAATCCAGTGAGTGCCTCCACCACCGTGGGCACCTGAGCCATGATTTCGGCCACGTCTTGAGTTACCTTGGAAGCACCGGCCCCGTTGCCATTCCCCCCGATGATCACAATGCGCTCAGTACGGCTAAGGGGCTCGGCGACGGACTGGGCAATCACCGGCAACGTCTTGAGGATCTCGTCGAGCACCGCCGCTTGGTTGTACTCTTGCCACGCAGCCGCCTTCAAGCGCATGGCCTCGGCCTCAGCCTCGCCCTTGGCTCGGATGATGTCGGCCTCGGCCAAGCCGCGCAGGCGTTCGGCCTCGGCTTCAGCCTCGCCCGTGGCGCGGATGGCTGCAGCTTCGGCCGCGGCCTGAGCCTCTCGCTGGTAGCGTTCAGCATCAGCGATAGTCTGGAGCCGAAACCGTTCGGCTTCGGCCGGCTTACGCACGGTGGCCTCCAGCTCCTTTTCCTTGCGGAGCGCCTCTTGTTCCTGGACCTCGATCTGCTTGCGCTTGGCGATGACCTGAATCTGAATTTCCTGCTCCTTGATCTTCTGCTGTTCAATCGTCTGTTGTAACGTGTAGGCCAGTTCGGCTACGGCGCGCTGGCGGTTGACTTCTTCCTCGTACTCGGCCTTCTGAATCTGGTAGTTTTTCTCGGCCTCGGCAATACGTGCCTGTGCCTCGTACTCCGCCTCTTGGGCATCCTGGTTGGCGCGGGCCGCTTGGACGCGGGCATCCCGTTCGGCCAGAGCACGGCCGATCTCAGCGTCCCGCTTGACCTCGGCGATGCGCTTCTGCCCCAAGGCATCCAAGTAGCCCTGATCATCTCGGATGTCCCGAATGGTGAAGGAAACAATGCCCAAGCCCATGTTAGCCAAGTCGGCAGCAGCCACTTCTTGAACGCGCTGGGCGAAGGCATCGCGGTCCTTGTAGATTTCCTCAACCGTCATGGTGCCCAAGATGGCCCGCAGGTGCCCCTCCAAGGTCTGCAGGGCGACGTTACGGATCTCGTCCATGGATTTGGATAGAAACTGCTCGGCCGCGGTGGCTATGCTCACTTCGTCGCCCTTGACTTTCACCTGAGCCACGCCGTCCACGGTCACAGGCACCCCGTGCAGCGTGTAAACTTTGGGCGTGAGCACATCCAACGTCATGATCTCAAGGGACAAGCGATCGAGCCGCTCCAAGACGGGGAGCACGAAGGTACCCCCTCCTTTCACGATCCGAAAGGCACGGGTGATCACTTGGCCTGTGGCCGGATCACGGTATTTGTACTTTCGCCCCGAGATAATCAGGGCCTCATTGGGGCCGGCTTTGACATACCGGCTGGCAAAGTACCCGCCCACGAAGACGAGCAAAAAGAGCAGGCCGGCCACGGCCATCACGGTGACGACGAAGCCTAGCATCGTATATGCCTCCTTTCTGGCCTTTTGGGAATGCGTTTACGTCGTCCGACGTACCAGGGCGACGGCGCCCTGCATTTCCTGGACGATCACCAACGCGTTGCGAGGAATGGGTTCGCCGGTCACGCTGCGGGCGGAGAGGTTCAGGCGTTGTCCGCGCACAATCAGGCTCACTTCACCAGCCCCTTGGGCCGGAATGGGCGTGATCACCGTGCCCGTGGCGCCGTAAAAATCCTCAACGGCCAGGGTACTGCTGCCTTGGGCGCCCAATAGTACCTTGCCGTAGAACCAAAATGTCACTGCGCCCAACAGGAGACCGCCCGCCAAGGCCACAGGCAGACCGGCTATATCAGGCAAACGCAGAAAGTGGCGAGACACCAGGCCAAATGCCCCAAGGCGCCCAGTGTCGTCGAGAGCACAATGGGACTCAAGGGAGAGAGGTGAACTTCGTGGTCTGGTAAGACACCCAGCTCATGGGAGGACACATCGTGATCAGCCCCCAGGTCCACATCGTGGTGGTCCACACTGAAGCTGTGATGGTCTCCCACGCCGTGGACCTCGCCACCCACATCATGAGCACTGCCGAGATCGTGGTGGCTTTGTGCCCCCCAGTTGGCCGCCGATGAAGAGTATGCCCGCCCACCCAATGCCGAACAACAACAAGCCCAGGTACACCCAGTCCAACATGGTCAACATGGGCCACTCCTTTCCGTTCGGCGATCAACGCACCAACACGATGGAGCACGCTTGACATTTTCCTTAATTCCCATGATATCAGAAAGCGCATCCGATGCCAAGATATGCCTCCCCGTCAGGTTTCCCCTATACACGCTGCGCTCTGACTCAATATACGTCCTGAGGTTATAAAGAGGTTACAGCAGCGGCCACAACAAGCCTACCTCTCACTCACACCCACATAGGACCATTGGGGGATTGACAAGATTTTTCTTGTCTTCACAATGAATGTACACTACACTTGGAGATGTACATTTTTGGCATAGAGGAGAGGAGGATATATGTCTCGCCGAATCAGTGTGAACACCCCCGGGCTCCAGAATTCTTCCCCCGAGAAGAAGCCCTACACCAAGCCGGCCATCATTCATGAGATGCGTTTGGAAGTCCACGCCGGCTCTCCCATTCGCCGTCCACCAGATCCTCTGGATCTACTCGGCACTGGGCCTGGTTGAGTGGTCTTATCACTGTGCCCCTGTGGTCACCTGTGTGTTCCCTGCCCGCATAGTTAAGCTGTGCGGGCGTTTTCGCTACCAGCTCAACATCCAGACATCGGACAAAGGAGCTCAGCCGTGCGCACCGTCCGATATTTTCTCCTTGCCGCTGGGATCAGTGTCGCGTTTCTGTTCATTGGCCTTCTGCCCGGTTATCTGGCACATGGGGCTGAGCCTTCCTCTTCGCAGCCGATCACCTGGCAACAAGTCACAAGCAATCGCCTGCTGATCACCTTCTCGGCACCGGAATACCGCCTTGAACGCCAGGAAGACTACGATCAGCTTATGGTCCCCGGTTTTGAGCACGCCAGCGAGCCCGGAACGCCTCAACTTCCTTCCAAGAGCATCTTGGTGGCTGTGCCCCCGGAGGGTACTATCGGGGTGCGTATTGTACAGAGCAGGTGGCAGGCGTTGCCAGGCACGTACCGGCTTCCCTTGGCCCCGAGGCCAGCTCCTCTTGAGGCGGATTTGGTACCAGGCTCATGGGAGCCCATCCCAGCGATCACCCTCCCTGAGGGGTTCTACCCGTCGATACCGGTGGAGGTCAGTCCGCCGGCTTGGATTCGGGGGCAGCGTGTAGTACGAGTGACTTTCTTTCCTTTTCAGTACGAGCCCACCACCGGCCTTCTGCGGCGGAACACGGCCACACAGGTCGAGATCACGTTTTCCCCCACCGCCACGCTGACCCCTATCCCACCTTCGCCGGACGATCCCTTTGACGTGGCGTTGCGCCAGAGTGTGGTGAACAGCGATATGGTGAAGGCATGGCGAGTGCCGCCCGACCAGGCTCCACTCAGTGCGGCCACAACATGGCGCACAAGCACCTCACAGGTCTCCATCACCCTGAAAATCGTCGTGGACCGAGATGGCCTTTACCGCCTCACGTACACCGACTTGGTGGCTGCCGGCCTTGACCCTTCCACTGTGGACCCTCGCACCTTTGCCATGACCAATCAGGGGGTGCCGGTTGCCATCCGCGTTGTCGGCGAGGAGGACGGCTCGTTCGACCCCAACGACGTGATCGAATTCTACGGCCAACGCTTCCGAGGCGAACTCATGGCACGCCGGTACGCGGCCCTGCGCGACACGTGGCTCAGCGAGTGTGGAGCCTGTGAGCTCAAGGGGCTCTTCGCGAAATACACGGACGAGAACGTTTACTGGCTCTCGGCTGGGGGCACACCCGGCCCGCGAATGGCAACCGTGGACGGCACGCCCGACAGCGCGCCGGTACCGCGCACATATCGCACTACCGTCCGTGCCGAAGAGGCCAACCACTGGTGGACACACCACTTCGGCAGTGAGGACACGTGGTTCTGGGACCGCATCCAGCCAAGCTATGATCCGTCCTTGGGCACCTTTAGGGCTGTGACGCGCACCTACACTATCACTTTGACCGGGGTGGTCACTACCGGTACTCCTCCTGCCCAGCTCCGGGCCGAGATCGGCTCGCGCACCACATCACCGGGCCACCGCACTCGCTTCTTCTTCAACGACACCATCTTCACCCAGCCGGTGTACAGCGAGACATGGGACGGGCGGGGCCTGCACGCCATTACGGCCACTCTGCCCGTCACCCGCCTTCGCGAGGGGCAGAACGCGCTCACCTTCGTGTTGGGCGAAAACACCTTCGCCGAGGACATGTACTTCAACTGGTTCGAGGTCGAGTACGACCGCCTCTCCTCGCCGAGGGCGGAGAGCTCACGTTCGCCTATCCCTCTGCCGGCACGTGGCGGTATGAAGTCGGTGGCTTCACATCGCCTCACGTGGCAGTCTACGACATTACCAATCCTTTCACCCCGACCCAGGTGATGAGCGCCACTGTGATGGGGAGCGGCCCTTACACCGTCGCCTTCCAGCTCGCCCAGACAGGGGCAGCCACCTACACCCTGGTGAGTGAGGCCAACACGTTAACGCCCAAGCGCGTTGAACGCTTTGAACCATCCGGCCTGAAGGCCCCATCCAACGGCGCCGACTATATTATCATCACTCACCAAGCCTTCATGACGGCTGCCCGTCGCCTGGCCGATTACCGGGCGTCCCAAGGGCTACGCACCATGGTGGTGGACGTGGCCCAGCTCTACGACGAGTTCAACGACGGCATCTACCACCCCATGGCCATCCGCAACTTCCTAGCCTACGCCTACGCCAACTGGCAGCCCCCAGCGCCCACTTACGTGGTCCTTGTGGGCGACGGCAATTGGAACTTCAAGAACGACGGCTCCTACGGCCAGCCCCCCATTTACATGCCTCCCAACTTGGCCTTCGTGGACCCGTGGCAAGGCGAAGTGGATAGCGCCAACCTTTTGGCTGCCTTTGTGGGCGACGACATCTTGCCCGATGTGGTCATCGCTCGCCTGCCGGCGGCCACGGAGGACGAACTCAACGCCATCATTGACAAGACCATTGCCTACGAGGCCCAAGGGTGGCAGCCATGGCGCCAGTATGCCCTCTTCGTGGCCGACGACGTGCCCGATACGGCCGGCGATTTCGTCGGCTTCTCCGAGGGGGTGATCAACGACACCCAGCCCCCCTACGTGCAGCCCGTCCGCATCTACCTCAACGATTTCATCACGACCACGCCAGGAGGATGTCAGCGCAACAGGCCCTGCCCGGCCATCAACCAGGCCATCACCCAGACACTGAACATTACTGGTGCCCTCTTCTTCAACTTTGTGGGCCATGCCTCTGTCCAATATTGGGCCGGCGAACGGCTGTTCACCGTGCAGGATGTAGCCTCGTTAGACAACGGGGACCGGCTGCCCATTCTGCTTTCCATGACGTGTCTGGACGGGTATTGGATTCACCCGTCACTGCGCCCTAGCCTAGTGGTGGAACTGCTGAGGGCCCAGAACAAGGGCATTGTGGCTGCCTTCTCCCCAACCGGACTCGGGGTAGCCACAGGCCACGACGTGCTCCAGCGCGCCTTCTACGAGACTTTCTTCGCCGAGGGCACGTGGAGCCTGGCTCAGGCCACGTTGGCCGCCAAGCTGGCCATCTACGCCAGCGGCGCTAACTACGACTTGATCAACACCTTCACCATCTTCGGCGACCCGGCACTGCGCGTGCCCGGCACCTTCGGCTTGGACCTCTCCACGCCGGCGTCCCTTGATCGCGTGGCCCCGGGCAGCACGCCTGTCGTGAACGTCACAGTCACCAACACCTCGACCACAACCGACACGGTCACTTTCACGATCACCCCGAGCCTCTGGTCCGCACAGGTGACGCCAGTCACCGCCACCCTCGCGCCGAGCCAAAGCCGCCAAGTGACCATTACCCTGAGCGTGCCCATTACCGCCCCTGCCGAGACGAGAGCGTTCACGCTCACGGCGACGTCGCTGGGCGACCGGCGCTTGGAAGTCACTACGAGCCTGCGCGTCTCGGTCTGGGGCCGCCTCTACCTGCCCATCATCACCGCCAAGCCGTAGTCCGGGCAGACGTTGGACACGCCTGCGCGCGACAACGTGAGGTTGGAAAATTTGGAGAAATTTCACTATCATCATCTCACACTCACAGCCGTGCGTGACGCACTGGCCAGGCACCGCCGGATCAAGCTCCACGTTCGGGGCACGAGCATGGCGCCCTGGCTTGCACCAGGCGATGTACTCGTTGTGGTGCATCCCCACGCCGACGCATTGTGCCCAGGGGATATCGTGGTGCGCTGTGACGGGAATACGTGGCTGGCCCACCGCTTGGTGGCCTATGATGCCGACCAGGATATGTGGTACACAAAGGGCGACAACGTCCCAAGGCTTGATCCTCCTCTCTCCCCTAACGCCCTGCTGGGCCGGGTCGTGGCCATCGAGCGAGATGGCACGACCCAGGGCCTCGACACGTGGCGGTTCACTGTCGCCGGTCGCCTGATCGCCTGGCTGGGACGTTTAGAAGTCCGACTGGCCAATCGGCCGGTGCCCACAACAGCACGCCGGTGGGCCAGAGCGCTTCACATGAGCACACGGGCCCTGATCACTAAGCTGTGCTGAAGAGGAGACACACGAAAGTTTGCAGGAGGTCAGCTCATGCATTCGTGGTCGTTGCACTCAGTCCCTGTTCGACACCCCTCAGTGGTGGACAAGGTGGTGGATACTGAGGCCGTGCTCGTGATGCCCGAGCAGGGAATGATCAACGTGATCAACGACGTAGGTGCCCGCGTGTGGAGCTTGATTGACGGCCACCGCCGTGTCGAGGAAATCGTCCGCACCATCTGTGAAGAGTACAATGTCCCAGTCGATCAAGCAGCCAATGACGTACTTGAGTTCCTGAGCCAATTAAACCGGCGGGGGGCTGTCTGGCCGGCCCAGGAGACGGATGCCGGCCCATGAACAGATGCCTGAGGGGATGGCCCCTTTTTACAACTGTGCTCCTAATGCTCAGCGTGCTGGCGAACGAGCTCTTCTCTCCCAGCACAGCCTTCACAGCCGTGACCTTGGCCCGCTTCGAGGCCTTCCCGGAGGACGGCCGTGTGCGGCTGGAGTGGGAAACGGCTACCGAGATTGACAACGCGGGTTTCTTCATCCGCCGCAGTGAGGACCCGCTGGAAGATGGCAACGCCTACGAGCGGCTGGGGGACTCGTGGACACCGGCCCAAGGGGACAGTCTCGTGGGAGCCATCTACTCATGGGTGGATACGGAGGTGCAGAACGGGATCACTTACTACTACATGCTTGAGGCCGTGAGCATTACCAACGTGTCCGAGTTTTACGGTCCCCTCTCGGCCGTGCCGGGTCAAGTTCCGACGCCCACGCCCACAGCCACTCGCACACCTTCACCAACGCCCACGGCCACCCGCACGCCCAGTCCCTCGCCCACGGCCACCCGCACGCCTGTGTCCACGGCTTCCCCTACCAGAACCCCATCGCCAACACGCACGCCGGCCGACACGCCCACCCGAACGCCAACACCATCGGCCACCGCCACGCCCATGCCCACGGCCACACCATCGGCCACGCCCACGTCACGCCCCCGTCCCACGGCCACACCCTCGGCCACAGCCACGCTTGCGCCCACGCTCACCCCATCGACAACCGCCACGCCGCGCGCTGCCGGCGGCGCTCATCCGGCTGCTACGGCCACACCCGCGCGTCCCACGTCAACGCCCACACAGCCTCCCACGCAAACGCCGACGCCCACCTCCACCACATCAGCCTATCCTGGGCCGGCAACCATGGCCCCCATAACACCTGTGCCCACGGCCACACCGTCGGCCACGCCTGTGGCCTATCCACCCCCTTCCCCCACGTTGCCCGGCGCAGCCGCCACGCCGGGCATGGTCCCGCTCTCGCTGCGCACGCCGGAGCGCATTGTCGCCCCGCCGCCCGCCTTTGACTGGCTTTCCCTCGTGGGATACATGTTAGTCGGCCTGGCCATCGCGTTGATTGTCTGGACTGTAGGGGTTGCCCTGTGGCTTCTCCGCTGGACCAGGTGAGGAGGACAACAGCACCCGTGAACGCCCATACCACTTTCCACGACCATCTCCTGCGTGCCCGCTTGAGTACTTTCCTGTGGCACGCAGCGGGCACGCTGTTCCTCATGGCGCTCACCAGCGCCTGCGCGCGCGCCCCCCAAGCCCAAGACACCGCCCACGCCGTGGCCAACGAGCGCACACCAGCCCCATCCATACGGGCGGACGAGCTGTCCAAGGCCTTGAAAATCTACGTGGACAGGCCCGGTATCTACCGCTTAGATGCCCAAAGTGGAGGTGTCGGCACAGCCCTCCCATGGGACCGAATGCGCCTGACGTTCGGGGAGCAGGAGTTACCCCTCCTTCCCCTGGACGGAGGTGAAGGGGTGCTCTTCTACGTTCCCCCGCTGCCTCCGGACCGCTACGCTCGCGAAGCGGTCATTTGGGCCACCTTTGACGCTGAGCCCCCCACACTCATGGAAGACGTACAGCCCCCTCCCTCCGGGGAGCCCACCCAACGCGCGTTTCTGGCCACCGTTCAAGCCGAGGAAAATCTCGTGTACCAACCCCTTGCCGGCGGCCACGATCCCTGGTTCTGGGCCCAAGTCACTGCCCCGAGTTCCTGGGAGACCACCCTCGAGTTGGACAACGTGGTTCCACAGGGCGAGGCCACCTTGCGCGTGGAGCTCTGGGCGAAAACCAAGGCTCCCGTCAACCCGGACCACCACTGGCGACTTGTCGTCAACGGCCAACAAGTGGCCGACATCACCCGTGATGGCGAGGGCTCCCACGTGTTAGAAGTCACGCTGCCCGCGACACTCCTGAGAGAAGGCCCCAACACCGTGCGCTTGGACGCCGTGGACGATCTCGGCGTTGTGGACATCGGCTTCGTGAACCGTCTCCTCCTCACCTATCCTCGGGCATTTGTGGCCCACCAGAATCGGCTGACGTTCAAGAGCGAGGGAGGCCTCCACCGTGTGAGCGGGTTCACGGCACCTCCCCTGGTCTTTGACATCACCAACCCACTGGCCCCCGCTGGTCGCCTCGGTTGTCGCCGAGGGGGACAATGATCTGTTCTGGGGATGTCCCCACTGAATGGCAGCCTGCGTGCCGATGCCCTTCAGCCCGCCGGTGGCCGGCCACTCTTCGAAGCCCGATCTGCGCCTTGATTGGGGTGATTGCACACAAACCCCGTCCGCACACCCATGTCCGCTGGAGCCTTTCGTGATGCCAACGGGAAGCTCAGTACTTCCGCCCGTTTTTTCTGCGCCGCTGGGAAGTCATCTTCGACCAAGCCTGGGATGATTAAAGCAAAAAGCCAGAAGCCATCCGCGTTCCCACACGCCCAGCGACGGGAGTCTCCTCGCGCTTGTTGCAGCCCGGTGGTTATTGTCGACGGCCGCATTCTCCAGGGTCCACGGCACCTCTGTAGCGCCACCACCGCCACAGCCCGCGGTGCCTCGCACCAGCTCAGGCAGAGCCGGCTGCGGCGTTCCGCCCGTCCGGATATTGGTCTGTATGATGGTCAGATGCAGAAGCTCGCCAGCACTCTGTGATCAGCAATGGTAGTGGATAAAGAGTGAGCACAGAAAATGCAAAGCGCCCATGATAGCTGCGAAATGGTTAAACATCGAAATGAG
>JAUZRY010000024.1 GCA_030949995.1 Ardenticatenia bacterium
AGGGCATACCAAATGCTTGAGATGGTCAATGGGGCCAGAGGGTGAAACGCTCCCGTTCAGGAGAGCCATCACCTGAGCGTGGATGCGCCTTGGCGGGTCAGGATTTAGAGGTGGCGGTCACTTGCTGTTGGAGAGCACAGGCGCCGGAAGAAGCAGCTCCGTTCGCCCGTGTGGCACGTTGGCCCATGGGGGCGCACGCGGTAGAGCAGTGCATCACCATCACAATCGTAGCGCACTTCTTCGACGTGGAGGACGTGGCCACTGGTCTCGCCCTTTTTCCAGAGGCGACGACGGCTGCGGCTCCAGAAATGGGCTAGCCCGGTGCGCAGGGTACGGCTCAACGCCTCGCGATTAGCGTAGGCGACCATCAACACAGTGCCGTCGGCCACATCCTGGACAACCACGGGGATGAGGCCGCGTTCGTCCCAGCGCAAGGTGTCGAAATCGATGTCAGCGTGCCAGGTGGTCTGCATTCGTGCTCCTCCTGGGCTACGGCCGCACGGGCAGGCCCCGTTCTCGCAGATAGGCTTTCACGTCAGCAATGCGCAACTGACGGTAGTGAAAGAGGGAGGCGGCCAAGGCCGCGTCGGCACCACCCTCGGTGAGCACGCGGTAGAAATGCGCCGGCGCCCCTGCGCCCCCGCTGGCGATGACAGGAATGGAGACAGCCGCGCTCACGGCGCGGGTAAGGGGGATGTCATAGCCGGCCTGGGTGCCGTCGGCGTCCATGCTGGTCAACAGGATCTCGCCGGCTCCCCGGCGTTCAGCTTCCACAGCCCATTCCACGGCGTCCCGGCCCGTAGGAAGGCGCCCCCCGCTGATGACCACTTCCCACCAGCCTTCGGGCCGCCGTCGGGCGTCAATGGCCACCACAACACACTGACTGCCAAAGCGTTCGGCCCCCTCGGAGATGAGTTCGGGGTGGCGCACTGCGGCGCTGTTGATGGAAACCTTATCGGCGCCAGCCTGGAGGATGGCGCGCATGTCCTCCACAGTACGGATGCCGCCACCCACGGTGAAGGGGATAAACACGGTGTCGGCCACACGGCGCACCACGTCACGCATGATGTCGCGTCCCTCGTGCGTGGCGGAAATGTCGAGGAAGACGAGCTCATCGGCGCGCTCGCGGTCGTAGACGCGAGCCTGCTCGACGGGATCGCCAGCGTCGCGCAGGTTGACGAAGTTGACGCCCTTAACCACGCGGCCATCTTTCACGTCCAAGCATGGGATGATGCGCTTGGCCAACATGGCCCCCGTTCTCCTGTTCAGTTTCCTCTATTCCCTCTCGCCGGCAACGGGATGCACGCTTGCCGCGCGCACGGCCTCGGCAAGGGAAACCAGCCCCTTGTAGAGGGCCTGACCCACCACCACGCCCTCCACGCCGTAGCCTGCCAACCAACGCACCTGCACAATGTCGTCCACGGAGCGCACGCCGCCGCTGGCGATCACGCGCAGGCCGCTCTTGTGGGCGAGTTCACCGGTGCGCGATATGTTGGGCCCCTCCAGGGTGCCATCGCGCGTCACGTCGGTGTAGAGGAGACGCTCCACGCCGAGCTGTTTCATGTGCTCTGCCAACGTGAAGATGTCCATTTTGGCCTCTGCCTGCCAGCCGTGGATGACCACATCTGTGTCGCGCGCGTCCACGGCCACGACGATGCGCTCGGGCCCGAAGTGTTCCACGGCTTGGCGCACCAACTCGGGATTGGTCACGGCCACAGTGCCCAGCACCACTCGTGCCACGCCCCACGACAGAGCCCCCTCGACGTCGGCCAGGGTGCGCAGGCCGCCGCCGAACTGGACGGGCACGGGCACGGCCCGCACAATGGCCTGGACGGCCTTGGGGTTGGGCGACTCCTCTCCGAAGGCGCCGTCCAGGTTGACCACGTGCAGCCACTCGGCCCCCTCGGCGACCCAGCGCTCGGCCACGGCCACCGGATCGTCACCGTAGACTGTCTGGGCCTGCGGGTCCCCGCGCACCAGGCGCACGCACCGTCCCCGGCGCAGGTCCACGGCAGGGAAGACGGTAATGGAGAACTTCTCCGGCGGAAAGACTTTGGGCGCCACCGATCACCTCACAGGCTCATGAAGTTGCGCAGCAGGAGGAGCCCCACTTCTTGGCTCTTCTCAGGGTGGAACTGAATGCCCATTACGTGATCACGGCCACAGATGCAGGGGAATTCGACGCCGTACTCGGTCACTGCCAGGATGAGCTCCGGATCAGCCGGACGCACGTGGTAGGAGTGCACGAAGTAGGCGTACTGCCCCGTGGGAAACCCCGCAAGCAACGGGTGGGAACGGACCACACGGACCTGGTTCCAGCCGATGTGGGGCACCTTGAGCTCCACACGAAAACGCTCCACCCGGCCAGGAAAGATACCCAGCCCCCGGTGGTGGCCCAGTTCCTCGCTCTCCTCGAAGAGCAACTGGAGCCCCAAGCAAATGCCCAACAGGGGCGTGCCACGCTCCACGGCCTTCCGCAAAGGCTCGACCAATTCCTTGGCCTGGAGCCGCGCCATGGCCTCCCCGAAGGCGCCGACACCCGGCAGCACTAGTTTCCGGGCCTGACGCACGCGCTCGGGGTCGCCCGTCACGGTGACCGCAGCCCCGACGGCTTCAAACGCCTTCTGCACACTGCGCAGGTTGCCGGCACCGTAATCGACAATGACCACTGACATGGCTAGCTCCGCTGCCAGATCCCGAAATAGAGGTTCGTGCTCTGCAAGGCCTGTTCCAGGGAAATGGCCAGGGGAAAGAGATGGGCAGCCAACTCGCGGCGCACCCGGAACCCCAAGGAGGCCAACAGGGTGCGGACGTCAGCAATGGAAGGGCGGTAGATGTGTTCCTCCACGTCGTAGAAGCGGCGGTAGAGCCACCTGGAGAGCCGGTTGGAACGAGTGGGCAGGTAGAGGGCCAGGAAGCCTCCTGGCCGGAGGGCCCGGTGGACACGTTCCAACACCAGGCGTGGGTTGGCGAAATGTTCCACCACGTTCATAGCACACACCACGTCAAAGGAGACGGCAAAGGGCACCGGCTCCTGTTCCACGTCACACAGGCGAAAGCGCTCCACATCGACACCCCCTATGTGCCGGCGCATGGCCTCCAGAGCTGCCGGGGAGATGTCCACCCCATAGCACTCAAAGCGACGGGCAAAGGTGCGAATGAGGTTGCCGTTGCCGAATCCGATCTCCAACAGGCGACCTGACGGCTGGTACGCACACACGGCCCGGTAGACGCACGCATTCCTCATGCGCAAGTAAAGCCGATACACGGGCGAACCGTAGTGGCGCTCAAAGTAACAGCCGGTGTAGGTGACCCTCTCATCCATGCCCCTCTCCTCATCGCGGGAGTTCGGGACGGCCGATCATCCTCGCGATCCCTACTCGATCACCCCCTTGGTGCTGGGGACCTCACCAGCCCGTCGGGGGTCAGGCTCGGTTGCTTCGCGCAGGGCGCGGCCCAGTGCCTTGAAGATGGCCTCGATGATGTGGTGGGTGTTTTGGCCAGCGAGAACGCGCACGTGGAGGGTCACCCCCCCGTTGGCGGCCAAAGCGCGCAGGAATTCGGGAACCAGTTCCGTGTCGAAGGTGCCCACCTTGGAAGCAGGAAACTGCCCCGAGAAGGTCAGAAGGCCGCGGCCGCTGATGTCCACGGCCGCCAGCACCAAGGCCTCGTCCATGGGCACCAGGGCGTGGCCGTAGCGCCGGATGCCCTTGCGTTCGCCCAAGGCATGGCGCAGCGCCTGGCCCATTACGATGCCCACATCCTCCACCGTATGGTGGTCGTCGACGGCGTAATCCCCCTCAGCCCGCACAGTCAGGTCGAAGAGGCCGTGGACGGCCACGTGGTCGAGCATGTGGTCGAAGAAGGGCACACCGGTGCGGCGCTCGCCAGCGCCGTGGCCGTCGAGGACCAACTCCACCCACACGCGCGTTTCGGCCGTGTGGCGCTCCACATGTGCCCGTCGGGTTGGCTGTGAGGGTCCGTGGGCGCTCATTGGACGTGCATGGCATCCTGAATGGCACGGGCCTGTTCGACAATGTCGTGAAGGCGGGAGAGAAGCTCCGGACCGGCCCCTTGAGCTTCAGCGTCGGAGGCCAGCATCTCAAGGATTTCCAGGAAGCCGGCGGCGTCGAAGTGGGTGAGCGCCTCCCGCAGAAGGCGCTCCCGTTCCTGTGGAGTTTCGGCGCCCAAGAGGCGGTTGACCATCTGCAGCTCCGGGCGCAACTTCTTGGCCGCCTCCTCTATCGTGCGCCGGTAGACCCGTTGCAACACCTCTACCACGTCGGGGCGGTTCTGTTCGGAGGCGGATTTGATGCTGGCCGAGAGCACCAGGAGGAAGGCTTCGTCGAGCTGGTCAGCGCGCTCCACGATGGCTGCCTCCATGTCAGGGGCGCGCAGAATTTCGTTGAGCAGCTTGGAGGCCCGCTCCACAGCCTCGTGTGTCTCCCGGTCCAAGCGCTCGGTGAGCTCCACCAGGCTGTGGCGCAGGATTTCCAGCTCCTGTCGCTCGTCCTGGCTTCCCGCGGCCTCGATCTGCTCCGTCACATAAAGGAAGAAGCCGTAGTCCAAAAATGGGCGGTATCGAGTGACGACGGCTTCGAGGTGATCCGGGGAAGTCTGGCGCAGGAGCCGCAGCAGGTCAGCGTACATGGCCTCGTGGGCCGCTTTGGGGAAGCGTTCCGGCGGAATGCCGGCCAGCTCGATCAGGCGCTCCCGGAGCCGTTGCAGGCCCTGCACCGTGCGCTTGTCCTGGTACTCCTCGGCGGCCTCGAGCATACCCACAAGGAGGGCGAGAAATTCAGGGTCCAGCTCATCGCCATGGGCCCTCACCAGGTCGGCCAGCTTCTGCTCGTCCTCAACGGCGTCCAGCATCTGCAGGAGGAGTTGAATGCGCTCGCCCTGACGGCGGAAGGCGGCTTCCAAGGTCTCGCGGTCAATGCCCTCGGCCTCGAGGACAGCTTCCAACAGGCTATCAAATGTTATGACACGCTTCGGGTTGAGGAAGTATCCTTTACGGGCCTCGGGGGGGACGCTTTCCATGACGGCCCTGGTAAGTTGGCCGACGAGTTTCTCCTCTTCTTCCATGGGGAGGTTGAGTTCGGAGGGAATGAAGACAATCAAGAGCTCGTGGTCGGGGTCATGGTACGCGAGGGGCACCATGAGGGCCCCTTGTGCTCCACAGGCAGGACAGACCACAAAGTTGAGCCGGCCTCTCAGCAACATATCTTTGAGGTGTGGATGGCGACGAGCATCCACAATGGTATGCAGTTGGGCCTCGAACGATGTTCCACATTGGGGGCATGTGATCTGAGCTTGAGAAGAGACTGCACGCATTCAAGAGCTCCTTTCGGCAGCTTAAGCGACGCCGCAATGAGTCAACGGGATAATACTACTGCAAAGTTATACGAAGAGCAAACACAGGGCCTACACGGCGATGAACTGCTTCGGGGAAACGCTCTTCGTGGGTCGAAGACTCAGGCTGTTGCAGCGGCCTTGGTATCCACGTCGCCCGAGATCGGAAGCCCCTGGTCGTCAACGGCCGCAGCGGGGCCCGTGGTGCTGTGCCGGCACACAGGGCTCAAGCCTGCTCGACCGATACGACCGAAAACATTAGGACATGAGCTCGCCCGTCTTCGAGGTACCAGCCAGCACTTGGCGTGGGGGAAGCAGGCCAAGGGCTCTGAGGGCTTTCTCCCAACGGCGTGTGAGGAGAGCAACTCGTCTTCGACTCGCAGGATTATGGGCGAACAAGTCGAAGCTCTGGCGGAAGAGACGCCGGGCTTCGCGCTCACGCCCCTGTTCAAAGGCCAAATAGCCCAAATAGCCGTAGGCTTCGGCCATGCCGCCGGCGCTGTTGAGCCTGCGATATGTGGCCAAGCTCTTCCGGTGGCATGCCCTGGCCATGTCCCACTGGCCCTGAAGCCGGCACACGTCTCCCAATTGGTTCAGCGTGTAGGCCACGGCATGGTCGTCTCCCAGGACACGAAATCTCTCGAGGGCGTCGTAGAGCACGTCTTGGGCGCGGGCGACGTCGCCCATCCGGCCCAAGGTGCGGCCCAGGTAGCTCAAGCAGAGGGCCACGCCGTACTCATCTCCTGCTTTCTGGCAGGAGTGCAGGGCCTGCTCACATTGCCGGCGCGCCTCACCGTAGTCACCCTGCTCACAGGCCATGAGGCCCAAGTAGGCCGCGGCAAACGCTTCCCCGCGCAGGTCGTGCACAATTACAGCCAGGAGGGCGGCCTCCTCGAAGTGCTCTTTGGCTCGCCCCACCTCGCCCAGCGTGTACGCCAACAGGCCACAGCGTGACAGGGCCCTGATCGTACCCCACAGGTTGCCGGTCTGCCGGTACATGGTCAAACTTTGCCTGTAGAGGCGATGGGCAGTCTCGTAGTGGCCCATGTTGTGCGCCACAATACCCAAGGTGCCCAGGGCAAAGGCAATTTCGTCCCGGTCGCCCCACCGGCGGACTACGGCAAATCCCCGTCGCAGGGTGCGGCGCGCCTCGGCATACTGGCCAGACGACAGAGGAACCAGCCATGTCGGATCAGGAGTTTGCCCATCAGGGGCGCGCTCGGATCGCCATCGTCCCTGTCCTCCAACTGGTTCACGGCCTGTCGGAAGAGCACTTCGCCCCGGGCAAAGAGGCCACACATCTCGCAGAAGAGGTAGATGGCCTCATGGGCTCGCTCCACGCTGATCAGGTCTCCGTGGAGGAGGACCCAATGCCAGGCAGCTTCCACGTTCTTCCACTCCCGGCGGATGGTCGTCAACGCTTCCCGTTGGTTGGGATCTCGCAGATCCTCCTGGAGGCGCTGGAGCAGCATCACATAGTGCTCGGCGAGGCGGGACCGACACGCTCTCTCACCTCATCGTGCGGCATCGCGCACAGCTTTTGCCAGGCGAACTCGCGCATCAACTCGTGGAGCTCATACCGCCCTGGCTCGGGTTGGCGCACCAAGGCGATGGTGACCAGCCTGGTCAACAGCTCCGGCGAGATGCCAGCCACTTGGGAAGCAGCATGGGCGTCAAAATCAGCCGGGAAGATGGCCAGCCGGGCCAAGGTCTGCTGGGCGTGGGCATCGAGCAATTGCCACGATGAGTCCAAGGCTGCCCACAGGCTGCGGTGATGGGGTTCCAGGCCCTCCAGTGGGCTCTCCAAGGCGTGGAGGTTGAGCTCCAGTCGATCGGCAATGGCGCGGCAGGAGAGGCGGTCCACCCAGGAAGCGGCCAGCTCAATGCCGAGGGGCAGGCCCTGCACCAAACGACAGATGCGCACCACGTGGTCCCGCTCACGGCGGAGGTCGAAATCCCACTGCGCCTGCCGCGCCCGCTCCACAAAGAGGCACACAGCAGGAACGGCTGTCAGGGCTTCATCGTCCGCGGCCAGCACTCCGTTTCCCTCGACACAGGGTAATCCTTCCAGGTGGAGCAGCCATTCGCCACGGACGCCCAACGGCTCGCGGGACGTCACCAGAATTTTCAGGTCGGGCGCGTCCTCGATGGCCTTGAGGAGAAATGTCACCATGCCCTGCCGGTCAGGTGGGGAAATCAGCATGTGTTCAACGTTGTCCAGCACGAGGAGCATTTCTCGCTCCCGGAGGAAGTGGAGCACGTGCTCTTCCCGTGGAGCCCTCCCACGACATGTGAGCCCAAGTGCTCGCCGAGCACGGCCAGGAACTGGTCCATGTGGTGTATGCCCCGCACGGAGACCACACAGACGCCGTGGAGGAACGCAAAGGCGTAGGTCGAGGCGGCCTCCAGGGCCAGGCGAGTTTTGCCCACACCAGGAAATCCCACAATGGTGATGAGCCGACATCGAGGATTGGTCAGGCAGCGGCCCAACCAAGCGAGCTCCTCTTCCCGCCCGACAAAGGAGGCAGTGGGGGTGGGCGGAAGAAAGCGCTGGCCCTGTCGCAGGCGCAGAATGCGCCGGTACAGGTGTTGGGTTTGGGCATCTGGTTCCACGTTGAATTCCCTGGCCAACATGCGGGAGCATGTCCTGTAGAGGGCCAGGGCCGTGCTGATCTGTCCCTGGCGGGCCAGGATGTCCATGAGCTGGCGGTACGCTTCCTCCCGCCAGGGCTCCAGCTCGATCTGACGGCGCGCGTACTGATGGGCGTAGTCCAGCCGGCCGTGGCGCCGCCAGTGTTCGGCCAGCGTGAAGAGGGCTGTCATTGCCATATTGTGCCATCGCTCCCGCTTGAGGATTACCCACTCCACAAAGGCTGAGGAGCCCTTAACCGCAAGGCCTTTGAGGAAGTCGTCCCGGTAGAGCGCAACGGCCCGGGCCAAGTGCGCCAAACAGTGATGGC
The DNA here is from genome assembly GCA_030949995.1 of Ardenticatenia bacterium. GTDB lineage: Bacteria > Chloroflexota > Anaerolineae > Ardenticatenales > Ardenticatenaceae > WFWG01. The sequence continues at coordinate 8,313 of JAUZRY010000024.1, forward strand.
ACAGCTCGCCGGGTTCGTGCGCGTGCCTCGACGCGGCCTGCACATGATGTTCAAACGCCAGCGCATCGACCCAGACGCTGTCGGGCCGGCAGAGGATCATGTCCCGGTGGACTTCCAAGAGCCGGTCGATCACATCGTCGCCGAGGGCCCTGCGCAAGCGGTGGAGGGCAAGGCGCAGGTTGCGGCGCGCGGCCTCTTCGGACAGCTCCGGCCAGAAGAGGGCAGCCAGCTCCCCGCGCTGATAGGTGGGATGGCCTTCGAGGAGCACGTAGGCCAGCAGAGCACGCACTTTGTGGGATCGAAAATCGATGACCGGTTTTCCGTGGCATGTGACGTGGAAGGTGCCCAACACATACACCGCACACGTCCTTGTGGCCACACCGACCTCCCTCCGTGGTCACCACCGTGCTGGTGGAGAAAACGAGTCCTCACCGTCGTTTATCCAATAAACGCCCTCTTCTCCTGTGTTTGCATGTGAAGCCCACTGTCCTCCGTCACAGAACCCGTCTGCTGTTTCTCCACGTGCCAACGTTGCATCCCGGCGTGGCGGGTGCTTGGTAACACTTTGGAAACGGTGATCTGGTATAATGAGCAAGGGGTGAGTTTGTGGCCACCTGGAAGCCAGATGGTACAACGTCAACTCACCACGGCCAACTTTCCACACCGCCTTCGCTGAAGCCTATTTTGGTCACCCCCGTGTTGTCTGGCGCAGGCGCACCAACGTCGGGTCAACCAATTTCACAGTCTCAGGAGGTCACGATGAACGCCAAACGATTCGCCGTTCACCTTCTGGTCGTGGTGGTGTTAGTCACCGTAGTTGCTGGCCTTGCCCAGGCACAGGGCCCACAGGCTGGCGAAGGGGGAGCCACACCTCAAGGAACTACAGCCGTACAAGCTGTGGTAGGCACGACCTTCACTTACCAAGGTCGCCTGACCGACGGCGGCAATCCGGCCAACGGCACCTACGACTTCGAGTTCAAGCTCTACGACGGCAGCGACCCTGACACGGCCACCCAAGTGGGATCCACCGTCACTAAGGAGGATGTGCCGGTCACCGACGGCCTCTTCACCGTGGAGCTCGACCTCGGTGACGTGTTCGACGGCACCGCGCTCTGGCTCCAGATCGGCGTGCGGCCGGGCACCAGCACGGATGCCTTCACCAGCTTGGCCCCCCTTCAGCCCCTCAACCCGGCACCATACGCCATGAGCCTGATGCCACGAGCCACCATTCGCGATCCCTCAACAACGGGCACAACGCCCGCACTTTCTGTCCAGAGCGATTCACCAGTAACTCAGCCGTGGCACTCCTCGGAGAAATCACCTCTACCTCCCCTGGTGGGTACTCTGCGGCCGTGCGAGGCATTAATCGGGGAACAGGCGGCCTCGGTATAGGCGTGTGGGGCAGCCAGGAAGGCTCTGGCTGGGGTGTCTACGGCTCCTCGAACTCTGGCATAGGTGTCTACGGATATTCGGCAAGCGGTAACGCCGGCTACTTCTCCGCCAACTCCACCACCAGCACAGCCACGGTGCGCTTGCACGAAAGAGCCGACGACTACGCCCGGCTGGAGTTCACCAACACCAACACCGACCGCCGCTGGCACATTGCCGGCTACATCGGCAGCACCCAAGCTGAGGACCGCCTGAATTTCTGGAACAGCGCAGGCGGCGACATCGTGAGCGTGACCGGGGATGGGAAAGTGGGCATAGGTACAAGCTCACCCGCGGACACACTTCACGTGGTGGGGGATGAGGAGAAAAACCGTCTTGGATCTCTTCTTTGGCCCAGAAGACCACGTCGCAACTGTAGAAAATACAAGCACATCTGCGTGTTCAGGCTTTCCCTCTTTCACTCCCTGTCCTCAAGTATTGGCCCTAAAGGTCAACGTGGATGACCCGAACAGTGGAATCAACTTCATCACCTTTTTCGATGCAAGCGGAGCCATTGGTGCTATCGAGGGGAATGGCAGTGGTGGTATCTCACTCAATACCAGCGGTGCCGATGTGGCCGAGTGGCTTCCGCGCCTCAACCCCAGCGAGACCATTGAAGCTGGTGACGTGGTGGGAGTGTTCGGGGACAAAGTGACCAAGGTCACGGATAATGCCCCCCTTTGCCATGGTGGTCTCCACAGCACCTGCTGTGATCGGGAACAGCCCAGATGGAACCAACAAGGCATTCTACGAACGAGTCGCCTTCGTGGGCCAGGTGCCGGTCAAGGTGCGCGGCCCCGTGCGCGCCGGGGACTTCATCGTGCCCTCGGGGCGGAACGACGGCACAGGCGTGGCCGTGGCGCCCGAGCGTCTGACGCTGGAGCAGGTGAACCAGGTGGTGGGCCAGGCGCTGGAATCCGCCTCCGGCAGTGGCGTCCACAAGGTGAACGTGTTGGTGGGCCTGCCCCCCCTGCGGATCACGCAAGCTCTCCTGGCAGCCCGCGACGCCCAATTGGCCCAGCAGCAGGCACAGTTGGCCGCCCTGGAGAAGCGCATCGAGACATTGGAGCGGGGAGGCGGTTGGGCACGCTGGTCGGCCCCGTGGTTGCCCAACATTGGCGCGTTGGCCCTGGCGGGCGTGGCCTTCTGGGCAGGACGACGGCATCGCGGAAAGGAGGAAAGCCGATGAGCACACACCGTGCAGGCCTCGTTGTGGTGATCCTTGTGGTCGTCCTTTTGCCGGCCATTGTCCTGGCCCAAGTGGGCGGCAGCTACGACCTGAGCTGGAACACCGTTGACGGCGGAGGCGGCACCAGCAGCGGCGGCCCCTACACCGTCAGCGGTACCGTCGGCCAGGCGGATGCCGGCACCATGAGCGGAGGCAATTACGTTCTCGTCGGCGGCTTCTGGGGCGGGAGCGCCATCGAATACAGCCTCTACCTGCCGGTAGTCGTGCGGTAGCCGAAACAGCCACCGGGGCCCTAGGGGCACGTGTTGTCCTCGGGGCCCCGTTCACGCGCTCACCCCGGCACCTCTGGCGGCCAGCCTTCCCCACCGCCTGCGTCGTCCAACAGCTCCCGGGCCAAGGTGGCCAGCTCGGCCGGCACCATAACGCGGACCTCGCCCAACCCGTCAACGGTAATGCCGTAGATGGGACCCACGCTCTCGTATCGGAGCAGCACAGGGATGTCGTGGGCTTCTAGCTTGGCCTTGATGACCTCGGCCGTAAGCAGGCCCGAGGTTACGTAGACACACTCGAGATTCATGTTCTGCTCCCTTCCATCACAGGGCCAAGACGCCACTCACGCTCACAGGTGGTCGTTAAACCACCCCATCACTCGCGCCCAATAGGCTTCGGGGTCCACACGCTCTGCCTCGCGGTGGTCGGCCACGGGCACACACCACACCTCACAGGTGCCGGTCACCTGCTCACGAAACCACCGGATCTCCTCAACGGGCACAAAACGGTCGCGTCCAGCCTGGATGACGAGGACAGGCGTGCGCACAGCCGGTGCCCACCGGGCCGGCTCGGCCACCTCTAAGGCAATATCAAGGGCCATATCAGCCCAAAGTATAGCCCAGCGGGCCAACCACGAGGCCATCCGACGGGGTACCCCCGCCTCGTGGAGGCCAGCCGCAAGCACCGTGTGGAGCCTGACAAAGGGGGAATCGGCCACCACAGCCCCAATGCGAGCGTCATAGACTGATGTGGTGATGGCCACAGCGCCGCCCATAGAGAACCCCAACACACCAGCGCGAGCAATTCCCTTTTCGGCCAACCAGTCCAAGGCCCCACACATGTCCAACACTTCGCCGTACCCAAAGGTGACCCGCTCGCCGGCCGAGCGGCCATGAGCACGAAAGTCGAAGAGGAGGACGTTGAAGCCCGCCTTGGCCAGTCGTGCGGCTGCCCTTACGTCGCCGTCAGCGCTGCCCGCTTGGCCCGGCGCCACGATCACCGTGGGCGCGCCCGCCTCGGACAGGAGCCACCACCCACGGAGCAACGTGCCATCCCGCGCGGGGAAGGCCACATCCTCACAGGAAACACCATAGCGGTCCGGGTGGTCGGGCGGATCGGGGGGGCGGCGGGCCGTCATGCGATGGGCAACATAGGCCCCACTGCCCATCCAGGCCACACCCCCGACCAGGGCTGCCAGTGCCACTCCGTTGAGCCTGTTCACCTGCATCTCTCCCGTGGTCACTGGGCCTCCTCGTAAAAGAAGGCACTAAAGGTCCCGTCGCGCACAAGCACGACTGGAGCACGAACCTGTACGCGCGGATTGAGCATGGAGTAGACCAACGCCTTGGCCACGGGAAGAAAACTTTCCCCAGGCCGTACCAAAGGCCCCTTACTCTCCTGTTTGGTCTTGAAGAACAGAGTGCCGTGAATCTCGTAGGCGCCCACGTACAAGATGCCGGGCCATGCTACCCGCTCCACGTAGGCGAAAAAGCGGGCCAACGGGTCCTTGAACTCCTCCCGGAGGACGGCCACAAAGAGACAGTTGCGCTTGCTCACGTAGGCCGACGCCATTTCGCGAACCGAGCGGGTAGGTCGAAGTACGCTGTAGACCTGGACGTCCTCCAACTCAATGTATTGGGACATGCTGTCGTTCAACATGTCCGACACCCGCCGGCGTCCCGTGAGCACGATGCCCCGGAAGATATGTACGTCGGTGAAGACAGCCACATGAGCGCTCTGGATGACCATATGGTTTCCCCTTCTTGGTACACGTGTTGTCCGGGTGGATGGTCCACGAAGAGCGGCTCAAGGGTCCAAGCCCGACGTTGCGCCCGCTACGGTCCACCCGTTTCTCGCCCAAGCAGGAGCTTCGCCAACATGATGGCCCCGGCCTTGTCCAGAGGCATGTTCTGGTTGCCACACTTGGGGCTCTGCACGCAGGCCGGACAACCGTCCTCACAGCGGCACGCTTGCACGAGGTCGCACACGGCCTGCCACCACTGCTCCACCATCTCAAACCCGCGCTCAGCAATGCCCACCCCACCTTGGTGCCCATCGTACACACAGATGAGAGGGGTTCCCGTGTCTGGGTGAAGCGCGGTGGACACGCCACCGATGTCCCAACGGTCACACATAGCGAACAAGGGCAACAGGCCAATGGCCGCGTGCTCAAAGGCGTGGAGAGCACCCTCGAAGTGCACTCCTCGTTTACGCAGGCGGGCCGCCCAGCCAGCCGGCACGTCCCACCACACGCCCACGGTGGGAAAGCGGGTGGCGGGCAACTCGATCCACTCCTCCCCGATCATATCTTCCGAGCCATGGCGCACGCGCCTGTATCCGATGACCTGTTGGGTAACTACAACCTCCCCTACACAGGCTGTGGTGCTCCCCACAGTGCGGGAGCTCCAAGGACGTACCAAGTGCACGTCGGTGACAATGCGAGGTTGTGTGTAATACTCCACATCCACGGGTACAGCCCAGGCAGTGCGCCGTTCGATGTCGAGCATTTCAATCCAATAAGTCTCGCCCTGGTGAAGATAAATGGCCCCGGGGTGTAGTCGCTCAAAGGCAGTCTCAGCCTCGATGATCTCCAACACCTGGGAATTTCCCCTCTCGTCGCGGGCACAGAGGAGGTAGGGGGCACCGCCCACACTGCGGATGTTGACCCGTTGGGCAGGGTAATCACGGCGGGCGTAGATCAGCCGAGCACCTCGCGTCTCCAGAACGCCTTGGGCGAGCAAGGTGGAGACAACGCCGTCGAAGGCGGGACCAAAGTAGTCCCGGTCGGCCTCGTCCAGCGGGTGTTCGTAGGCCGCGCACATGAGGTGATCGCCCAACACGTAGGGATTCTGGGGGTCGATGCGGGCCTGTTCCACGGGCCGACCAAAGAGGGTATCGGGGTGACGCATCAGATACTGGTCGAGGGGATTCTCCTGACCGATGAGCACGGCCAGCCCCTCCCGTGTGCCCCGGCCGGCGCGACCGGCCTGTTGCCACATGCTGGCCACCGTGCCGGGAAACCCGACCATCACCACGGCGTCGAGCGTGCCCACGTCAATGCCCAACTCGAGGGCATTCGTGGCCGTCACGCCCACCAGCTCCCCGCTGAAGAGGCGGCGTTCAATCTCCCGTCGGTGTTCCGGGAGGTAGCCAGCTCGGTAGACGGCCAAACGATCGGCTACGTCCGACTCGGAGGTGTGGGTGGCGAGGCGGCGGCGCGCGTAGATGAGGATCAACTCGGCCACCTTGCGTGCCCGGGTGAAGACGATCGTACGCCATCCCGCGCGCACCAGGGATGCCATCAGCTCCGCGGCCTCCATGTTGGCACTCCGCCGGCTCTCACAGGCGGGCGTCAAGCAGGGCGGGTTCCACAGCACAAGGTGCGCCGGCCGCGGGGGCCACCGTCCTGGCTCACCACGTCCACCCGGCGCCCGGTTAGGCGCTCCACGTGTTCGCGCGGGTTGCCAATGGTAGCCGACGCCGCCACCACTGTGGGACGAGCACCGTAGAGGGCACACAGCCGCCAGAGGCGCCGCAGAAGACAGGCCACATGGCTACCAAACACGCCCCGGTAGGCATGTGCCTCGTCAATCACCACATATGTTAACCGGCTGAAAAAGGCAGACCATCTCTGGTGATTGGGCAGAATGCCCACGTGGAGCATGTCCGGGTTGGTGAGCACAATGTGAGCCCGTCGGCGCAGGCGGCCCCGCACGTGGCGGGGGGTGTCGCCGTCATACGTGGCGAAGACCACGCGGCGCAGGAGAGGGTGGTCGGTGAGTTCCCCGAGGGCACGCAACTGGTCCTGGGCGAGGGCCTTGGTCGGGAAGAGGTAGAGCGCCCGGCGCCGGAAGTCCTCCAAGAGGCGCACGAGCACGGGCACGTTGTAGCAGAGCGTCTTGCCACTGGCCGTGCCCGTGGCCACCACCACGTCACGCCCTTTGAGGGCCAGTTCGATGGCCTGTACCTGGTGGGTGTAAAAGCAGCTCACGCCCTGGCGGCCCAAGGTTTCCCGGAGTGCCGCCGGCAATGGGGTGGAGAGCTGGGCGTAACGGGCAGCCCTGGGCGGCATCTCCTCGATGTGAACTATGCGGCGGCCGTAACCGGATGCCCGCAGGCCATCCAGGAACCGGCGCACGTTCATGGTGCTCCTTCAGCAGGGGTTGACGGGCGCCGGCTCATGTCGTGAGCGCGCACCCGCGCTAACGTGATCGTCATGACCACAACAAGGAAAACACCCAACAGAATGAAGAGGGGCAACGAATCGCGCACCGTGGCCACGCGGTCACCCGAGAGGGCCACATACGCCACTGCGCCACAGGGTAACAGCCATGTTACGCCGAAGCCAAACAAACATCCCAGCGTGCGTCCCATCCGGGCCAGCCACGCGCCCAAGCGCAGGAGCACGAAGTAGAGCCCCCCCACCCAGACGACGATCGTGCTGTTGGCCACACGCCCCTGAGTCCACCGCTCCACGACGACAGCCACCACGACCATGAGCGCCGCCAGCAGCGCGTCCTGGAGCCAGCCGGGCATTCGGGCCATCACTACATCTCCCCTCCGGCGAAGATCTGTTCCGCGTTTCCCCCCTCAGTATACCCCGTCAAGAGCGGTGCGTTCCCTGGACTCAGGGGGCTCGCCGCACATTGTAGGGCCAAACCTTCCTTTTGCCAACTATCGGGGTGCCCGTTTACGCTGGTCCAATTCCTCACTTTGGTGTATAGTTTCGGTAACCGGTGGTCAGTGTTTCAGCGTTCCGCGTTTTCGAACACCGAAGGTGGCACATACCGTCTGTCTTTTACAGCGCGAGTCCCACGTGTGCAGTCCTTGTCGGTCGCTGCCCGGTGAACGCCGATTACCCGTTCAAGCCCGAATCACAACTAAGGAGGAGAGTGATGCGCATTCGTGTGTTCATCCCCTTAGCCGTTCTCACCGTGCTCATTGTCGCCTGTGGTGGTGGTGCCCAAGCCACCCCCACACCGCCCCCATCGCCCACGCCCCCCCCGTCGTTGGGCTCCGCCGAGAACCCCCTGGTGATGTCCTTCGTGCCCTCGGGTGACACACAGGAAATCATCGCCGGGGGTGAAGCCATCGAAAAGATGCTGGAGGAAAAGACCGGATTACAAATCGAGAGCAATGTGGCCACGTCATACGCGGCCGTTGTGGAAGCCATGTGTGCCGGCAACGCCCACATCGGGTGGCTCAACACCTTCGGGTACCTGCTGGCCAACGAGAAGTGTGACGTGGAACCCATCCTGGCCACAGTTCGCTTCGGCCGGCCCTTCTACACCGGACAGATCGTCGTGCGTGCCGATGCCGGCATCGAGTCCTTCGAGGACCTGAAGGGCAAGGTCATGTGCTGGGTGGATCCGCTCTCCACCTCGGGCTACATTATTCCGCGTGTGGTCATGCAAGCCAACGGCGTGGACCCAGATGCCGACTTTGCCAAGACCGTGGAGGCCGGCTCTCACAACAACGTGATCATCGCCGTGTACAACGGCGAGTGTGATGCCGGTGCCACCTACGTGGACGCCCGCAACGCCGTGGAAGACGAATATCCTGACGTGAAGGAGAAAGTCCACGTGTTGGCCGAATCCCCGCCCATCCCCAACGACAACGTGAGCGTCAGCCCGGACATGCCGGCCGATCTGCGCGAACAGCTCCAACAGGCGCTCCTGGAAATCGCCAGCACGGACGAGGGACAAGAAGCCCTACAAACCGTCTACTCCATTGAAGGATTGGAGCCCATTGACGATTCCTTCTACGACGCCTTCCGCGCCCAATTGGACGCGGCCGGCATCAGCGTTGAGGAGCTAGGGGGCGAGTAGCCCACAACGCCCGCTGTCCCTGTACGCCGTGGGGGCAGCGGGCACGGCTTGGCAGGAGGCACCGTGCTCGAGATCAAGGAGCTCACCAAAGTCTACGACGACGGCACCGTGGCGCTCAAGAACGTCTCGTTCACCGTGCCGGACGGAGAATTCTTGGTGATCATTGGCCTCTCCGGCTCTGGCAAGTCCACGCTCCTGCGGTGCATCAACCGGCTGATCGAACCCACCTCCGGGCAGATCATTTGGGACGGCGTGGACATCACCGCCGCCGGCCAGGAGGACCTCCGCCGGATTCGCCGGCAAATCGGCATGATCTTTCAACAGTTCAACTTGGTCAAGCGCCACACTGTGCTCACCAACGTGCTTACCGGCCGGCTGGGCTATACCAGCACGTGGCGCAGCCTGTTGGGGTTGTGGAGCCGTGACGACCGAGAGCGCGCCCTGCGCAACTTGGAGTTGGTGGGCATCGCTGACAAGGCCCACAACCGGGCCGACGAGCTCTCCGGAGGGCAGCAGCAGCGGGTGGGCATTGCCCGCGCCCTGATGCAGGCGCCCCGGCTCCTGTTGGCCGACGAACCTGTGGCCAGCTTGGACCCGGCCACCTCCCACTCAGTCATGAAGTACATCGAGTGGATGAACCGGGAGCGAGGCCTCACCGTGCTGTGCAGCCTGCACTTCCTCAGCTTGGCGCGCCGGTACGGCACCCGCATTATCGCGCTGCGGGCCGGCGAACTGGTCTTCGACGGGCGCCCCGAGGAGATTGACGACCGCCGTTTCAAGGAGATTTACGGCGAAGACGCCATCGAGGTTGAAATCCGCTGAAGGAGCTCACGTCCTCATGGAACGGGCGGAACACGTTCCACAACCGGCGCCTGCCAACAGACGCCTTTTGGCACCACTGCTCTCGTTCGTCTTTCCCGGCATGGGCCACATCTACGCCGGACGGCGCGAGCGGGGCATGTGGATCGCCATCACGACCGCTACGCTCCTAGGGTTGCTCTGGTGGCTGGAGCTTTGGTCGCTTCTCCCCGCCCTGGTGCCCTTCTGGCTGTGGAACGCGTGGGAAACGCGCACCATTGTGTTCGGGCGGCGCCCCAGCACGGTCAAGCTGGTGATGAGCGCGGCCATCATCGTCTACGCCATCGGCTGGCGGGTAACGGAGATCGACGTGCAGCAGCTAGCCGTGGGCGCGTCCAAGATTCGCCCCTTCGTGGTGAGCCTCCTGCAGCCCTACTACGTGGACCGAGAGGTGACCTACGCGGCCTCCTCGGCGCCCGTCCAAGTGCCGTGCGGCGATGTGCCTCCGCCCACAGCCGGTGCCACGGGCGGCACGGTGGTGGTGCCCACACCGCCATGCGCGTCCGTGGGCGAGAGCATCACCGTGCGCGGGCAGGGATTTCCCCCCAACGTCGAGGGGGAGCTGTGGTGGGAGAACCCCATCGGCGACCGCGCCCGGCTTCGCTCTGGGGGGCAATTCATCACCTTCCTCACCGATGCCCAAGGCACCTTTGAAGTCCGCGTGACAGTACCTGACATGGTGCCCCGCCAATTCCAGGAGACCGCCCAACTCCACAAGGTGGAAGCACGGTACATCAGCGAGGTGGGGCCATGGCGCCTGACGGAGACGAGTGCCCTCGTGGCCCAGCGCATGGGGGAGACCATCGCCCAAGCGCTGATGGCCACCACGTGGGGCGCCCTGTTCGCCGTGCCCCTCAGTTTCTTCGCAGCCCGCAATCCCATGCAGTTTCACCCGTTGGCCCTTCTGGTGTATTATCTGGCCCGCACGGCGTTGAACATCTTGCGGGCCATCGAGCCGCTCATCATGGCCATCGTCTTTGTCGTATGGGTGGGTTTGGGCCCTTTCGCCGGCGTCCTGGCCCTGACCATGCACTCCATTGCAGCCTTGGGCAAGCTCTACTCAGAAGCCATTGAGAGCATCGATCCAGGCCCCATCGAGGCCATTACGGCCACGGGAGCAAACCGTGTGCAAGTGGTCTGGTACGCGGTCCTGCCCCAGGTATTGCCCCCCTTTGTCGCCTTCACCGTCTACCGGTGGGACATCAACGTGCGCATGTCCACCATCATCGGCTTCGTGGGGGGCGGCGGCATTGGCTTCCTGCTCCAGCAGTGGATCCGGTTGACCGACTTCCGCTCGGCCAGCGCCGCCATCTGGGCCATTGCCCTTGTCGTCACCGTGCTCGATTTCTTCAGCCGCAAGGTGCGCGAACGGTTCGTGTAAGCCATGAGTGAACGGAGCTTCTACGTGCGGTGGGGGCGGTACCTGGTGCTCATCGCCCTGGCCATCCCCCTCTACATCTGGAGCTGGCGAACCGCCGACATCAACCTGATCGACCTGGTCCAAGGGGCACCTAAAGCACGCCCCATCATCTCCGACCTGGTGCGCCCTTCCCTGTTGGCGCGGGAGCGCGTCACCCTCTCGGTGAGCACTGTGGTGCGCGTGCCCTGTGACGGCCCCGCGCCCGAGCCACCGGCGGCAGAAGGGCCCACCGTGAGCCTCTCTGCCACGTGCCTGAACGCACGTGATCCCCTGGTGGTCTCCGGCAGCGGCTTCCGCCCCAACACGCCAGGGCGGCTCTACTGGCGGGTGGCGGGGCTCGAAGGCCGGCTGCGCGACGAGCCCTTCGAGACCGATGCCCAAGGCCGCTTCACCGTTCAAACTGACATCCCCCCGCTCCTTGCCCAACAAGGAGGTGTCCACGCCCTGGACGTGGAACTCAAGTGGGAGGCAGGCACCCTGCGTCCCAGCGAAACCCTGCGCACCACCGTCGACAAAATGATTGAGACGGTCTTTCTAGCCCTGATGGCCACCACCTTCGGCGGCCTCGTGGCCGTGCCCCTCAGCTTCCTGGGGGCCCGCAACATCATGCCGGCCACCCTGTGGGGCAACACCCTCTACGTGGCCGTGCGCTCCTTCTTCAACACCGCCCGCTCCATTGAACCCCTTATCCTGGCCACTATCTTCGCCATTTGGGTGGGCTTTGGTCCCTTTGCCGGCGTGTTGGCCCTCAGCGTTCACACCATCGCCTCCTTGGGCAAGCTCTACTCCGAGGCGGCCGAGAACATCGACCCTGGGCCCATTGAGGCCATCCGCTCTACCGGGGCCAACGAGTGGCAAGTGATCTGGTACGGCGTTGTTCCCCAAATCGTGCCCCCCTACGTTTCCTTCACCGTCTACCATTGGGACATCAACGTGCGCATGTCCACCATCATCGGCTTCGTAGGGGGGGGCGGCATCGGTTTAGAGCTCCAGCGCTGGATCAACCAGCTCCAGTGGAATTCGGCGGCCACAGCCGTGTGGGCCATCGTGCTCGTGGTCTCAGCTATGGATTACGCGAGTGCCATCGTGCGGGAGCGCTTGGTCTGATGGGCGACAGAACGTGGGACGTGCTCGTCATCGGGGCATCGGCCTTCGACATCAAGATCAGGGCCACCGAGTGGCCCGCGGGCGGAGGGCCTGTGCACGGCCACATTCGCCTGAGCGTGGGCGGGGTGGGGCGCAACATCGCTGAAAACCTGGCCCGCCTCGAACTGAACGTGGCCCTCTTCTCGGCCATCAGTGCCGATGCCTTCGGCGACCACCTCTTGGCCGCCACAGCAGATGCTGGCGTGGATGTCACCCAGGTGCTGCGCTCCGGGGAGTTCCGGCCCGGCTCCTACCTTGCCTTCCTGAACGAGAGCGGTGAGCCCCACTGGACCATCGATGACATGGGCATCATGCACCTCATCTCCCCGTCCTACATCGTGGACCGCCGCGCCTGGTTCCGGGACACGCGCGCCGTCGTCATGGATGCCAACCTCTCCCCCTTGGCCATCCAAGCGGTGGTGACCCTCTGCCGTCGCTACGGAGTGCCCCTCTGTGTGGACCCCACCACAACGCTTCTGGCCGAGCGCATCAAGCCCCATTTAGCCCACATTTGGCTCCTTACCCCCAACGCGGCCGAGGCAGAAGTCCTCTGCGGCCAGCCGGTGCGCCACACCCAAGAGGCCCTGGAGGCGGCCCGGGAACTCATCGCCCAAGGGGTTCGCACTGTGGTGATCACACTGGGGGAAGAAGGGGCCGTGTACGCCACGGCCGAGGAATACGGCCGCGTGCCGGCGATGGACGTGGAAGTGGTCGATCTCACCGGCGTGGGCGACGCCCTCACCGCGGCCACCGTCTTCGGCCTGCTCAACGAGTTTCCGGTGGACGAAGCTGTTCGCCTCGGCGTCAGCGCGGCCACCCTCACGATCACCTGCGCCGAGACGGTGCGGCCCGACTTGAGCCTCGACAGCCTCTACGATTGGCTCCTGTGAGGTACGCCAATGAACGCCCCATTTCTCTCCGTGCACCCTCAGGTCCAGGAGGCCTTGAATGCCGGCCAGCCCGTGGTGGCCCTGGAAAGTACCCTCATCGCCCACGGGCTACCATCACCCCACAATCTGCACGTCGCCCGCCGCATGGAGCACACCGTTCGCGAGGCAGGTGCTACGCCGGCTACCATCGCCCTGGTGGACGGCACCGTGCGGGTGGGCCTCACCGACGACGAGTTGACACGTTTGGCCCATGAGCCCGCCGTCAAGGTGAGCCTCCACACGCTGGCCATCACCTTGGCCCAAGGTCACCTGGGCGCCACCACCGTGGCCGCCACGGCTTGGGCGGCCGCCCAAGCCGGCATCCACGTCTTCGCCACCGGGGGCATTGGCGGCGTCCACCCCGGAGAGGCGTGGGACATCAGCGCCGACTTGCCCGCCCTGGCCACGTTTCCCGTGGCTGTGGTCTGCAGCGGCCCTAAGGCCATTCTCCACCTGGAGCGCACCCGCCAGTGGCTTGAAACGTGGGGCGTGCCGGTCTTGGGATACCGCACGGACACGCTGCCCGCCTTCTTCAGCCGCACCAGCGGCTTGCCGGTGGACGCACGGGTGGACTCGCCTGAGGAGGCCGCAGCCGTGGTACGAACACACTTGGCCCTTGGCCGCGGAGGCGTGCTGGTGGCCGTGCCCGTGCCCGCCGACGATGAGGTGCCGGCCGACCAAGTGAACGATTGGCTGGTCGAGGCTGAGCGCCGGGCCGCCGTCCAAGGGGTTACCGGTCCGGCCCTCACCCCCTTCCTGCTGGAAACGCTGACTCGCCTCAGCGGGGGGGCCCCTCTGCGCGCCAACGTGGCCCTGCTGATCAACAACGCCTTCGTGGCCGCCCAGCTCGCCGGAGCGCTGCGCCATGCCTGAGCCCGTCAGCCTCATCCTCACCGTGCTGAACGAAGCCGACACCGTGCCCACCCTCATGACCTCTGTGTGCACGCAAACTCGGCCTCCTGACGAGGTCATCGTGGTGGACGGCGGCTCCACCGACCACACCCTCTCCGCCCTGCGCGCCTTCGAGGCACATCTCCCCCTGCGGGTGTTCGTCGAGCCCGGCGCCAACATCAGCCGGGGGCGCAACCGTGCCATTTCCGAGGCCCACCACGACCTGATTGCCGTGACCGACGCCGGCGTGCGCCTCGATCCCCGCTGGCTGGAACATCTCACGGCCCCGTTCGCAGCCCCTGATCCTCCTGACTTCGTGAGCGGGTTCTTCCTGCCCGACCCCCACACCCTCTTTGAGGTGGCCTTGGCCGCCACTACCCTCCCCGCACAGGAGGAAATGGGACGCGGGCGCTTCATGCCCAGCAGCCGCAGCGTGGCCTTTCGCCGCCACGTCTGGGAAGCTGTGGGCGGCTACCCTGAATGGGCCGATTTCTCCGAAGATGTGCTCTTCGACCTCGCTGTCCAAGCCCGTGGCTTTCGCATTGCCTACGCGCCCGACGCCATCGTCTACTTTCGTCCACGTCCCTCCCTGCGTGCCTTCGCCCGCCAGTACCGCCAGTATGCCCTCGGTGACGGGCAAGGGCTGCTCTGGCCAACACGCCACGCTATCCGTTACGCCACGTATGTGGGCCTTGTGCCCGCACTGGCCACGCTGGCACGCCGCCACCCCAAAATGGCCGGCACGCTTTGGGCTCTTGGAGCTACGGCCATGTTCTACACCCCGTACAAGCGACTCTGGCGCATGAGATCATCCCTCCGCCGACGCGAGTGGCCCTTGGCCGCCCTGCTCGTCCCCCTCATTCGGGTCACCGGCGATGTGGCCAAGATGTGGGGCTATCCCCAGGGCCTGCCCCAGGGCTGGCGCCACCGGGAGCGCGTACGCGCCTACGTGCGGGGGGAGACCACACGCCGCCGTAACGGTTGCGCGTTGGGCGCGGAATGACTACAATTATGGGCACTTTTCAGAGCTCGCCACTCGGTGCAACCAGATCGAACACAGGAGCCACCATGTTCCAATCCGTCAACGACGTGAAAGCCCGCCTCCGCCAAGCCCGCTACTTGGCCGGGGACGACATCGCCACTGTGGTCTACTTGGCCGACCGCTTGGGCAAACCCCTGCTCGTCGAAGGCCCGGCCGGCGTGGGCAAGACTGAGCTCTCCAAGGCCGTGGCCGAGGCCTTGGGCACAGATCTGATCCGCCTCCAGTGCTACGAGGGGCTGGACGAGGCCAAGGCCCTCTACGAGTGGCAATACGCCAAACAGATGCTCTACACCCAAGTGCTCCGCGACCGGGTGGGCGACTTGCTGGCCGACACCCGCACCCTCCGTGAAGCCTTCGACCGCATCGCTGAGGAAGAAGACTTGTTTTTCTCCGAGCGCTTCCTGCTACCCCGTCCCCTGTTGCGGGCCCTGCTTTCGGAAACACGCCCTGTGCTCCTCGTGGACGAAGTGGACAAGGCCGACCCGGAGTTCGAGGCTTTCTTGCTCGAAGTGTTGAGCGACTTCCAAGTGAGCATTCCCGAGCTGGGCACCATGCGCGCCCGCACGCAGCCCTTTGTGCTCCTCACCAGCAACCAGGCCCGTGAACTCTCCGACGCCCTCAAACGCCGCTGCCTCCACCTCTTCATCACGTACCCCTCGTTTCGGGAAGAGCTCAACGTGGTGCGCGTGCGCGTGCCCGAAGCCAGCGCGGAATTGGCAGCCGAGGTAGTGGCCTTTGTGCACGAAGTGCGCAACTTGCCCCTTAAGAAAGTCCCGGGCATCGCCGAAACCCTCGACTGGGCACGCGCCCTGGCCTTGCTCAACGTCCACCACTTGGGCGCCGAGGAGGTGGAACGCACGCTGGGGGTGATTATCAAGCACGAGGGAGACCACACCCGCACCCGCCGCTCCATTCCGGAGCTGCTGCGCCGAGCCCAATTGCGCCTGCGCGAGTGGGGTATGAAGTAGAAGGAGGGAAACGTGGACGATGTGCTCGTTGGGTTTGTTCACCTGCTACGGGCCGCGGGCCTGCGCGTCTCCAGCAGCGAGGCCCTGGACGCCTTTCTGGCCGTCCGCCAAGTCGGCCTGCGGAACCGCTCCGCCGTGAAAGCCGCCCTCCGGGCTGCCATGGTGAAGCGCCAGCAGGACATTCCCCTCTTTGACGAGCTTTTCGAGCGGTATTTCAGCCCGAATGTGGACTCCATCCCCTTTCCCAAGGGCCAGGGAGACGAGGTAGCCTCGGCCGAACGCCCCCTCAAGCCTCATGAGGCCTTCATGCGCCAGCTCCAGGAGGCGGTGCAACGACTGGACTTGCCCCCCCTTGACCGCCTCACTGAGGCCTTGTTGGCCGGCAATGTCACCGTCATCACGGCGGAAATGCTCCGCCACCTGACCCCCGAACAGCTCCAACAGTTGCAGAATATTCTG
>JAUZRY010000025.1 GCA_030949995.1 Ardenticatenia bacterium
ACGCCTTCGGGGGCAATGGACGCGTTGCCCACGTGTGTTACTTCACGGGGGTCACGCTCCTCAATGGGAATAGCGTCGCCGCTGGGCGTTTTGAGGTCAATCGTTGATGTGGGGGCCACCACGTAAAAGGGCACACCGTTGTCCTTGGCCACAGCCGCTAACTTGTACGTGCCGATCTTGTTGGCCACGTCCCCGTTGGCCGCGATGCGGTCAGCGCCGACGAGCACCAAGTCCACCTGGCCGCTGTACATAAGATAGCCGGCCGCGTTGTCGGCAATCAAGGTCATAGGAACCCCCCACTGCATGAGCTCCCACGCCGTGAGGCGAGCGCCCTGAAGGCGTGGTCTGGTCTCATCCACCCAGACGTGAATTCCCTTGCCCTGCTCATGGGCTGTGTGAATGACGCCCAAGGCCGTGCCCCAGTCCACCGTGGCCAGGGCACCCGTGTTGCAGTGGTGCAGGATGCGCGCGTTGGCCGGCACCAGTTCGGCGCCATGCTGCCCCATGCGCTTGTTGATTTCCACATCCTCGTCGGCTATACGCTGTGCTTCGTCCACCAAGGCCTGGCGCACGGCGCTCACATCTTCGGTCTCCAAGCTGTAAACCAGGTGCATGAGGCGGTCCAGCGCCCAGCGCAGGTTCACTGCGGTGGGACGGGCCGCGTACAACACGTCATAGGCGGCCTTCAAGTCCTCGACCAATGCCGTCACCGTTGTCGCCGGGCTCTGTAGCGCCGCCAGCGCCAACCCAAACCCGGCGGCTGCCCCAATGGCCGGCGCCCCTCGGACGTACATCTCCTTGATGGCACGGGCCACGTCCCGGTAATCGGTGAATTCTGCCACCTCGAACCGGTGCGGCAACAGCCGTTGGTCGATCATCTTGACCACGCCCTCACTCCATTCCACAGTGCGCATCGTTCCTCCTTTTCCTTGTCCAAAAAAAGACCTCTCGTGGCGAGAGGTCTTGCACGGACGGTGACCTCTCATCTTTCAGACACGCGCCGGGGGCGTGTCTGCCGGACTTGGCACCTGGCGCACAACGCCGCTGTCAGGCCGACGTTGCCGCTGGTTGCCGGGGCTTCACAGGGCCGGTCCCTCCACCCCTCTCGATAAGAGCACCTGCGAACAGGATATCGTTGTTAAGCACTGTTTTCCAACAGAACGTCTTTTCCAAGGCCAGGACCCGCTCTCCCAAACCACCGGAACCAACACAGGAGGGCTCTGCCTCAGGACGCAAGCAAGGTAACACCATCTGAAGACCCTGTCAAATCCGACTCCACCCGCACCGGCATGTCTCGGTTCACATGGTGACATCCGGACGCCATGTGGTGTGAAACGTGCCGGGGCGGTCCACACGCTCATAGGTGTGAGCGCCAAAGTAGTCACGCTGGGCCTGAATCAGGTTGGCGGGCAGACGTGCGCTCCGGTATCCGTCGTAGTAGGCCAGGGCAGCGGCGGTCGCCGGCATGGGCACCCCGTGGTGGACGCCCGCGATCAACGTGGCACGCCACCCTTGCTGTCGCTCGGCCAAGGCGTGGCGGAGGACGGGGGCCAGGAGGACGTTGGGGAGCTCGGGCGCCTGGTCGAACGCCTGTCGGATGTCTTCCAAGAGGGCTGCGCGAATGATGCACCCTGCACGCCAGATGGCTGCCACGTCGGCGAGGCGGTAAGTATAACCGTACTCGGCGGTTGCCCTGCGTAGCAGGGCCATTCCCTGTGCGTACGCCACCACCATGTTGGCGAAGAGCGCCGCCCTTGCCTGGTCGATCATGTGAAGCCCGCCCGGGGGTTCAGGAGCCGGACCTGGGAGTGCCGCGGACGCCCGGACGCGCTCCTCCTTCAGGGCCGAGAGATACCGTGCCTCCACGGCCGACGTGATGGTGGGAACGGGCACACCCACGTCGAGAGCATTCTGGGAGGTCCACTTGCCCGTTCCCTTCTGGTGGGCCCGGTCCAACACTAGGTCGACCAGCGGGCGGCCGGTCTGGGGGTCCTGCACGCGGAGAATGTGAGCCGTGATCTCGACGAGAAAGGAAGCCAGTTCAGCCCGGTTCCACTCCTCGAAGATGGCGGCCAAGTGGTCGACGTCCAGCCCCCCCACCTGGCGAAGCAGGTCATATGCCTCGGCAATGCCCTGCATGAGGGCGTACTCGATCCCGTTGTGCACCATTTTCACATAATGGCCGGCTCCGCCGGGGCCCAGGTAAGCCACACACGGCCGGCCATCGTGCGCCCGGGCAGCGATGGCCTCGAGAACAGGCGCCACCATTTCATACGCCTCCTTTGGCCCCCCGGGCATGAGGCTTGGCCCCCGCAGGGCTCCCTCCTCCCCGCCTGAAATGCCCATGCCCAGCATGAGGATGCCATCGGAAGCCAGCTCGCGCTGGCGGCGTTCGGTGTCGGTGAAGTGGGAATTGCCGCCGTCAATGAGCACATCTCCCGGCTCCAGCAACGGGCGCACCTGAGCTATGAGCGCGTCCACGGCCGCTCCTGCCTTGACCATGAGCAGGAGACGGCGGGGGCGCTCCAAGTGTGCTGTGAGCTCTTCGAGGGCATACGTGGCGAGAATATTGGGGTCAGGGTGCTGTTGGACAAAGGTCTCTGTCTTCTCACGGGTACGGTTGTAAACGGCTACCCGGAACCCTCGGCGGGCAATGTTGCGGGCCAAATTCTGGCCCATCACGCCCAACCCGATCACTCCAATAGAGGCCATCACTGATCTCCCATAAGCAGCGCTGGCGCGCGAAAAGTGGTCACAATTTCTGGAGTGCAAGTCGGTATTGCTCCAGGGCCTCGTGGATTCGGCCCATGCGCTGGTAGACATCCCCGAGCAGTTGGTGGGGGCGGGGGCCCGTGGTATGGGTTGCCACCCACTCGGCCAAGAGAGCCGCCACGTGTTCGTCCCGGCCACCCGCTTCAAAGATCGCCAGGAGTAGCTCGACAGCTTCTTCTTCCCGACCGGCAAAGGCCAAACGACGGGCGCGCTCCACGTCGTCCCCCACCACCTCGGCGGGCACGGCTTCCTCGGCCTCCGCCACCTCGGCGGGCACGGCCTCCTCGGCCTCCACCACCTCGGCGGGCACGGCCTCCTCGGCCTCCGCCACCCGGCTGCGGCACGGCTTCGGCCTCCGCCACCTGGCGTGGCACGGCCTCCTCGGCTCCGCCCGGCGTGGCTATCAGCTCGGCCTCCGCCACCTCGGCGGGCACGGCCTCCTCGGCCTCCGCCACCTCGGCGGGCGCGGCCTCCTCGGCCTCCACCACCTCGGCGGGCACGGCCTCCTCGGCCTCCGCCACCTCGGCGGGCACGGCCTCCTCGGCCTCCGCCACCTCGGCGGGCACGGCCTCCTCGGCCTCCGCCACCTCGGCGGGCGCGGCCTCCTCGGCCTCCACCACCTCGGCGGGCACGGCCTCCTCGGCCTCCGCCACCTCGGCGGGCGCGGCCTCCTCGGCCTCCACCACCTCGGCGGGCGCGGCCTCCTCGGCGGCCAGCATGCCGGGCTCAACAGCCCCTTCCACTGCGACCTCGGTGTCCTGGCGCAGGGCTTCCACCCAGGCTGGTGGCAGCTCGCCCACTTCTGCCGGCGGGGGCGCCAGCTCCTCCAGGGCATGATATGTTGCCCGGTAGAGCTCATCGATCCACGTCGGAGCAGGAGGCCCCACACGCGCCGGTTCAGTCACTGCAGTCGCCGGCGTCTCGCCCTCGGCCGGCGCTTGTTCCGTTGCTCGGTGCACATCACGGGCCCGGTCAACGGGCTCGAGAGGCTGCTCCTCACGCTCAACACTGGACGGGGGAGGAGAAACCGCGGGTTCTTCTGGCACGCGTTCCAGGCCCTTCAGCGCACCGTGTGTGGCCGCCCGAAGGTCAATTACCCACGGCGGACGGTCGGGGACGATGGCCTCTGGCTGGTCTGCCAAGGTGAGCATTGCATCATGAATGGCCTCGCGCAACTCGGCCCGCCACTCGGCCGGTTCAACATCGGCCAAGGCCTCGTCTGTGGCCAAGCGCAACTCATCGCGCCAGTCCGGGACGGGCATTTGGGCCAACATGTCCTCTGTGGCCTGACGCAACACCTCACGCCAGTCGGGCTGTTCAACGTGTTCAGGTTCTACAGGGGCCTCAAGAGCAGGCAAGTCGAAGGCTTCAACGTCCTCAAAAGCCCAAGAGAAATCGGCCGACTCCTCGAATGATTCCGGCGTCTCGGTGGGCTCCATGCCCGGTTCGGCAAGCGTCACTTCACGAAGGGGCAAGGGACTTCGGTTGCCAAAGAGCTGGCGGGCCACCCGGTTTTCGGGATCCAGCCGTTGGGCGATCTGGAAATACTCGTTGGCCTGGTCGAGGTTCCCCTCCTGGGCGTAGAATTGGCCCACGATTAAGTTGGCCTTGAGAGCCAAGGGGAGCTCCTGGAGGGCTAGCTGGGCCTGCTCCACGGCCTCGCGGTAGTGGCCGGCGCGCCAGAGGGCTTCAGCCAGGGCGATCCGGAGGTCCACGCGGTTCGGGTCATCGGTCAGCTCGGCTTCTAGCTCACGAATGGCCATGTCATATTGGCCGTTGCGAAGGTGAATGCGCCCCAGAGCGGCCCGGTTGAGTTTAAGCCGACCTGGCCGGCGGCCTTCATGTTGGGCGTACAGGTCACGGAGTTGTTCGCGGATGAAGTGAGCGCCGGGTTGGAGCTCGAAGGCGCGCATCATGTGCCAGATGGCTTCGTGGAGCACATTGGCATTGCTGAAAATGAGGGCAATGCCGGTGTAGGCCACCACGTTCTCGGGGTCAGCACTCAGCACGCGGCGGAAGAGTTCCAGCGCCTCGTCCTCGAGCCCCATCTCCAGGGCGGCCTGGGCCAAGTACTCGTATCCCCGAATGTACTTGGGAAAGGTATGAAGCAGATGTTGGGACCAGGTCATGGCCTCTTCATACTGTTCGCCGTCGAGCAGGTGGCGGATGTGATCCTCATAGGCTTGGAGCGTCAATTCAGCCATGCGCTCTCCTCATTCATGGTGCCATTGGGTTGGCCTAGCAACTTGGGCACGTAGCAGGGCCGGCAACTCGCTCAGCCGCCGGCAGAGGGCACTCCACATCGCCCCCTTTCATGTAATTGTGCCAGTATCTGGTACTCTTGTCAACGTGGGGAACATTTCGCCCCACTTGACGAGTTCCTGGTCACCATTACAATGTGGACCGCAAAATGTTTGGAAACGTTGGGGAGGTAAGGAGGGAACTCCCATGAGCGACAACACGCACGACGTTGTCAGCGCCCTGATTCCAATGGTCATTGAGACCACGGGGCGAGGCGAACGGGCGTATGATATCTATTCGCTCTTATTGAAGGAGCGCATTGTCTTCGTGGGTACGCCGATTGAACCCATGATGGCCAACTTGGTGGTGGCCCAATTGCTCTACTTGGACCGGGAGAACCCAGAGCGGGAAATTCAGATGTACATCAACAGCCCTGGCGGCGTGATCTACGCCGGCCTGGCCATTTACGACACCATGCAGCTCATTAGTGCCCCCATCTCCACCATCGCCGTGGGCATGACGGCCAGCTTCGGGACGGTGCTCTTGGCAGCCGGCACAAAGGGGCATCGGTACGCTTTGCCCAACGCCACGATTCACATGCACCAGCCCCTGATGAGTGGGGGGATGCGCGGCCAAGCCACGGACATCGAAATCCAGGCCCGGGAGATCCTGCGACTGCGCGAACGGCTGAACCACATTTTGGCCAAGCATACGGGCCAATCCCTGGAGCGCATCGAACAGGACACGGACCGGGATTTCTACATGGACGCCCTCCAAGCCAAGGAATACGGCCTGATCGACGACGTGCTCGGTGAGCCCATCGCTGTTCAACCTCCCGAGCTCTCATGAAGAGGGGCGCCGTGTCGTTCGCACGGCGCAACGCGCGCAGGGGGCGAGTGTGATCGAACTGCTCTACGCGCTTGTAGTGCTGGTGATGGCCAACGTGGGCGAACGGTACCGGCCAGTCTGGTACGTGGCGAAGGTGCTGTTGTCGATAACCAACCTGTTGTTGATGGTCGTGGGTGGCCTCGCCCTGATCGCCCCAATGCTCTTCTCAGGGGGCGAGGTAATACCACCCCTTTTCTTCTCGCCCGGTGTGGGAGTCGTGCTGTTGACAACAGGGAGTGTCGCCTTTCTGGTCCTGTGGGTGCCCACTGTGCGGCGGGCGCTGGCCGAAGTGCTGCCGTTCAACCCGGAACGCCCGGTGCACACCCTGGCTGTGGTGTACGCCGTGTACTTCGTCGGGGTCACCGTGGCCCAGTATGTGGCTGACATCTCGACCCAACTGTTCATGGTGGGAGCACAAGTGACGCTTGCCGTGCTCTGGGTACAAGGGGGCTTCTTCGTGGCGCTCAGTCTGGCGGGCGTTGGGTTCCCCATACGTCGCTCATTTGGTGAATCCCTTCGCCGGTTAGGCCTCATGAAGCTCAACGGGCGCCATGTGACTTTAGTGCTCGGGACGGTGGTGGGGCTCGAATTGTTCGACTACCTTGTGAACCTGGTCTGGTTCACCGTGGATCCGGCCTCCTTTGAGCGCATCTCCGCCCTGAACGAGCGTCTCTTCGCCCAACTCATTACGCCAGCGGGCGCTCTGAGCTTGGGGATCACGGCCGGCGTGGGCGAAGAGATGCTCTTCCGGGGCGCCGTGCAACCCCGCTTCGGCCTGTGGGTGACGTCAGCTATCTTCGCGCTCGCCCATACTCAGTACGCCCTCTCGCCCGCGCTGTTGGAAGTCTTCGTCATCGGCCTCATTTTGGGCATGATCCGCGAGCGGATCAACACCACCGCTGCCATCAGCGTCCACGCCCTGTACAACATCGTGAACGTGCTCCTTTGGCCCCTGTGGCCCGGCTCGTAATGCGCTTTCACCCGTGCCCAACTCTGTTACCCAGGCCGCCCATCAGGCCTCAAAAATTTGACACCTGGCCGGAATTCAGTAGAATGATGACTAGATCGTGTGCCCGCGTGGCGGAATTGGTATACGCAGCAGGTTGAGGGCCTGTGCCCCTTGTGGGCGTGGGGGTTCGAGTCCCTCCGCGGGCACTGAGCAAACAGCAAAAGGAGCGGCTTTCTGCCGCTCCTTTTTTCATTGCACTCATGCAAGAAAATACGTGGGGGGTGTTCCCGCGTGGGAACACCCCCACAACCCGTGCCCCTGAGCAGAGGAAGTCCCCCGCTCCTTGCCTTCTCAGAAAACAACCTCCCTTCCCGCTTCCCTACGCCTGTTGTACTGGGTAGTCCACGCCCGGTGGCATGCCCCTGATCAGCGCTCCTGTGTCCACGACCACTTGGAGGTTGTCATCGGGTACATCCCAAGGGGTTGCCGAATTTGTCCGTCTGGGCGACCACCTGGCCGGAGGCCGGGTCCACCAACTCGATAACGAAACGATCGGCGCTCCGGGGAGCCGGGCCGGTGATGTAGGTGCCATCGAGTTCAAACTGAGAACCGTGGCACGGACAAATGAACCTGTGCTCGCTGGGCTGCCAGTTGAAGAGACACCCTAGGTGGGTACACACCCGGTAGACGGCCAGAATTTGGTTCTCCTCAGTGCGCACTAACCAGAACTTGCCCTCATTGAGGGGAATGGGATCGCCGTCCGGCTCCGGGAAGACTTCTTGTACCGCGCCCAGTGTGAATTTACCGCCGAACTCGCCCTCTCGGAAGCGGGGAAAGGCAAAGATGAGGCCGATGCCGCCCATTTCGGCCAGGAAGACGCCTAAGGAGCCCAGCCAAATGTAGTTGAGCAGCTCCCGCCGCGTGAGCGGAGGAAGGGAGCCGGACTGCTCCTGTTTCGCGGGTGGTGTCTGAGTCTGTGGCGCGGCCATAGGTCGCCTCCTTTCCCTTCGCGCTTGCCATCGAGACAAGGCTTTTTATAATGGCGGACGAACGTTCATGCTCTTGTCTTGTGCCCGGCCGTCATGTCTGCCAACCTGTCCAGCACAGCCGAGGTTCTCTTTCGCGTTCCCAAACGGGCCAACTGCCTCTACATGGGAAGAGGGCTGGCGATGTGTCTGGCGTCTCTCGCCTTCATCATGGTGGCCTGCTCGCCCGCACAGCCCGAGCCTTCTCCTACAGCCATGCCCTTCTCGCCCGTCCAACTCCCCCGCGCGACGCCCAAGCCAGTAACCCCGGTGCCCACGGTCACCCCGGGCGGTAACCTGACCGTCCGCTACGGCCAAGACATTCAGCCCATTCTCGACGCCAACTGTGTCCGCTGTCACGGTGGTGTTGCCGGGCTGTGGCTCATCGACTACGAGCAGACGATGATGGGCAGCATCAACGGCCCGGTCGTCGTGCCCGGCGTGCCTGAAGCCAGTCCGCTGTACACCTACGTGCGTGATCAGCTTATGCCGCCCGATGCCCCTCCCCTCGACGAGGAAGCCGTCGAACGCATTCGGCGCTGGATCGAGGAGGGGGCCCATAAAAACTGAGCGCCCGTGCTCCTCGCGGGGGCGTGGGCACGGCCCCGGCCCCGCGAGGAACGGATATCATCGCTTTGTGGTCAGCGCGGCGCGGGCTTAGTGATGGTGGTGCCCTTCCCCATCGCCCTTGAGGTACTTCTCCGGGTCCTTCTCGAAAGCTGCCTTACACCCAGGCGCACAGAAGTAATAGGTCTGGCCCTTGTACTCATACGTGGCGGCGGCCTTCGACTCCTCGACCATCATGCCACATACCGGGTCCTTGGCGGCCATTGCTTCCCTCCTGTCGTGATTGTTGGTTCATCTCATCCGGCTGACGGGCATCTTGGGCACACCCACACGTACACCCGTCTTGACATCCCGACGGCCGGATACTGCTTCCTGCGGGCGCGGTAAAGCCCAACACCACGTCTTGCACCACACGGTGCAGGGCCGGTGGACAACTCTCCCCGTCAGGGATGTCCACTGATGTCCAATCCTCCTGCCCTTCGATGAGAATCGGCACCACGTGGACACCTGGCTTGTGGGCCAGAAGAATGATGTAGGAGCAGGCGCACGATGCTGTCCCATGATGAGGACAACGCCAGCCCGAGAGGCGTTGCAGGGCCACCTGCAAGTCAAAGCTCCTCTGGACGTGCCAGCCCTCAGCGCTCAGCGAGCGACAGACGGCTGTCATCACTTGTTGGGGGTCGGCTGCCAGATGCCACCTTCGCATCGTCATCTCACTTCCGGCGGCACACGCCGATGCCGCCCCTCATCGTGGCTTCACTCACGCGCCGTGCTCGTCCTACACGACGTTGACCTGCACTACCGAGTATACACCCGGTGTGGAGCCAGCGGTAGCGCTGTTTTGCCCATTCATGGCCCCGCTATTTTGCCTATTGGGGGTCCTGGGAGGAATGTCGAGGAAGATGAATGTCCACAGTGGTACCAGCGCCGGGCGCGGAGGTCACTGTGAGGCGGGCGCCGATGAGGTGAGCCCGCTCGGTAAGGCTGAGGAGGCCAAAGTGGCCGGCCGCGGTAAGCTCGGCCAATTGGGCCGGCACGTGAAAGCCCACCCCGTCGTCTCGCACCTGAAGGTGTAACGCCGAGGGCATAAACTCCACGCGGACGTGGATGTGACGTGCGTGAGCGTGGCGTTTGGCGTTGTTCAGCGCCTCCTGGGCCATACGGTAGAGGGCCAGCTCTGTCTCCGGGTCCAAGCGCCTGGGCGTGCCGATCACTGCGAAGTGGGCACCGGCATCCCGCGCGATCATTTCCAGGGCCGGCACCAAGCCCAACTCCTCCAAGTAGAGGGGGCGCAGGGCCTGACATGTGCGGCGCAGCTCGGCAATGAGGCTGTCCACGTGACGGCGCACCTCGGTGAGCTGAGCTCTGACCTGCGCGTCAGCCACTAGACGTTGCAGGCGTTGCACCCGATGATCCAGGGCAATCAGGTCCTGCACTACGCCGTCGTGTAGCTCCCTGGCCAGGCGACGGCGCTCCTCCTCCTGAAGACGTGTTAGGCGCCCGATGTACCGCTTGAGAGCATCCTGGTAATCACGAACTTGGACGGCCATCTGGCGCAGGGCGTGCCACACTCTCTCCACCTCGCGCACGCCCCGGACCGGCTCGTCCACGGCCTCGAACTCACCGCGCCCAATCGCCCGTGCCTGCTGGGCGAGCAGGTGGAGGGGGCGTACAAGAGTCTGGACGCCGTAGAAGAGGGCCAAACTGGAGAAGAAGATGGCACCGCCCACCAAAAAGGGCAACCACCGGTCGAGCCGGAAGAAAGGGGCTGTCAACAGCTCCCACGGCTCCACGATGACGAGCTCCCAAGGCAAGCCAGCCACGGGAGTCACACTCACCGCGTAGGCCGCGTCGGCCTGGTCGGGGATGAGGAGCAGTGCAGTCACATCTTCGGCCGAGTTTCCCACACGGTACACCGGCCGACCGTCGGCCACAAGGGCCAGCCCAGCATATGGGCTGATCGCCGTCGAAGCGATCAGGGTGTCGAGCTCCAAGGCCAAGAGGGGCACCCAGCCCAACAACACCTCCTCGCCTCCAAGGGACCGACGCCAGACGAGGGCCGGCACGTCGTCGAAGAGTGTGGCCGGTGACTCCATCCACGTGACACGATTCCAGCGCTCGATGTCCTCGGCCGAAGGTAGCATTTCTCCCAGCACATTCACCTCTCCTCCAGGAGCACGACGGACCACGACCATGCCAGGTGGCAGAAGTGCTTGCACGTGGGGCGCTGTTGCCGAAGGCCAGATTTCGGCCAGGATGTCCAATGTGCGCGGGTACACGCTGGCCCGGTGGGCGATCTCCCTGGCCAGCACTTGTCCTAGGAGGGCATTGCGCTGGACGATGAGCGCCCGCATGGAGCGGCGATGGCTCTGAACGCCCGTGAGGGAGAACGTGATGAAGAGGACCAGCACGGGCAACACGCCCCAGAGGGCGATTTGGACGCGCAGGGAATGGCCCAGCCGCATGGATCATCCGTCCCTCGGCAAATCGATGAGGCCGAGCTGCAGAGCACGGGTCACCGCCTCGGTGCGGCTGTTGACTTGAAGCTTGCCGTAGATGTTGGCTAAGTGGCCTTGTACCGTGCGGTCACTAATGCCTAACCGGTGGCCGATCTCCCGGTTGGTCAATCCTTTGGCCACTAACTGCAACACTTCGATTTCACGTGCTGTCAAGGGTTCCAACATCACGCCGGCCGCACGGCCGCTCAGGTGGTGCATAATCTTCTGAACAATGTTCGGGTCCAACGCCGACTGACCGGCGGCCACGGCCTGAACAGCAGTCACAATCTCATCGGCATTGGCCGTCTTGAGCACATAGCCGTTGGCCCCGGCTTGGAGGGCCGCCATGACAAAAGGATCATCATCGTAGGCGCTCAGAATGAGCACACCCATATCGGGCCAATGACGACGGATACGCTTGGTAATCTCCAGCCCGCTCACGTCCGGCAGGCGCACGTCGAGGATGGCCACGTCCGGGTGGTGCTCCCGGATGAGCTGCCAGGCTCCCTCGCCGGTGGAGGCCTCCCCCACAATGGCAATAGTGCCACTCTCCTCCAAGAAGTCACGGATACCCTGGCGCACAACAGCGTGATCGTCGGCCAACACGACCTTAATGGTACCCATCGGTGCACTCCTTGTCCATGTGAGCCACGCACGCCTGTTTCAATCCCCTTGGGTCGTGTAAGGGTAGTACGAAACGGTGAACCGGGCAAACATCCACCCCCTCCCCTAGGGGGGATTTGCCAAGATCCCACTTTCAGTGATAAGATGTGAAAGGAACCTAGACACACGCGCTGTCCACAGAATACGTCGGCCTCTCCCCATCGGAGCGAAAGGGGGGTGCTGTGAGACGCCTCCGCCGGCCGGGGCCAACTCGTCCCAACATGTGGAAGTGGGGTGAACGTCTGAGTGCCTCAAAGGAGAGGGGCATGAATCGCCTGCCCCGGCGCATTCACGTGTTGCGCTGGCTGCTGCCGGCCGTGGCCTTCGTGGCCGTGCTCATCCACCAAACCCTCGAACACACCGTGCTCCGCTCCTTGCCCTGGGCTTGGCACTTTGTGACCCAACTGCTCTTCTATGGCCTTGCCGGGCCACTGGTCGTGTGGTCCATGCTCACGTGGATCGTGCGGAGCGTCGAAGCCCAAGACCGTGCCACCAAACAACTGGCCGCGCTCTACACGTTCAGCCACCACTTGGCCACCGCGTCGGACGATCGCCTGCTCGACATCATCGTGCGATTTCCCGCCCAAGTGTTGGACGGTGTAGTGGGATGCACACTCACCCTCTTTGACGAACGAAGCGGCACGGCCACGCTGGAGGCCGCATGGGGGCTGGACCGCATGTGGGTCCACAGGCTGCGCCAGGGCACGTGCTCCCAAGAGCGCTACCGACGATGTTCCGCTTGCACGGACTTACGGGCTACCTTTTCCACCTCGCGACAATGTCCGGCCTTGCCCTCGGAATTGGCCCAGGAGACTCCGGCCCGCTCTGTCATCTGCTTGCCATTGGGGCGGGGCACGAAGCGGCTGGGGCACCTCAACGTCTACTTGGAGAGCGAGGCTCCCCCTCCTGAAGACACCGTGCAGTTGCTCAACACTCTGGCCGCCGAGGCAGCGCCGGCCATTGAGGCCGCCCGGCTGCGCAACCAGGAGCTGGCCGCCTTCTACCACGTGGACCAGACGTTGCGATGTCACCTTGACTTGGACGGCATGTTACGCCAGATTGCCCAGGACGCGGTCGAGGCGTGCCGGGCTGACGGCGCTCTCATCCTGCTGCGAGAGGAAGGTGAGTCCTCTTTGCGGGTGCGCGTGGCCGTGCCAGAGGGATTCACTTTGGAAGCCGTCCAGGCAATGGGGGAGCTGGTCACTGAACGGCAGGCTCCCGTGCGCATCGCCGACTTGAACGTCAGCCAGAACGGAGATGGGCGGCACGCTGCCACAGCCATGCCCATGGCCGTAGGCGACGAGGTGATCGGCGTGCTCTGCCTGGTGCACGCCCCGTCGAGGGAGCTGAGCGAGCGCCAGGTTCGACTCCTCTCGGCCATTGCGAGCCAGACAGCCCTGATTGTCCAAAATGCCCGCTTCTACGCCCGCCTGGAGGGATATGCCATGCTGGAGGAGCGGGCCCGGTTGGCCCGTGAGATCCACGACGGCCTGGCCCAAGGGCTTGGGTACCTCCACATCAAGGTACAGAGTGCCCTCCGCCGGCTGCGCCAGAGCCGGCTTTCCGATGCTATAATCGAACTGGAGGAGATGCGCACAGTCATCCAGGAGCTCTACACGGAAGCACGCGCTGCCATTGACGGCTTACGTGCTCCCTTCGATCCTCAGAAGAGCTTCTCCGCGAACTTGCGTGCCTACGTGCACCACGTCGTTCGGCGCAGCGGGCTCAACGTGCGGCTCTACGTGCCCAACGAGGAGCTGGATGTGCCCCCGGTTGTGGCCGCTCACGTGTTCCGCATTGTCCAAGAGGGACTGAACAACATCATCAAGCACGCCAAGGCTGACCGGGCTACCGTATGGGTCGAGTGCAACGCGTACGGGCTGGTGGTCACGATCGAGGACAACGGCCGGGGATTCGACCCCACCCGCACGTCCTCCTCGGCCCACTTTGGGCTACACATCATGCGGGAGCGGGCCGAAGCCTTGGGTGGTCATCTCCACATCCGCTCCGAAGTGGAGCGGGGCACAGTGATCACCCTGCACCTGCCGGCTGAACACCTGCGAACGCCCACAGAAGTGCCATGATCCGCGTCTTCTTGGCTGACGATCACCGTCTCTTCCGCCAAGGCGTGGCCAGCCTGCTCGAAGACGCTCCCGACATCGAGGTTGTCGGCGAGGCAGACGATGGGCTGATGGCAGTGCACTGCGTGTGTGAACTGGTGCCCGATGTGGTCTTGATGGACGTCCACATGCCCGGCATCAACGGCACGGAGGCCACACGGGTTATCCTGCGCAAGTGTCCCCGCGTTCGCGTGCTGATGCTCACCGTGTCCGAGCAGGATGAAGACCTCTTTGAGGCCGTGCGGGCCGGTGCTCACGGCTACTTGCTCAAGAACGTGGACGCGGATGAGCTGGTGGCCGCCATCCGCCAGGTTCACCGTGGCGAGGCCGTCCTCTCTCCCTCCATGACGGCCCGCCTGATGAGCGGCTTCCGTGAGGCAGAACGCCGGCCTCCGGCGAACGACGTGCTACCGCTGACCGAGCGGGAGCTTGACATTTTGCACCTGTTGGCCCAAGGGGCCACAAATCGGGAGATTGCCCGGGCATTGGTGCTCTCCGAGCACACAGTGAAGACCCACGTGCACCACATCCTGGAGAAACTCGGCGCCGAAAATCGCGCCCAAGCCGTGGCCCAAGCCGTGCACCTGGGCCTCATCTCCTCCTCCACGAACACCTCTCACCGCGCGGAGCTCACGGAACGGGAGCTGGAGATTTTGCGCTTACTCGCTCAAGGGGCCACCAACCGGGAGATTGCCCGGGTATTGGCCATCTCCGAGCACACGGTCAAGACCCACGTGCACCACATCCTGGAGAAACTTGGTGCAGAAAATCGCGCCCAAGCTACGGCTTACGCGCTCCAGCAGAGGCTCATTCCGCCGGAGTAGCCGAGCACGGGGCACACATGAAAGCAGGTGGGAGGCAAGGGGAGCACATGGTGTGCTCCCCTTGCTCGTCGGGGATTAGCGTCGGCGTTCAATGAAGGCACGCATAGCTGCCTCGGTGTTCTCGTCAAAGGTGTCGAACGTTTCAATGGCCCCCACGCGCGTGATGGCGAGCTTGGCCGTCATGTTGGGCAAAGGGGCCAAGTAGACGAACTCAGGGTACTCTTGCACAATCTCGGCCAGACGTTCGACCATGCCGGGCTCACAGTCGTAGTCCTGGCAGTTGTAGTTGATCACAACGCCTGGTGGGCCGTTGCCGTCGGCGTGTTCGAGCATGTGCTTTTGGACGGGTATGGACATGGGCTCGTCCAGGACGTGGTCGGGTGGCACGCTCTCGATGTGGCCCACCACGTCAGTAGGGGGCAGGAAGACGGGCGGAGCCGTCAGCGCCTGCACAACAGCCCACACTAGCAGTCCACCCAAGGCCACCCCCACAGCGCCCAGCGCCCACGCCCACGGTATTCCCTGCCTGCGGACACGACTCCCCCCTCGCCCCTTGGAGCGACGTTTGCGTTTCCGTCGGCTCATCGTTGGCTGTTGACCTCCTTTACCGGTTGGAAATGTGTTGCCATCCCCACATCATGAAGAGGAACACAATGGGCACAAAGGCCACATTGATGGTCCAGTAGGTGAGCGCGTTGGCCGGCGTCCACGCCCCACTGGTCCAGGTGGCCAGGTCGAAGACCAGGGCCGCGTACACTGAAACCGTCAGCGTGACCGTGCCCAGCCAGACGTGCCACCGGCGTTGCTGCCAAAATCCCCACACGAAGAGGAGCGCCAGCAGGGCATTTGCCAAGTCCACACTTGCCATGGCCCCAAAGAAGTTCATCACCTGTGCGGTCCAGCCACCAGGAGGTGGCGGTGCCGGGAAGTCAAGGGCCTGTCCGGTCGAGAGCATCACGAGCGCCTGCCCGTTAACGACCACGTGAACGGCCTGGTAGGCGCCGTACCAGAACACTAACCCGGCCACCAGACGACTTCGTCGCATCGACCGTTCCCATGCTCAGAGCCCCTTGGACGCTCACGCACGTGCCTCAACACGGCGGAAGTTCCAGAGGCGCTGGGCGTTAGCGGCCACGATCACTGTGGAAAGGGACATGAGCAAGGCGCCCACAGCCGGCGAGAGCAAGATGCCCGCCCGGTAGAGCACACCGGCCGCCAGCGGCAGCGCCACGGCGTTGTACCCTGTAGCCCAGAAGAGATTTTCCTGCATCTTGCGGTAGGTGGCTTGGGCCAACCGGATGATGGCCACCACATCCCTCGGGTCATTGCGCACCAGCACAATGTCGGCGGCCTCCACAGCCACGTCGGTGCCGGCACCGATGGCGATGCCCACATCAGCTTGGACAAGAGCTGGCGCGTCGTTGACGCCGTCGCCCACCATGGCCACCACGTGTCCGCGGGATTGGACCTCACGGACCTTGGCCGCCTTTTCGTGGGGAAGTACTTCGGCGAAGAAGTCGCTCAACCCCAGCTCGCGGGCTACCCACGCGGCCACCTGCCGGCTGTCGCCGGTGAGCATCATCACCTCAATGCCCATGCGCTTCAGCCGCTGCACGGCCTCTCGGGACTCGGGGCGAATGATGTCAGCCAACGCCAGAGCCCCCAACACGCGGTCGGACGTGATCAAATAAACGACAGTCTTGCCCTCGGCAGCAGCCGTCAAGGCGGGGGTCATCCACGCGAAGCCCTTGTTCCTGCACGTAGCCGGGGCTGACCACCGCGTACTCGGTTCCGTTGAGCTGTCCCGTCACCCCCCTTGCCCGGAATGGCGCGGAAGGCGCTCGCCGGCTCGACGCGCACGCCCCGTGCCTGTGCCGTCTCGACGATGCCACGGGCGATGGGGTGCTCGGAGGCCTGTTCCAGCGAGGCCGCCACGCGCAACACCTCCTCTTCGGAGAGGGTGTCAAGGGCAATGATGTCGGTGACGCCGAAGCGCCCTTCGGTGAGCGTGCCCGTCTTGTCGAAGATGACGGCGCTCACGTCCTTGCCGCGCTCAAAGGCCGTGCGATCACGGATGAGCAAGCCGTTTTGGGCCGAAAGCGCCGTGGACACGGCCACCACCAGGGGCACAGCCAGGCCCAAGGCGTGCGGACAGGCGATCACCATGACCGTGACCATGCGCTCCAAGGCGAAGGAGAGCTCCTTGCCCAACGCCAACCAAGTGATGAACGTGAGGAGCCCACCTCCGACAGCGATCAGCGTCAGCCAGAAGGCTGCCCGGTTGGCCAAATCCTGGGTGCGCGAGCGGGCTTCTTGGGCTTGTTTGACCAGATCAATCACTTGGGAGAGATAGGTGTCCCGACCCGTGCGCTGGACCTCGACAATCAGGGAGCCTTCGCCGTTCACGGCCCCGCCGATGACCTGGTCGCCAGGCCCCTTCTCAACGGGGCGGGATTCGCCGGTGAGCATGGCCTCGTTGACGCTCGACGTGCCTTCAAGGACCACACCATCCACGGGGATCTTCTCGCCGGGGCGCACGCGCACCCTGTCGCCAGGTGTTAGCTCGGCCACGGGCACATCTTGCTCACTGCCATCGGGTAAGACGAGGTGGGCCTCGGCGGGCAGGAGCTTCACCAGTTCCTCCAGGGCCCGCGAAGCGCCCAAGACGGAGCGCATCTCGATCCAATGGCCCAAGAGCATTACGACGATGAGGCTGGCCAACTCCCAGAAGAACACTTTGCCGGGCAGGCCGAAGACTACAGCCGTCGAGTAGACGTAGGCCACGGTGATGGCCAAGGCGATAAGAGTCATCATGCCCGGCTGGCGGCGCCCCAGCTCCTCAACGACACCCTTGAGGAACGGCCAGCCACCGTAGAAGAAAACCACGGATGAGAGTACCCATCGGGTCCACGGGTCGCCGGGCAGGGTGAGAGTGAACCCGAAGAAACGCTGTACAATGGAGGCTGTGAGAATGATCGGGATAGTGAGCACGAGGGAGACCCAGAAGCGCCGGCGGAAGTCGGCCACCATGTGGGCGTGGTGGAACCGTGGCCCTCGTGCTCGCCGTGGGCACTGCCGTGGTCAGCGTGCTCGCCATGGGCGGATGGGTGATGGTGTGGTTCGTGGGAAAGGTGGTCCACGTGGTGGGCTCCACCTTCCTGCTCCGGGGACGGCTCCCCGTGGGTGCTGTCGTGGCCGTGGTGCGAATGATCCGAGGGATGCTGACCTTTGGTGGGCATTGGAATACCCCCCTTTCTGCCCTATATGGACACTGAAGGGAAAACAGTATCACAGCCACGGCAGGGCACTTCCCCGGCAGACGTGAGCGGAGCCAAGGGAAGTGCCCCTGTACGACTCCAGCCCAGGTTAGGCCGGTATTGTGGCGCCTTCGAGGGCGGTCAGGGCGCGCTCGAGCCGCTGACGGGCCTCCTGGGCCACGGGGTCCAACTGCTCGTTGCCGACGATTTCCATCATGGCGATGGGATCGGCCGCGGCCACGACGCTCTGCCCATTCTCCTCGTAGACGATCACATTGCAGGGCAGGAGCAGGCCAATTTCCCTCTCGGCGGTGAGGGCCTGGTGGGCCAAGGGGGGATTACAGGCGCCCAGGATGACGTACTTGCGGAAGTCCACGTCGAGCTTCTTCTTCAGCGTCTCCTTCACATCGATGGTGGTCAGGATGCCGAACCCCTGCTCCTTCAAGGCGGCCGTCACCTGATCAACGGCCTCCTCGTAGGGCACGTCCAACGTAATTCGCAACCCGTACGCTGTGGTCTGCATACATCACCTCCCCTTTTACCTATGATTTTGATTGTTTGAACAGCAATTCGCGGCCACTTGCCTGCCAGGCGTTAAAGCCACCGTCCAACTCGAAGACGTTGGTGTAACCAAGGGAGACGAGGGTCTGGGCAGCAATGGTGCTCATGCGGCCGCTGCGACAGTAGAGCACGATGCGGGCATTCTTGTCGGGCAGTT
Source organism: Ardenticatenia bacterium (assembly GCA_030949995.1). Lineage (GTDB taxonomy): Bacteria > Chloroflexota > Anaerolineae > Ardenticatenales > Ardenticatenaceae > WFWG01. Next base: position 18,523 of record JAUZRY010000025.1, read on the forward strand.
TGTCCACGTTGTTGGCGATCTCGTTGAAGGGGATGAAGAGATCGGTGTTGGGGATCTCGCCCTCGTAAGGAATGTGGACGTTCACCAGCACGAAGTCCTTGTTCTCCAACATGGAGGCCAATTGATCAACGGTAATGTCCACATAGCCGGCAGCATTCTTGCTGACTTCACCCGCCGTCTGGCCGCTCTGGGACGCACATGCGGTTAGACCAACCAGGAGAACCACGAGCACACTGGTCCACCATCTCCACCGAACACGACGCATGCGAACACCTCCTGTGAAAGTTGGGGTGAGCTCCGCCCCCTGCTGAGGAACTCCAGGAGACAACGTTAAAAGAGATTATAGTGAGCAGCTCTGGAGGATACAAGCGCCATCTGGCCGGTTGGCAATCCGCCAAATGGCCTATTGTCTCGCTCCTTCCAGAGGCGTGCCCCACAGGCGGCCACCGGAGGCGTGAGTCAGACGAGTGGGCGTAATGGTATTGGGTTGAACTGTGCCTGCGGGAACGTGGACGCGGAGATAATTGTCAGTGAGGCCGGAAAGCGCCCCGTCCGCTTCGCGCTGCTCCCACAGCACGGGCAGCACGTGGCCGAGCATGGCCTGGCGGAAGGCAGCCGCAGAGGCATCAGTCACGGCCTTCATCTCCTCGTAGCGCCGGCGCTTGATATCGCCGGGCACTTGGCCGGGCATGGTGGCAGCCCTTGTGCCTGGCCTGGGGCTGTAGGGGAAAATGTGAGCGCCCGCAAACCCAATCTGCTCCACAAACGCTAGGCTCGCGCGATGCTCATCCTCGGTTTCGCCGGGAAACCCCACAATGATGTCGGTGGTGATGGCCACGTCGGGAACAGCCGCCCGAATCGCGGCCACCTTTTCGGCATACGTTTCAGCACGGTACGCACGGCGCATTCGTCGCAACACCGTGTTACACCCGCTTTGCAAGCTCATGTGTACGTGGCGGCAGAGGCGCCCCTTGAACCGTGCCCAGAGCTCAAGCCACTCCACGTTGAAGCTCCAAGGTTCCAAGGAGGAGAGGCGCACGCGGGGAATGTCAGTCGTGGTCAGGAGCCGTTCCAGGAGCTTGCCCAAGTCAGTGCCGAGCTCCTGGCCGTAGGAGCCGGCCTGCACGCCTGTGAGGACCACTTCCTGGCACCCCTGTTGGGCCAACGTCTGGACTTCGGCCACAACCTCCTCGAGCGGGCGACTGCGCGACGGCCCACGGGCGATGGTGGTGAGGCAGAAGGTACACCGGAAGTCACATCCGTCCTGGATTTTGACGAAGGCCCGCGTGTGGTCGAGGACCAGCGGGTAGAGGTGCAGGCGCCCCGTGGGACGGTATTCCATGCCCAAGGCGTAGCCGTCGAGCCCGAAGCGTTCCAGCGTGAGGGCTACGAGGTGGTCCTTCTCGGCGTTGGCGACAATGAGATCGGCCTGGTGAAACTCCTCGGGGTGCACCTCGCTGTGGCAGCCGGTCACCACGATTCTCTGGCCAGGCTTGCGCCGCTTGGCAGCTCGCCGGGACTTGGCCCCTGAGGCCGTGGTCACCGTGCACGTGTTGATCACGCAGATGTCAGCTTGCTCGGGGTCATCTACCACTTCGTGGCCGGCCAGCATGAATCCCTGGGCCATGCGCTCGGCCTCGGCCTGATTCAGCCGGCACCCGAGGACTTTGAAGTGCACCTTAGCCATGGCGTGCTCCCATCTCCCGATGCTCTGCGCGTGCCGGAGGGCGGATGCCCTGGCTGTGGCCGGTCTCCTCCGGTGGTGTTGACAGCCACGTGGCCACGAGTTCCCGAATTGTGGTCACATCGGTGTGGTCCAAGTCAAACCAGATGATGCGCGGGTCGTTCAGGCGAAACCACCCGTACTGGTGGCGAATAAACCGGCGGGTGCTGCGGCCGATTGCCCGTGCCAGCTCGTCGAGGGAGGGGAGCTCCCCTCGCAGGTAGGCCACAGTCTCGGGGTAGCCGAGGCCGGTCATGGCCTCGCAGGTCTCGGGCGTGTAGCCTTGGGCCACCAGGTGTTCCACCTCCTGGACGAGCCCGGCCGCGATCATGCGGCGAATGCGCTCATCACATCGCCGGTAGAGGGCAGCCCGCTCGCGGGTCAGCCCGATTTGGAGGATCCGGTAGGGCGGTGGCCGGCGGCGTTGGAGCTCACTGATCGGTCGGCCGGTCTTGGCGTATACCTCCAGCGCCCGAATCACCCGCCGCACGTTGCGCGGGTCAATCTTGTTGGCCGCTTCGGGGTCCACAGCGGCCAGCTCAGCGTGTAACACGTGAACACCCTCGCGCTTAGCCCGCCGTGCCAGGCGGGCGCGCAGGGCCGGGTCGGGCGGGACACGCGGAATGGTGAAGCCTTCTACCACTGCCCTGACGTAGAGTCCCGTGCCGCCCACCAAGAATGGCACTTTTCCCCGGCGGTGGAGGTCCCCGATGGCCGTATAAGCCATCTGTTGGTATTCGGCCACCGTCATGGTCTCGTGAGGGTCCAGCACGTCCACCATATGATGGCGCACGCGGGCCAATTCCTCGGGTGTCGGCTTGGCCGTGCCGATGTCCATGCCCCGGTAGAGCTGACGTGAGTCGGCCGAGATAATCTCGCCGTCGAGGGCCTCGGCCAGCTCGACCGCCACGGCCGTTTTACCCACGCCTGTGGGGCCCACAATGACGATCAGAGGAGGACCGTGTGCGCGTTCCCAATTCTGTCTCTGGTGCTCAATCGGTGTCCCCATGGCCCTTCACGAAGATGTGGCCGTCGAGGCGCGCGCGAAAGGCGCGCCAAAAGGCACGGTAGGCGGCCTCGTCGTCGGGGGTAGGGTTGGGATCACAGGCGGTGGGCGGGCTGAGCACGGCGTGGAGTGTGCCGTCGGGGTGTGTGTTGAACTTGATGCGCCCCACCACCCGGTACGGCCGCCGACCGCTCCCTCGCACGCCCGGCCGGCCGATGTTGTAGGTAGCAAACCGTCCGTTCCAACGGCGCATGAGGAATTCAAGCACCACTCCGGCCTCACGGGCAGCCTGCTCGAGGTGGAGTCGCACATCGTCCAACGTATGTTGGAGAATAGTGAACTCTCGGCGGTTCATGGCACGTTACACAGGCCGGTCGCGGAATTGCGTCCGCCTCATGGCATCACGCGTGGCTCATTATGCTCCTCTTGCCGGACGCGGATCTTGATTCCCGATCACGCGGGTGGCCGACTTTCACACGAACGGCACTACGTCCACGCGCACGACATGCCCATCGTGGTCCAATTCTACCGCAACTACTTCGATTCTCCAATTCACTGCTGCATCCCCAACGTGATCGGCCAGCCAAGCTTCGGCCACGGCGCACAGGCGCTCGACCTTGCGGGAGGTGACAGCCTCCTCAGGGGATCCAAAGGCGCGGCCACGGCGGGTTTTCACCTCCACGAAGACGTAATCGCCATCGTGTTGGGCCACAATGTCTACTTCGCCAGCCGGGGATCGCCAGTTGCGGTCGAGAATGCGGTATCCCCGCCTGCGCAAGTGGCTGGCGGCCAGCCGCTCGCCAAGGGCTCCCAGGACGCGGCGTTTCACCGGGCCTCCCCCTCCTCGTCGTGGCAGCGCATCAGCCGGGCTACGGGTGCCCAAGTGCGCCGGTGAATGGGGCAGGGCCCGCGGGCCTCCAGGGCAGCGCGGTGTTGGGGAGTGCCGTAGCCCTTGTGTCGGGCGAACCCGTAGCCGGGGAAGCGAGCGTTGAACTCCACCATCAGGCGATCCCTGTGGACTTTGGCCAGCACGCTGGCTCGCGGCCACGCTCAAGGAGCGCTCATCCCCGCGGACAGGATGTACTTGGGGCAATGGTACTTCAGGCAGGGGAAAGGCGTCGAGCAGCAGGGCATCAGGCGGAACGGCCAGGCCGGCCAAGGCGCGCTGCACGGCCAGGCGGGTGGCTGCGGCGATGCCCAACTGGTCCACTTCATCGGCCGACGCCTGGCCAACAGCCCACGTGAGGGCAATCTCCTGGATGAGGGGGACGAGGGCTTCCCGCATCGCCGGCCGGAGCTGCTTGCTTTCCCGCAGGCCGGCTGCCCGCAGGACGCCGCAGATGGCCGGCTCATGTGGGGGAAAGACCACCGCTCCGGCCACTACTGGCCCGGCCCAACACCCCCGTCCCGCCTCGTCACATCCCGCCACGTACTCATATCCTTGCTGCCAGAGGGCACGTTCGAACTCGAGGGAAGGCACACCACGTGCTCAGGAGTTCTCTTCAACTTCGGCCTGGTCCGCCTTGGGTGTGGGTTGGGGGGCGCTCTTCGGCGGGGCCTTGGGCTTCTTCTCGGTGATGAAACGCTGGCGCAGACGGGCTTTCTTGCCGCGCAGCTTGCGCAAGTAGTAGAGCTTGGCACGCCGCACGTGGGAGTGGCGCACGATCTCGATCTTCTCAACCCGAGGCGAGTAGATAGGGAAGATGCGCTCCACACCCACCCCGTGGGAGGCGATGCGCCGCACGGTGATGGTGCGGCCCACCCCCCGTCCCTTGAGGGCGATGATTGTTCCCTCGAAGACTTGGACGCGTTCTCGGTTGCCTTCCACGATGCGCAGGTGAACCCGCACCACGTCACCAGGGCGCAGACGAGGCACTTCCTTTTTAGCGCTCAGCCGCTCGAGCTGTTCGTTTTCCACAAGTTGGACCAAGTCAATCACGCTGCTCCTCCTCCGTTCGGTTGTCAAACCATCATCACTTTGGAGTGCCGGCATAAGAAAAACGCCCGGCGGGATGAACCCACAAACAGGCGTTGTTGCACACACAAGGCTTCCTTCGAGCCCTGCTCGTCAGCAATCGAGCGAATTATACCACAGAGCCTCTGGGCGAGCAAATGGATTGGCAATAGGAATGACAGGAGGAAGCCGGGGAGTGCTTGCGGGCTTGCTCAAGCAAAGTGGGTGGAGTACAATTCTGGTGTCCGCCTGTGGTATGAACACGATCGTCGTATCATGTTCGCTGAGCCCTTATACCGTTTCGGCGAATGCTTGCAGGGCGCACTGCTGTTCGCCGAAGATGTGTGGCGGACATGCTTGCTGACGTGTTGAACGAAAAGTGTGGGGAGAACCATGGTATCTACATTATCTGTTACCGTGACTGTGCCTTATGAAGCCCTCCGCAAGGCCATTCAGCTTTGCCATGCTCATGCGCTTCAGCTTCGGCGGGAGGGTGCCAAGGATCCCCGACGCCTGCGGTACCTTCTCGACACAGCCGGCGAGTACGAACGAGTGGCCGATCAACTGGAAAAGGCCCTGCGCCAGGCGCTCGACACACGCGAGGTAGGCGAGTGACCAACCCGTTCCGCTTTCCCGAGGAGCGCGCGCAGCTTCCCGAGCCGGCCATCCTCGTTATCTTCGGGGTAACTGGGGATTTAGCGCGCCGCAAGCTCATGCCGGCCCTCTACAACTTGGCACGAGAGAACCTCCTCCCAGCCCGCTTCGCCGTGGTGGGCTTCGCCCGCAGCGACTGGAATGACGGCAAGTTGCGCGCGGAGATGCGGCGCGCTGTGGAAGCCTTCTCCCGCACCCCCTTGCTCGGCCCAGTGTGGGAGGAGTTTGCCCAACACCTCTACTACTTCCGCGCCCACTACGACGACGCCGAGGGCTTTCGCCGGCTCGGCGAAGCCCTCCAGGAACTGGATGCTCGGTACCATATTCCCGGCAACCGTCTGCACTACGTGGCCACACCGCCGGTGGTCTTCCACCACGTCATTCACAACATCGGCTTGGCAGGCCTGAACACGCCTGTCGCCTCGCCGGGAAGCTGGGTGCGCGTGGTTATTGAGAAACCTTTCGGCACTGACTTGGCCTCGGCTAAGGAGCTCAATGCGCGGGTGGCCGCTGTTTTCGAGGAGGACCAAGTCTTCCGCATTGACCACTATTTGGGCAAGGAAACGGTCCAGAACTTGCTCGCCTTTCGCTTTGCCAACAGCATCTACGAGCCCCTCTGGAACCAAAAGTACATTGATCATGTCCAGATTACTGTGGCCGAATCCGTCGGCATTGAGACTCGGGCAGGCTTTTACGACCAAACGGGGGCTCTGCGCGACATGGTCCAGAACCACATGATGCAGCTCCTCTCCCTTATGGCCATGGAGCCGCCAGTGGCCCTCGAGGCCAATGCCGTGCGCGACGAGAAGGTGAAAGTCTTACGTGCCATCAAGCGCTTGACCCCGGCGGATGTGCCCAAGGCCGTTGTGCGGGGACAGTATGGGCCGGGCGCCATTCACGGCCAACCGGTGCCAGGCTACCGTCAAGAGCCCGGCGTTCACCCTGATTCCACCACGGAGACCTACGTCGCCTTGAAGCTGGAAATCGACAACTGGCGGTGGGCCGGCGTGCCCTTCTACTTGCGCACCGGCAAGCGACTGCCCAAGAAGATCAGCGAGATTGCCGTCTACTTTCGATCGCCCCCTCAGCTCCTCTTCGAGCGGGGGGAGTTCGACCGCCCCTTTACCACCAACGTGCTCTCCATCCAAATCCAGCCCAACGAGGGCATCTCTTTGACCTTCAACGCCAAAGTGCCCGGTTCCGAAATGCGCATCCGGCCGGTGGTGATGGACTTTCGGTACGGCAGCAGCTTCGGCCTGAGCACGCCGGAAGCCTACGAGCGCCTCTTGCTCGACGCCTGGCAGGGCGATGCGACCCTCTTCATCCGCGCCGACGAGGTTGAGGAATCGTGGCGCTTGCTCACCCCCGTGTTGGAGACGTGGGACCGGTTGCCCCCGCCCGACTTTCCCCAACTACCCCGCAGGCACCTGGGGGCCCTCGGATGCGGATGTGCTGTTGGCCTTGGACGGGCGCCGTTGGCGCCGACTGTGAGGTGGTCCATGGGAGCTCCTGCGGCGAGATTTCCCCTGCAGGCCGATCGGCCGGTGCCCCCCGAGCGCGTCATGGTCGAATTGGCCCGCCTGTGGCAGGAAATGACCGCTACGCTGGGGCACCCCGTGATGCGGGCACGGGCCATGACGATGATCGCCTTCACCGACGCTCCGGAGCGGCGCCACCACGTGCAGGACGTGCTCATGGCGCTGAACCGCCACCACCCCAGCCGCGCCGTGCTCGTCGTCGCCCGGCCGGGAGGCACTTCGGAATTAGCAACGTGGGCCTCGGTACAGTGTCATCGTCTCTCCGGTGACGCCCCCGTGCTCTGTACCGAACAGGTGACCATTGAGGCAACAACCGGTGCCCTCGACCGCGTGACCAGTCTCATCCTTGCCCTCGTGGTGCCCGACGTGCCCGTGGTGGTCTGGTGGCTGGGTGATCCCGCGCCGCGCCGTCCTCCCTTTGATACGCTTTTTCCCCTCGCGGATCTGTTTGTCCTGGATGCTGAAACTTTCAGCACGCCCTTTATCTCGCTCCGAGATGAAGCGCACTTGTGCATCACAGAGAGCCGACAAACGACAGTGACGGACTTAACTTGGCACCGTCTGTCCGGATGGCGGTCGCAACTGGCCCACCTCTTCGACGCGCCGGAGTGGGCGGCAAGGCTGTCGGATATCGTTCGGGTGGAGCTCCGTTCCGCTCCGCTGGACGCCGCCGTGGTCTTTCCGGCCGAGGCGTTTTTCGCCGCCGGCTGGTTGGCCGGAAGCTTGGGATGGCGCCCACACGCGGCTCGACACCGGCCGGCCGAGGGCGAATACCTGCTAGAATTCCGCACGCCGGCTGGCCGGCGAGACATCCTCCTGCGCCCAAGTCGTCAGGAGGGGCGTCATACCCCAGGCCGGCTCATCGCCTTGGAAATGCACACAGGCGAACGCCCTCCCCTGCGCTTGGCCCTCTCCCGAGCCGGACGATCCCAGTGTCTTGACGTGACCGTGTGCCAGGGTGAGCGCGTGCGCTTTCACCACGTGGCTGCCTGGCACTCCTTGCCTCTGCCGGCCTGTCTGGCCAAGGTGATCATGCACGCCTCGCCAGATGATGCTCTGGGCACCGCGCTCCACACGTTGGCACCACTGGCGGAGGAGTTGACAGGCGGCACGGTTACCGCATGATCGTCGGCAAGTAGACCACCGAGGCGGCAAACTCGTCGGCGCCGATGTCCGGGGTGGAGCCCACAGGCCGTGGTGTGCCCTCGAAGTCGAAGCTCACGCCGGTTGGGATGCCCGCGTCCACTGCCGCTGAACCGCTTGTCAGGCGGTAATCGTGGGCGGCTGGGTCCTGAAAGGCCGGGTCGCCGGTGATGGCCTGCGTGCTCACGACCGTCCCAGACACGTTCGTCCCGTTGGCCCAGATGCCATTGCCCCAGAGAGTGGCCTGTAAGGTCACCGTGGTGTCGGCTGATGCCTCAACGCCCACCACATGCTTGGCCACAAGAGTGTTCGTCACGGTCACTGTACTTCCATCATCGACAAGAATACCCTTGCCGGCGCCACTTCCTGTGTTGTCGACCACCGAGGCGTGGAGCACACGTACATCGGGGGTCTTGAACGCGTGCAAGCCACCGCCGCCGAGTGTGGCCTCGTTGGCCGCGAGCACGGTGTTCTCCAACACGAGTTTCTTCGTGTAAGCTGCGTGGATGCCCCCGCCCAACGTTGCGCGGTTCTCCAAGAACACGTTGTCTCTCAGCGTAACCGAAGAGCCAACGCTGATCCTGAGACCACCCCCCTGAAGGGCCACATTGCCCTGGAACATGTTGCGACGCAGGAGATGATCGTTTGGGCTGCTTATGAACACACCGCCTCCGTAGTCGGCTACGTTCCCGCGAAACGTGTTCATCTCGACGACATATCCCTGTCCCGAGAGCAAGTAGATTCCCCCGCCGTACTGGGCCGCATTGGAGATGAACTCACTCCCATGAACAGTCACGCGGTCCGCGTTCACCGTGCGCATGCCTCCTCCCCACCGGGCCGTGTTGCTCACGAAGCGGCTGGTGATCATGGTGAGCGCCGTGTCCTCGCCGGCGAAGAGCCCGCCTCCACTGGAGGGGACAGTGATGTCTGTCGAGGCCGTGTTGCTCATAATAGTGCTGTTCACCACTGTCAGTGTCATGGGCCCACCCGGGGCGACGTAGATGCCGCCGCCGGAGTCCGGATCTGATGGAGTGTTGCCCCCCAAGCCGGCCGCTTGGCCGTTGACGATCGTGAGGCCATCGAGCACCACCGTGGCTGTGCCGGTGATCAGAACCACTCGTCGGCTCGTCTCACCGTCCAACCTCGACACATACGTGGCCGGATCTCGCACCAGGGCACCTGTGAGCCCGTTCCACCCTCCGGCCAACGTGATGCTCTTGGTCACGGTGATCACGGCCGGCCCAGTGCCCGTGTAGGTGCCGCCGGCTAAATAGAGCGTGTCGCCGTCGTCTGCCTGCGACAGGGCTGTCTGCAGGTTGCAAGGAGCCGACTGTGTGCAGGCGTTCCCACTGCCCGTTGGCGCGGCGAAGAGCCCTGTGGCCGTCGGTGCGGAGTGGGCCAGGGACGTGACGCCCCACAAGAGGACCACTGTGGACAGGAAGGCCGCAATGGCCGGTCCTATCACAACGATCGGGCGTGAACGCATGATTGTCCTCCTCTCGGATACATGGCGGGGGAAAGGTGGGTTCAGGGTGTGTTTTTTACCTCTCCCTTATGTTCAGGTCGACACGGCGTGTGTCGTGGTGGCTGCTAGAAGGAACCAGGACTCACATGATGACGAGGAGAAGGGCAGAAGCAATGTAGGTAGCAAGGGGGTCCGCATCTTCCATGGCTCTTCTCGGGGAGGAAGGCAGATGCTCCGAGCCCACCACGCCTGAAGTATACACAAAAATGGAGAGGCGCACAATGGCGCCTCTCTACGCCGTTGATCTCAGCGAATCTGTGGTGGTCGGCGCCGCCGTGGACGTCGGACAAAGGCCTCGCACGAGACCCCCATCAGCGTCCTGGAAAAACAGATCTCACGCACTCCGTTCCACCGACGTGGCAGGTGAGCCCGTTCCCAAATGTGCTGTTTGGGGTCGGCCGGTGGCCGGCGGCGTGACAGGAGCAATGCCAACAATCCTGTGACCTGTGGTGTGGCGAAGGAAGTGCCGTGCCACCGCACGTAGCCGCCGCGCAATATCTCCTGCTTGAAGCGCGAGGGGCCGGGGTCCATGATCACCCCTGTGGAGGGCGCGGCCACGGTTCCCTCATTGGAAAAGCGCGCGTACGCGGTGGGCTTGTGGCTTCCGGCCACGGCGATCACGCGGCGCGCTGTGGCCGATGAGTCGGCGTAGTATCCGTATGCTGCCGGTTCAACCGGGTTTTCGGGGCGCCCCTCCGAATCGTTGCCGGCCGCGCAGACGAACCAATACCCCCGGCGGGCGGCCGTGTCCACCGCGTAAAACATGGCACATGATTCCACTGTTTCCTTCTGGGTGCGGCGCAGGCTCAGGCTCAAGTTGAAGATCGCCTGGTCACCAGCCAGGGATATGCCGTTAAGTTGAGGCCGGCTCAACACCCAGTTCACGGCCCGCACCAGATCGCTGGTGAAGGTGGCCCCGTGGTTGTTGATCACCCGTAGCCCCACAATGCGGGCCTCCGGGGCCACGTGCCGGATGAGGCTGGCCACCAACAGGCCGTGATAGGGTAACACTTCTGAGAAGGCCAGGCGGTTGGGATCATCTTGGGGCTGGCGCGATCGGGCACGGCGTTCCACAAAGGGACACTCCGGCTCCGGGGCGGCAGGTGCCACCGGCGACGGGCGAACCGTCTCGTCAACCACGAAGTTGACGAAAAGGTCCAAGAGGGAATCGTCAGCGTCCAACTGACCGTCGACGTAGGGAAAGGTGTCGAGGATGAAGACCGTGACCCCTCTGCCACGCCACCGGAGCCCCCGTTCCCGTGCCGTGACGAAACCGGTGCGCCAGAAGACGTACTGCTCACCGAACGGCCGGGCCGGCTCCACACGCCCCGGCGACGGAACAATGGGCAATGACCAGCGATACCGGGCTGGCGTGGGGGGCAGGCGACCTGGCGCGGGGTCACCCTCTTCGGGGGCTGGGTCCCCTTCTTCAGGCGCTGGATCACCTTCCTCGGGGGCCGGGTCTCCCTCTTCTGGCGCGGGCACGGGCACGGTGAGCAGGTTGTCATACCAGAGCAGGCAGTCGTGGGGAAGGTTGATCCGTTCCTGCACGATTGCCTGAACGGATTGCAGTGGGGCCTTCTCCAAGGGCTCGGGGGCAATGATCTGCAGAACTTGGTAATCAAGGCCCTCCTCGGGAGCCTCTAGTGAGACTTCGACCTCGGCCCACGTCCGGCCATCCCACGTGTAGGCGTGTGGCGGCACGGCCGGCCAGAGGCGAACATCCTCAACGGGCGGGGTTATGGTGGCCGTGTGGTGCGGCTCCTGCCCGGAGGAAGAGCGCTGTGCACTTGAGGGGGTGACGTGCCGGTAGAGCACATAACGGCTCGGACGGGGGGATGTGTGTGACATGGACTCCTCCCACATCGTGTTTGAGATCATGGTTGACATGCCATCATCTCACAGTGCCCTGAGCCGACGGATGTTGCCCTGGCTGTGGAGTATGCGGCTGCCATCTCTCAGCAGGGATTGGAAGTGGGGCACTGCTGTTCATTGGGGATAAACGCGCCTAGGCTGAGAATTGAGCACAATTGCTGACGTGAAATGCACGGTTGTTCGGCTGCTGGTATACTCGACGTTGTTGGGGGCATGGGAGCAGCATGTGAGGGAGCAGGTTCAGGACGACCGTTGAGCGAAAGGGGGTGGTCACATGGTGTCACGAGCGCATTGGGTGGTGTTGGCGTTGTTGGGTCTGTACGTGTTGAGCACGCTTTACATTGTGATCCGTCTGATAGTGCCCTTGCCCTTTTTCTTCGTGCTCTTGCCCCTCTCGACGTTGGCCTTTTTCGCGTTTTCCCTCACACATGCTGGCCTGACGCTGGGCTGGCCACGCGCGGTGTTGTTCCTGGCCGTAACGCTGCTCATCTCCTCTGTGCTGGAGGGCGTGGGCGTGGCCACGGGTCTGGTCTACGGTGCCTATGCCTACACTGACCGCCTGGGTCCCAAGGTGCTAGGGCTTGTGCCCATCTACGTGCCGCTGGCATGGTTCATGATGGGCTACGCGGCTTACGCCCTGGTGGCCCGGGCGGCTGCGGCTTTGGGGCTCAGCCCGGGGTGGCGTGCTGATGTGTGGGTGGCCCTTGTGGGCGCGCTGGCCATGACGGCGTGGGACCTGACCATGGACCCGTTGATGGTCTCGGGCGGGCACTGGGTGTGGCACACGCCTGGTGACTACTTCGGCATCCCTCCCTCTAACTACGCCGGTTGGATGGTGACCACGTTCACTATCTACTTGACCTACCTGCGCCTGGCAACACGCATTCGGGCCCCACTGCCTCAGGTGCCCGCACCCTGGTGGGGCTTCCTCTGCCCTCGTGGTCTGCATCACATGGGGCTGGGCTGGAGCAAAACTTCACTGGCCTTGTCTCGCCTGGGGAATGCCCGGCCCCGTTGTGGCCGGCTTCTTTGGCATGGCCCCCTTTGTGCTGGTGGGCCTTGCCCTGTGGAACAGGCCTGTAGAGGTCACCTGGCCATATATGATGGGGCTCGCCTGCGCTGTGGCCGGTGCCCGATTCTCGCAGAGTCTCTGGCGGAACGCAGCGCCGTGCGAAGTGCCCTCTCTGCCGGGTGGAGGAGGGGGTCAGCCGGAATTCGCGCACTTTCAAAGTGTTCATTTGCCATAATCCCAATGCGCGGTTCAATCCACTTGCTCGCCATATGCTCCCCGAGCGGTCACCCTCCTGCGTGGCCGTGTGAAACTCCTGTCATCCAGTGGAGCGGCAATAATAATACTCAGTTTATATAATACACTAATAATAATAATATCATCATCACATACTTTCTTTTCCTCTCATCAACATCATCATCACAACATCAATCAGTCATTTAACAGAAGCACATGCGCAATAATATGGCGTGCGTTATATGGTTATATATGAATGATGAACACATTATGGCATATATCATTATATATAATATAATAAATGGTCATAACATCATCACACAGCTGAATAAGAACACATCAAGGTTTCAATCGGTACGGTCATCACATAATGCCCCAACAAGCCAATAAAAGGCATAATAAGGCAGGTAGGTCAAGGCTTGGCAAGGCTGTGTTGAATGGTTATTTGAACATTTGCAAGGCCGAACACCCGGTAAGGCTGCCACAACACACGTTTTCAAGCGGCTAACACAATAAGGTTAACACATACAATATCATCGTAATAATGTCGCACAATAATAATGGGTATAATAATAATAATAGTTTCAACAGGTAATGGAAGGTCACTTGTTACATACTGTAATGTTCCTTCTGCAAAAATAAAAGGCTAAGGTTACAAGGCTTCAAGCCGTGAAAGTGTTTTTACGATAAAATGTGAAAATGGAAAGAACACCGCCGATT
>JAUZRY010000026.1 GCA_030949995.1 Ardenticatenia bacterium
TGCCCGGCACGCCGCCCGATAGCGAGACAGACGGCGTGGCCGCCGGCGAGCGGTGGTTGGAGAACCGCTACCTTCGCGTGGAGCTCAACGCCGAGGGCGACATTGTGCGCCTGTATGACAAGGTGAACGGCCGGGATGTCATGCCGGCCGGGGCGGTGGCCAACCGCTTTCAGGCGTTCCTCGATCGGCCGCTCCGGTGGGATGCGTGGGATGTAGACATCTTCTACGAGGAGGAGGCGGAGTGGCCCCCCGAGCCGGCCGAATCCGTCCGCGTGGTCGAAGCCGGCCCGTTGCGGGCCACGCTGGAAGTGCGCCGGCGCATCTTGGAGAGTCCCTACGTCCAGCGTCTCACGCTGACCCACAACAGCCCTCGCTTGGACGTGGAAACGCACATCGAGTGGCGCGAGCGACACGTCCTCCTGAAAGTCGCCTTTCCAGTAGACGTGCTGTCGCCTACGGCTACTTACGAAATCCAGTGGGGTCACGTGCAACGACCCACTCATCGGAACACGAGCTGGGACCTCGCCCGGTTCGAGGTCGTGGCCCACAAGTGGACGGACTTGAGCGAAGGCGGGTACGGGGTGAGCCTCCTCAACAACGGCAAGTACGGCCACGATGTGCGCGACAATGTCATCCGCCTTACCCTGTTGAGAAGCCCGGCTATGCCCGACCCGCAGGCGGACCGTGGCGAACACCATTTTGTCTACAGCCTGTTGCCCCACGCGGGTCCCTTGGGCCGGCTCACCATCGCCGAAGCCTATAGCCTGAACGATCCGTTGATCCTCTTCCCTGTACAATCCGACCGTTCCCAGGAGAGAAAGACCTATGGGACCGGTGTGCTCCCCGGCCAGAGTTTGGTGGCTGTGGATGCTCCTCACGTGGTGATTGAGACGGTGAAGTGGGCTGAACGTGGACAGGGGTTCATTGTACGCCTCTACGAGGCACAGCGCGTGCGTGGCCCGGTAGGACTGCACGTGGCCGTGCCGTTCAAGGCGGCCTGGCGCGTGAATCTTCTCGAGGAGGAAGCTGAACCGCTCGAGGTAGAGGGCCGGCGAATCTCGTTCTTCATCAAGCCCTTTGAGATTGTGACCGTGTACTTGGAGCCTGCACCAGAAGCACTCATCCCACCAGGGCAGCCAAGTTGAGCAATTCCACCACCAACAAGCCCACGAGGAGCCACAGCGGACGCGCTCGGCGAGGTACAAGGTGAGGCCATCCGGCGGCCAACAGGAGGGCTGCCGCCGGCCACGCGGGCGCCGGCCAGCTCGTCACACTGTCGGGCACCACGAGGGCACCGGCACCAAGCACGATCACCGCCGCAAGGGGCACGATGAGCTCCGCGCTGTGCTCCTGCCAGAGAACCACGCTCAATCCTGCGAAGCTGATCAGCGTCCACAGGCTCACGGAGCCCCACCAGAGGTGCCCGGGATCAGTGAAATCAGCCCAATAGCGGAAGAACAATACAGTCAGGCTGTCCGTTGTGGGCCACACAGAGCGGGCCACGATGGCCTCTGTTTCCCGAACGAGCTTGCTCAGCCAGGGCAGCAAGTGTCCGCTCTCCCCGAGCACCATAATGCCACCTGCCAGGGCAATGCCCGTCCCTATCAACACGCCGATCTGGCCGATCAAGAGGACGTCGTCGTCGCGGTGGCGCCAGAGGGCTGCTGGCACGACGAGCAGGACCGGCCAAGTGAGCCACCAGAATCCCCAGTCCACCTGCCAGCCGGCCAACAACAGGGCAACAATGCCCCCAAAGCTGAAGAGCGTGAGGCCTCGCTGGACTGTCCAGAGGGACAGCCATATCAGCAGGGCGGCCAGCAAAGCCACGAAGGCTTTTGGCCCGGCCTGGCCGCTGGCCAAGGTGAAGGAAGGTGTGGCCGCCAACAACAGGGGCGCGCCAATGTGGAGGGTGCGTCGCCTTGGAAAGGCACCCCTCGCCGTGATGAAGAGCACCAGGAGGGTGCTCACGGCGAAGAGGGTGGAGAGCAGACGCAAGGCCTTGAGCTGGTCAGCAGGATCGGTCCAAAGGGACGCCACACCCCCGCCTACGAGGCGCGAGTAGAGGCCGAAAGGGAGCTCGCCGGCCGCCTCCTGCGTGAATGGCACAAGAAATTGACTTTCCTGGAACGTGGCCGGCGAGCGGAAGGCCACAAGAACCGCGTGAAACAAGGCCAGGCCCACCACGCCCGCCACGGATGGCCACGCCCCACCGAGCATGGCCGAATGGCTTGCCCGGTGTGCCTCCTTTGTGGGGGAGGGGGACCATCGTCTCAACACGCTATTTCCCCGTCAATTCCCGGATTCTTCGCCCGTGTGCAGGTGCCGAACTCGTTCGCCGCCCACCCTGTTGTGCTCACCCTGCTCCCGCAGAAATTATACCCCTGGTTGACATGTTGCCCATTCTCCGTACACTACATTTCCGAACTTTCAACCATTCCCAATGAAAAATTGGAGGATGACCGTGAAAATTTTGGTGACTGGAGGTGCTGGATTCATCGGCTCCCACGTGGTTGACGCCTACATCGAGGCCGGCCACGAGGTCGTGGTGGTGGACAACTTGACGACAGGCCGCCGGGAGAACGTTCACCCTGAAGCCAGGTTCTACGAGGCGGACATCCGCGACGCGCAGGCCATCGAGGAGATCTTTGCCCGCGAGAAACCCGAGGTGGTCAACCACCACGCCGCCCAAGTGAACGTGCGCCATTCAGTGGAAGACCCGATTTACGACGCCCAGGTGAACGTGTTGGGTTCCCTCAACGTGCTCTTGGCCGCCCGTCGACACGGGGCACGGAAGGTGATCTACAGCTCTACCGGCGGTGCGGTCTACGGTGAACCCGTCTACTTGCCCTGTGATGAGGATCATCCTGTGAATCCTATTTGCGAGTACGGGGCCACCAAGCACGCCGTGGAGCACTACTTGTACATGTACCGCGAGAACTACGCGCTGGATTACACGGTCCTGCGCTACCCCAACGTCTACGGCCCGCGCCAGGACCCCAAAGGGGAGGCGGGCGTCGTGGCCATTTTCACGCGCCAGATGCTGTTGGATGAGCAGGTGATCATTAACGGCAGCGGCGAACAGGAGCGGGATTTCGTCTACGTGACCGACTGCGCGCGGGCTAACATTACGGCCTTGGAGCAGGGCAGTGGGGAGATTTACAACTTGGGTACAGGCAGGGGCACATCCGTGAACGAGATCTTCGTGGCCCTCAAGGCGTTGACGGGCTACTGCCGCGATCCGGTTCACGGGCCACCCAAGGTGGGCGAAACGTTTCGCATCTACTTGGACGCTTCCCGCGCCCAGCGCGAGCTGGACTGGCAGCCCACCATCTCGCTGGAAGAGGGGCTCCGCCGCACGGTGGAGTTCTTCAGGGCCCGCGTGGCCAACGGGGCATAGGGAACACGTTGGCCACGCGGGCCGACGGCGTGGGCAGGGAGGGCACGTGGCCCGCACCGCCGGCCCTCGGCGGTCTGATTTAGGGCGTTACCTTTTCCACAATTGTGGCGATGCCCTGGCCCACACCGATGCACATGGTGGCCAAGCCGTAGCGCACGTGTTCCCGCCGGCGCATTTCGTGGACCAAGGTGGTTAGGATGCGGGCGCCGGAACATCCTAGGGGATGGCCCAAGGCAATGGCACCGCCGTTGACGTTGACCTTCTCCGGATCCATACCGAGTTCCCGAATGCAGGCCAACGCTTGGACGGCGAAGGCCTCGTTGAGCTCAATCAGGTCAATGTCGTCGATGGTGAGGCCGGCCCGCTTGAGGGCTTTGCGTGTGGCCGGAATGGGGCCGAGGCCCATTGTGCGCGGGTTGACGCCGGCCACCGCCATGCTCACGATGCGGGCCATGGGGCGCAGTCCTTGGGCGCGGAGTGCTTCCTCGCCGGCGAGCAGAATGGCCGCGGCGCCATCGTTGATGCCGCTGGCGTTGCCAGCCGTAACAGTACCGTTGGTACGAAAGGCGGGCCGCAGCCGGGCAAGTTTCTCGAGGGTCGTGTTGGGGCGTGGATGCTCGTCCGTGTCCACGACAATGGGTTCCCCCTTGCGCTGTGGGACGGTGACAGGCACGATCTCGTCCTTGAAGCGGCCGCTCTCAATGGCTGCCTTGGCCTTCATCTGGCTCTGATAGGCAAAGTGGTCCTGCTCTTCGCGGCTGATGCCGGTGAGTTCGTACACATTTTCGGCCGTCTCCCCCATGCTCTCCAGGGGGAAAAGAGCTTCTAGCCTCGGATTAGGAAACCGCCACCCGAGCGTCGTGTCGTACATGGTGAGGTTGCCCCGCGGGAAGGCGCGCTCTGCCTTGGGCACGGCCCACGGCGCACGGCTCATGCTCTCCACTCCACCGGCGATGATCACATCAGCATCGCCCACCATAATGGCCCGCGAGCCGTAGTGGACGGCGTCCATGCCCGAGCCGCACAGGCGGTTAATGGTGGTGCCCCCGATCTCCACGGGAAGGCCGGCCAACAGGAGGGCCATGCGAGCCACGTTGCGGTTATCTTCTCCGGCCTGATTGGCACATCCGAAAATCACATCCTCGACGCTGTGGGGATCAACGCCCGTGCGCTCGACGAGCGCCTTGATGACCAGCGCGGCCAAGTCGTCGGGCCGCACGGCGGCCAGGGCGCCCCCGTGCCGGCCAATGGGCGTGCGCACGGCGTCCACGATGTAGACATCACGGCGTTCCATGATCTGTTTCCTCCTCACCGTAGGTGTAGAAACCACGCCCGGCCAATTGTCCCACGAGGCCGGCGTGAACAAGTTGGCGCAACAGGGGCGCCGGCCGGTAGACATCTGGGCCGTATGCCTCACCAAGGGCTTCAAGAATACCCATCACTTGGTCGAGGCCGATGAGATCGCCCCACGCCAGCGGACCACGGGGGTAATTGGTGCCCAGTCTCATGGCCAAGTCGATATCCTCAGCCGAGGCAATGCGATCGCCCAAGGCAAAGGCCGCCTCGTTGATCACGTTGACCACGATGCGGGGCCACACGCCGCCCACGGTGTCCGCGATGGGCACCGGTTCCTTGCCCGCGCTCTGCCACCACGTGCGGGCCTGTTCGACCGATTCCGGATCGCTCTGAATGGCCGGCACGAGTTCGATCACCGTGGCTTCCTCGAGCGGGGGCAGGCCGGCCCAGCCGACGACGCGGTCGGACCGATCGACCCAGCCGGCCACTTCTGTGGCGCTGGCGTTCAAAGTGGCCGTGAGCAGCAGGGCACCAGGAGGCAGGCAGGTGTCCAGCTCGTGCACGGTGCTCCACTTGTCACCCCGGTCGGCCAGCACCGCCTCCACGGCGACCTCGGGCACGGTGTTGAGCCCGCTGAGGAAGAGCCGCAGCTCGATCTCGGGTTCGACGCGAATGTCTTGGGCGTAGTTGAAGAAACTGACCACGTCGTGGCCGGCGGCGGCGGCCAAATCGGCCACTTCAGCGGCCAGAGGACCATCTCCGACCACGAGGACAGTGCTCATGGTTTTTCCTCCCCTCCGTACTCGTACCACCCTCGGCCCACTTTGCGGCCTAGGCGGCCGCTTTCGACCATGCGCTGTTGGAGCAAACTCGGCCGGTAGCGTGGTTCGTGAAAGCATGCTTCGTAGACGGAACGGGACGCGGCGAAGTTGATGTCCAGGCCGATGAGGTCCATCAACTCGAAGGGGCCCATGCGGAAACGGCCCCCTTCGCGCACGAGCCGGTCAACGGTGGCGTGGTCGGTCACGCCTTGGGCCAGGAGGCGCAGGCCCTCCAAGTAGAACGGGCGGGCCACGCGGTTGACGATAAAACCGGGCACGTCTTGGGTGCGCACGGGGGTTTTGCCCATGCATTTGGCCACTTCCACCGTGAGGTGAACCGTCTCCTCTGAGGTCATGGCGCCTGCGGCCACTTCCACCAACGGCATGAGAGGGGGCGGGTTAAAAAAGTGCATGCCCACGACGCGCTCGGGGTGCTGTGTGGCTGAAGCGATCTGGGTCACGCTGAGGGTGCTTGTGTTGGTGGCGAGCACGGCGTGAACGGGCACAATGCAGTCCAGGCGGTTGAACAGGGATTGTTTGAGCTCCAGTTGTTCGGGAGCTGCCTCGATGAGAAAGTCGCATCCGGCAAAGGCCTCCAACGCTGTGGTCGTCTGGAGGCGGTTGATGGCCGCTTCGGCCTCGTCGGCGGTCACGCGCCCCTTCTCGGCTGCCCGGCGAACGAAGTGGGTGATGCGGTCGGTGGCCCGCCGGAGAATGTGGTCGTCGATGTCGTACAGCACCACGTCGAATCCGCTCTGGGCCGCCACCTGGGCAATACCGCTGCCCATAGTGCCGGCGCCCACGACGCCAATGCGCTGTAGGCAGTCCGCAGACATGGGTCTTCCTCCGCGATTGGTGTGTTCTTGGCGGCCGTGTTGCCGTGCCTGACGCGTTGCGCGCGTGCCGTGGCTATCGGCCCCGGTAGGTAGGTGGACGCTTTTCTAGGAAGGCGCGCAGCCCCTCCAGGTGATCTTCGGTTCGGCCGGCGAGTTCTTGCATGTCGGCCTCGTACTCCAGAGCCTCATCCAGGGGACGGGTGGCGGCGAAGTCGAGAGCGCGCTTGATGTAGCCGATCACCTTGGTAGGGGCCTTGGCCAGCTCGCCGGCGAGTGTGTTGACCTCTTCCATGAGGGCGTTGTCCGGCACGACTTTGTTGATGAGCCCCCAGTCGAGGGCTTCTTGGGCGCTGATGCGTCGGCCGGTGAGCATCAGCTCTGTGGCGCGGGCCATGCCGATGAGGCGTGGCAACATCCAGGTGGAGCCGCTGTCGGGCACGAGCCCCACGCGCACAAATGCCTGGAGGAACGAGGCGCTCTCCGCGGCCACGCGCAAGTCGCAGGCCATGACCAAGCTCATGCCGGCACCGGCAGCCACGCCGTTTACGGCCGCGATGACCGGCTTGGGCAGCCGGCGGATGCGCAGGATGAGTGGGTTGTACGTGTGGCGCAAGTGGGCACCGTAGTCCATGCGGCCTCCTCCGTGGAGCCGTTCCTCGACGCTGGCCAGGTCCTGGCCGGCGCAGAATCCCCGGCCGGCGCCCGTCAGGATCACGGCGCGCACCTCTTCATCCCGGCCAGCCTGCTTGAAGGCCTCTTGGAGCTCGTTCAACATGGTGTCATTGGCCGCGTTGAGCTTGTCGGGCCGGTTGAGGGTGATGGTCAACACGCCGTCCTCTTTGGCGTAGAGAAGAGTCTCATAAGCCATGGGTGCCTCCTCGGTTGCCGGTTGTTGGAGTTGCTTGTCTTCTTCACCGGCCCGTGAACTCTGGCCGGCGCTTCTCCAGGAACGCGGAGATGCCCTCCTCCTTGTCCTGGGAGCTGAAGAGCAGGTAGAAGTGTTTGCGCTCGTATTCCAGGCCCTCGCTCAAGGGGAGCTCGAAGGCCTTGAGGACAGCTTCCTTGGCCAGTTGGAGGGCCAACGGCGCTTTGGTGGCCACCTGTTCGGCCAGGTCAAGGGCCTTCTCCAGGTAGAGCTCCGGGGGCACAACCTGGTTGACCAAGCCGTGCTTCAGGGCTTCTTCGGCGGTGAGGAAGCGGCTTGCCAGGACCATCTCCATGGCCAAGGCTTTGCCCACCGCGCGGGTGAGGCGCTGAGTGCCGCCGGCGCCGGGCATAATGGCCAAGTTGATTTCCGGTTGGCCGAAGCGGGCCGTCTCGCTGGCCACAATCATATCGCAACTCATGGCCAGCTCATTGCCCCCTCCCAAAGCACCATCCGCTCACCGCGGCGATGAGCGGCTTGGGGAAGGTGCGCACCACGTCCCACTGCTTGAAGCGGTAACTCTGAAGCATGTCCACGGCGTCTTTGCCCAGCATTTCGTTCACGTCGGCGCCGGCTGCAAAGGCACGCTCGTTGCCCGTGATCACCACGGCGCGCACGTCGTCGTCTTGAGCGAACTCGGTGAGCGCGGCGGCCAACTCGCGCATGGTGGCTTGGTTGAGGGCGTTGAGGCGCTTGGGGCGGTTTAGGCGAAGAAGCCCCACGCCAGGACGGGGGCGTTCGACGATAATGTGCTCGTACATGGTGCTCCTCCGTATGGCTCAAACGATCTCACCAGGTGACTCATGCCACTCACTATATGATTTAGGTAGAAGACGCCTTGAACGCCACGCCCCCATGTGGGTGGCCAACCATGAACGCGGAGGGAGCCGTGGCGTTCCTTTCGCCTCGCCGCAGGGCACCCGCGTGCGCAGGGCAGGGGCCGATGGGCTCCCCGGCGCGCGGACATCACCCGCGTTGTGCCTCGCGCATCCACTGCCGCTGGGCCTCTGTGCCCACAATGAAGCTGTAGAGCACGGCCACGTTGAAGCTCAGGAGCACGGTCGCCACGGGGGGAGAGGCGGCGCACGTAACCGATGACGAGGCCAGCCGTCAGGGGTGGCAGGACGTGAACCGGCGTCAGGCGCGGGCGCGGGGGTGGCTCGTCGGGCACGGAGGCGGCGGTGCGCAGGAACTGGCCCATCCACGAGCCGGCCGCGACCATCACCGCTACCAGCACGGCCTTCATGGTCTCTCCCCTTCCACGACGCGGGCGGTGAAGACGGTCACGAGATCGCCGGCAAAGCCCATAAGGTCCTTGCCCGCGGCCCGGTTCTCCTCTGAACGGAGGGCTGCCTGTAGACGTTCCTCGTCCGAGAACCACATTTCAAACATGAGGTAGTAGTGCGGCTCCCCGAGCAAGGTGCGCATGACTTTGCTCACCTCGATGCGCTCGTAACCGGGCACCTTGGCCATCAGGGGAGCGTGAACGGTGAAGTAGTGTTCGTCGAAGGCGGCTTGGTCGGCCGGAATGCGGTAGATGGCAACGAGTTTGAACATGCGTGTTCCTCCTCATGGCACGGTCGTACAGGAGTTGCGAAATGTCAGGTGGTCGGATGTGGCGGACAGGCGTGATTATACCGGATGATGGGGGAGGGACAAAAATTGTAGGGAGTGTGAGACATCTCGGCCAGAAGGCACATGCCAAGGGGGCGTGGCCTTGGCCACGCCCCCTTGGTGCTCGGTCGTCCTGTGTGGAGGTCACTGGCGGCGTGCCGCTCGCGCGGTAATGGCTGTCAGTCCAATAATGGCCACGCCCAGAAGGCCGGCGGCCAAGGTCACAAGGCGGTTGGTGGGAGTGAAAATGACGCCGCTGAAGCTCTCTAATGTTACGGCTGTCGGATCCGCACCACCTGTTGTTCCTGCGACGATCGGCGTGCCGTTAAGCTCGGCAGGAGAGGCGGTGGTCCAAATCAGCGTGCGGGTACTAAAATCGCTGGATATGGATTCACCACCAACATCGCCGACGCTATCCCAGCAAGCCGGATTGGCGTCAGGCGATGGTCCGGCTGCACATGTGGCAAAATTGGGGGTATTGTCGAGCGTGGCAAACACGAAGAGCTTGACGTTGGTCAACGGGACGTCACAGGCGTCGATGGCATCAACAGGGACAGTGACTTTCCAATCTCCTGAGCCATTGAGCACGAAGAAGTCATAGTAGTCGGAACAGACTTGGGATGAGTAGGGGAAGACACCTTGATCAAAGGGGATGGCTGCGTTTCCGTGGCTGACAATAATGCCGGTGCCGGTGCTTCCGGGTTGAGGCTCTAGAGCGGCAGCACCTAAAGCCCCTTCCCCCCAAGACACAACAGGAGCGCCGAGGCGTTTGTCCCAATCAGCCGTTGAGACGCCGCTTGGCTGGGAAGTGTATTGTCCCCACCAATTGTATGGTGCTGTAACTGTTCCCGTTCCTCCTAGAGGGGTGGAAAAGTTTTCGAAATTGTTGGCGTAGGCAGTCACCGTTCCTGAGCCGTTGTTGGTGATCGCGATACTCCCTCCTCCGTTAATGGTGGTGCCACGGATGGTCACATTCCCACTGGATACAGTCACAGTTCCTATTTTTGCTGCCTAGGGAGTTAAGCCTTCCACTGTGCCATTTCTTCCGATTGAGGATGATGTGCTGCTGAAATCGCCCAGTTACACACATCGGCTGCGCCATCAGCCACCGATAGACCAGCGCGCTCCTCTTGTAGGATCCGTGAGCGCTGTGTAACAAGGTGTATTGCCACCACAACTTCCGCTGCTGTCCGCATGGGGCTCGTGATGGTTCCGGGGAGCACCGCTATAGTCCCCCGCCTGTTGAGGAGCGTGTGACACATGATGTGGATCCGATGCAGTTGTACAGTCGCTGCCTTCGTGGACTACCCCAGTGTGCTTAAGGAGTACCTTGGGGAGCACCATGGACTGAGATCAACGCTGAACGTGAATGTGCCGCCGAACGGAGCAAAATCATTCCTGTAAAATTGGGTGTCTTCATAGCCGGCCTCGTCAGGACAGCCGTTGTGGTTCCTAGCACATCCCGACGTTGGATTTTCCAACGTGTAGTTACCTGACAATCCAGTGGGCACGTAGATGCAGACGGCTACCCAGTCTTGTTGCTCAATGTGTATTCAACGGAAATGGTGCTCGTTTGACCTGGGTACACTGAGCTGGGAGAGAGCGTGAGGGCGTTGATAGCGAAGGGCCTGGTGAAGACGTTGTCTACGACAGGATCTTGAGCGTAGGCAGGTTGCAATTGCAAAAGCCACAGAACACTTATAAGGATTGATACCATAATTGCTTTTATAATATTCATGATAACTCCTCCCTTCATCTTTGCTAACATCAATGGCTTTACAGATGAAATCTGCAAGCATATTGCTCGCAAGAAGAGCTCAGGAGAGAAGTGGCCACATGGGCAGGCGTTGCCAGATAATTATCCACCGTGTGATTATCCACCCACTAATAAGGCTCACTACTACGATGATCGTTTGATATCCCCAAATACGATCAGCCCGTTCGGCCACTGTCTGCTCCCAGACGACATGGCCGGCTTGGTCTATGAACTCAACACGGTAGACGTAGGTGCGGCCTGGGCGCACGAAGGGATCCACGAAGGTGCCTTGTCGCCAGTCAGGCGAAAGGGAGAGAGAGGCGAGGAGACGGGCGTGCCCGTCTTCGGACACACGCCATACACGGGCTTGTGTGGGGTTTGAAGAGTGAACGTACCAGCGCAACACGATACCGGGCTGGAAAGTAGCCCACAGGAAGAGGGCAAACAGGAGCGTGAACAGAGCGCTCCACGCCCACGTCAGCCACCGGGGCCAGGGCCTGAGTGCCGTCGGAAGGTGGGCTTGGATGCGAGCCCACACGTGGTCCGGTGGTCTATGGGGTGGGCGGGCGCGCATGGCGCGGTGCAGGTGGCGCAAGGCGTCCACCTCGGCTCGTGCGTGAGGGTGGCGAGCCAGCCAAGCGTCCACCACTGCCCGCTCGTCCTCGTTGAGCGTGCCGTTCACGTACCAAGGGAACAACGCCCGTACACCCTGGTTCTGGGGAGAAGCTCCGTTGTCTGTTGCTCGAGTAATGTCCACTGTACACTTTCTCCGGCGCTATCTTTGGTCCTCAGTGGCCACATCGCGCAACAGGTGGCGCAGCAGGCGCAGGGCATAGCTTACTCGGCTCTTCACTGTGCCCACAGGGCACCCCAACACAGTGGCGACCTCGGCGTAGGAGAGTTCCTGGCCGAAGACGAGCTCAATCACCGCACGCTGGTGGGGCGGCAGGTGTTCGAGCGCTTCGCCTAAGCGTGCGATGTTCCAAGCGCTCATCCCCCACTCTTCAACATCGTGCTCGGACGAGAGGGTTGGGCTTAACGGCACGGTGGGACGCTGTTGCCGGAGCCAGGAAACTGCCTTGTTGTGGGCAATACGGAACACCCACGTTTTCACGCTAGAGGCACCTCGAAATCGAGCTGCCTCCTGCCAAACAGCAAGGAAGACTTCTTGCAACAGGTCCTCGGCCGTTCCGGTGTTGCCAACCAGGCGGAGCAAGTACGTGTACACAGCCGGACTTAGAGCCGCGTACAGGTCGGCAAATGCGCTCCGATCTCCGGTGGCCACACGGCAAATGAGGTGCTCTTCGCTCATTGTGCGTCACTTATATAGTCGCACGTGCTTGCCGTGTGGTTCAAAAAAAGTAGGTTACCACCCGCTGTCCGGTGAGCTTGGTCCTATTCTACTTGAGAAGAGGGGAGAGGACAAGGGTACTTCCGTACTTGACACTCAATGTCATTAGTCCGGATGCCAAGTGTCCATCGCACGCGGATTGGCTCTGAGCAGTGTCGAGCAGCCATGACCACGCGGTTTGCTCCTCTTGCTGAGCAGCGTACAATCTGTACACCGCCTCGCGCCCCAAGCGGTATGCTAGGAGCTCCTGTGAGCAGTGTGTGGGAACGTATTCGCCCTGAGTGGCGTCCTCAGGGTGATTGTGATCTTCTGTGAAAACTGGGTGAGAAGACCATGCGCAACCTCTGGCCATGGCCATCCGTATCGATAACCAAACTGTGGGTGATGGCGTGGATGTTGTTCGGGACAGGGGTGATGTTGGCCGGGTGTGCGGCGTGGATCTCGTCGCCGCTCACACTGATCGGCCGGACCGAGCCGCCAACACAAGTGCAGGAGAACGAGCCCAAGCACCCCTTGGTAGGTACTCCGGTTCCCTCGGCAACCGTTGTTCGGCTGGAGGATGGTGAAGAGGTGGCATTGTCCGGCGTGGGTGCCGGGCAGGTGCGGCTTGTGAACTTTTGGGCCACGTGGTGTCCTCCTTGTAAGGAGGAGATGCCGGAGCTAGAAGCGCTTTATCAATCAGGCCTGCTCGTCATCGGTTTGGATTTGGATGAACCACCTGAGTTGGTTTCAGATTTTGTGGCCGAGATCGGCATTACGTATCCTGTCTACATTTTTCCACAGGACGATGCTGTGCCCATCTATCGCCTGTTGGGTATACCTACCACGTGGCTGGTGGGTGCTGATGACACGATCCAGGAGGTGTGGGTGGGCAAGATTACCCGCCAGGATGTCCAAGACGCTTTGAAGTCCTTGGAGGAAGACTAATGGCCCTGTTGGATGCGCCCATTCACGCCAATGAGGCGGCATACGAGCGGGTGGTTCGCCGTGCTCCCCTGCCGGTGGTGGCTGTCTTTTGGCGGCGTGACTGCCCGCCGTGCGAGAAGCTGGACCCCCTGCTCAATCAGTTGGCCCGTGAACACGCGGGTCGGCTTCTCGTCGTGAAACTCAACGTTGAGGATGCCCCGGAAGCCGCCAAGCGCGAGGGCATTCAGCGTGTGCCCACACTCTTGCTTGTTAAGGATGGAGAGGTGCTGGCCAGAGGTGAAGGAACTCCACCTGAAAACGTGTTGCGCAGGTGGGTGACCTACTTGGTAGGAGAGCACTCCCATCGTCCCGAGCACCTGCCCACTGGCCCGGCCGTTCCCCTGGACGGGACAGAGGCGATGCGTCAGCCCCATGTGCCTTCGACCGACCGTTCCCTGGCCCGGCCGGTGCCGGTGACCGATGCCACGTTTGCTGACTTCGTGCGCTCGGGCGTGGCGTTGGTGGACTTCTGGGCCGATTGGTGTGGGCCGTGCCACATGATCGCGCCGGCTGTGGACGCGTTGGCTCGCGAGTACGCCGGCCGTGTGCGCGTGGGCAAGCTGAACGTGGACCAGAACCCCCGCACACCGGCCCGGTTTGGCATTCAGGGGATTCCTACGCTGATCATCTTTCGGGATGGGCGCCCGGTTCAACGCATTGTGGGCGTGCAGTCGCTGCCGGCATTGCGCCGGTACTTGGACGACGTGTTGGCCGGCATCCGGTGACCTCCCGTCTTGTCCCAGGAGTTCTCCATGAGCCGAAAGGCAAAGGTGTACCTCACCTTTCTCACAATTTTGGTTTTCCTCTCCCTGAGCACGAATATCCTGATCATTGTTGTGGCCCAGCGCTTGCAGCAAGGGCTGGCCGAAGGGGGGAAGGTCGCCGTGCAGTCATTGGGCATGGCGGCCAGGCAGCTTGATGATCTGGCGACAAGCACGATCTCCATGACGGTGCCCATCAGCGAGGAGCTGGAGATCGCGGTCACAGTGCCTTTCCGTGAGGAGTTGGTGGTGCCCATTGCGACTGTGATCCCCCTGAACGCTAACTTGGAGCTCGCCTTTAGTCTAGGGCCGGCGGGCGCTCAGAGCATCGAGGTGCCCATTCAAGCCGAAATTCCCATCAGCCTCACTGTGCCCGTCAAGATCGACCGCCAGATCCCCGTCTACGCCAAGGTGCCCATCAGCATGGAAATTCCCGTCAGCATTCCGCTGGCCCAAACGCCCTTGGCTACTCAGCTCTCCTCTTGGGAGGAGATGCTCACCCAACTCAACAACCAACTTTCCCGTTTCATCGCCCAAGACCAGAGGGCACCTGACATTTGGCCTGGCTTCCCTAGCCTGTTTAGGGCCCTGCTTCCCGGGAACGAGTAAGAAGAAGGTCACAGGGCGGGCGGGACTCTCCATGGCGCGTCGTTGTGGGAGCAGGATGCACGAGGCGAGGGTTAGGCTGGCAGAAAGAAGAAGGCGATGGCGATAATGAGGTACACCCCGAGAAGCTGAACACCTTCCACCCAATTGCTTTCTCCGTCCTGAGCGATGAGCGAGGCGATAAGCGTGGCCGCGCCCAAGGCAGCTAACTCGAAGGGGTGAAAGATAACACCAAAGGCTCTGGGCCCAGGACAAGGCTCAGGAGCACGAGCAGCGGGGCCACCAGGAGGGCGATTTGGGTGGAAGACCCCAACGAGATGGACATGCTCAACTCCATTTGATTCTCTCGGGCCACGGTGATGGCCACCACATGTTCAGCCGCGTTGCCCACCAAGGGGATGATGATAATCCCGATGAAGAACTCCGAGATGCCCAGTGTGCTTACCGTGTGTTCTACCACGCCCACTAAGATCTCGCTCAGCCAGGCGATCAAAGCCGTGGCCAGCGCCAGCACCACCAATGCCGTGCGCACGCTCCAACGGGCACGCTCGGCATCCCCTTCACCTGTGCCGTGGGCCTGTGCGCTTGAGGAGGCGGGGTGAAGCGAATAGAGGAGGTTGAGCGCGTACACGGCTAACATAATGATGGCCACGCCAACGCTCAGCCACTGGACGGCCTCGTGATCGGGCTCAATGGCTTGGGCGAAGAGGGAAGGAATGGCCAAGGCGATGATGGCCAAGGTCATCTGGGAGGCGGCCAAGCCTGCGTGCGTGCGGTCGAAGCGTTGGACGCCATGTTTCAGCCCGCCTAACACGATGGCTCCCCCCATGATGAGCAACAGGTTGCCCAGAATGGAACCGGTGATGGAGGCCTTGACCAACTCCAGCAGGCCGGCACGAATGGCCACCACGGTAATGATGAGTTCAGCCGCGTTTCCCAACGTGGCGTTGAGCAAGCCCCCTATCCGTGGCCCCGTGTGCACAGCCAACTCCTCCGTGGCGTCCCCGATCAGCTTGGCTAGGGGCACAATGCCGAGCACACTGAGGGCAAAGATCACCACCTCATTGGCCCCTGTGAACTCGGCCAACAGGGCCAACACTGTGAAGACGAGCATGGCGTACACAGGGTGGAGAACGGCGCGCACCACACTCACTCGAGTTCACCTCCCAAAGTGGTCCGTTGGGCGCGAAGGCGGGCGGCCGTCTCAGGAGGAACGATGGCACGGAGGCTGGCCGGCACCACGCGGAAGCTCATGGGCGTCTCACCAGCAGGTTCCCCGTCCACCTGCACGGGCAAGGGATGAGATGCAGTGATCTCCACCGTGCTGCCCACGCAGCGGTGGATCGTCGGCGGGCGCACGCGCCACCCCACCACAACCGGAATGAGGGCGACTAAAAGGCTGAACCACCCACGCCCTTCCAGAACTGTGATGTTGAATTTCCCGTCCACAAACGAGGCGTCTGGGGCCAAGGGCAGGCCGGCGTAGAGCTTGGTGTTACTCACTGTGACCAACACCACTCGCCGTTCGTAGACTGTGCCGTCGATCACCAAGCGGGCCACGCTGCCGTGATAGCGGGGAAGCTCTTGGATCGCGCGCCACACGTAGGCCAAGCCCCCCAAGCGTTCCTTAATGGGGCGGTCCACCAAGCGGGTGATTAACGCGTCGAAGCCCACACCGGCTAACAGTAGAAAGTATCGTGAACCCGCTAAGCCCGTGTCCACAGCCACTGTCTCCCCATGCACCAACACCTCAGCAGCCCGCTTGAGATTCTGGTGAAAGAGCACAGGCGCGGTTGCGACTCCGATTTCAATGCTCCACAGATTTGCCGTGCCCACGGGCAGCACGCCGAAGCGTACCGGGGTGCCCACCAGTGGCTGGATGGCCTCGTTGATTGTTCCGTCGCCCCCGGCCGCCACCACCACATCCGCGCCGGCTTGAACGGCTTCACGGGCCAAAACTGTGGCCGATCGGGTTGGCGTGGTCTCACGCCACGTAATGGTCCACCCCTGCTCTGCCAAATATCCGGCAGCGGCCCTCAGCTCCTCACGCTGCTCGGCTGTGGAGCCGGCCACTGGATTGACAATAAGAAATGCCTTCATCACCCCACTGCCAGGAAAAAGGGCGGGGCACTTTGCCCCGCCCAAGGCGGAGGGAGAGGGATTCGAACCCCCGGTGGCCGCAATGGCCACAGCGCATTTCGAGTGCGCCCCGTTCAACCAAGCTCCGGCATCCCTCCACACGAAGATACACGTCCAGATTCTACTGGTATTTCGCCGTCGCGCAAATCCAGAATGCCCTCCCATCTGCTCGAGCCCTGTTTGTGAAAAGTAGAACTTGCCACCTGGGGCACCTTATGTTATAATGCGCCCCGCCTGCACGAAGGTCATCCTGCGTGCTTGTGGTTGTGTGTGTCTGTTCCCCGCAAATCCAGCTTGTGTGCACGGCAGCGGCAAGGTGGGCTGCCGTCGACAACCCGTTGAGGAGGACGTCCCGGTGAGCCGAGTGCTGAACCCGAAGGTGGTGGCAGGCGTTGTGCTCGTCTTGGGGGCCATTGTGGTCGGCAAACTGGTGGCCCCGGCTGCGTTGCCCGGCATCCAATTGCCGGCCGAAATGGTGCCCATTCTGGGGGTTCGCGTGCCCAACACGCTTCTGCACACGCTGTTGGCCGACATCACGTTGCTCATCTTGGCCTTCTTGGCCACGCGCAACATGAAGGAGATCCCCGATGGCCTGCAGAATTTCGCTGAGTGGGTCATTGAGGGGTTCTATGGCCTGACGGAGGACATCGCCGGTGATCGGGCTCGGCAGTGGTTCCCCCTGGTCATGACGATTTTCCTGTTGGTGTTAGTGGCCAACTGGTGGGAACTGGTGCCCGGTGTGGACAGCATCGGCGTCGTGGAGCCCCCTCATGGCAGCAAGGGGTTTGTGTTGGCCAAGGTAGGGCCTCTCTACGCACTTACAGCTCAAGGGGTGAAGCTCGAATACGCTGGGGAGAAGGGCGGCGAGATGATGGGAGGTGAAGCGGAAAAGTCCGGCGAGGGTGCAGCAGAAGAGGCGGGCAAGGAGGGGAAGGAGGAGGGGTTCCCCACCACTGAAGACGGCCGTCCTCTGGGCGTGTTAGTCCCCTTCTTGCGGGCTTCGGCCACGGACCTGAATTTCACGCTGGCCTTGGCGCTTATCTCCATGGCCATGGTGCAATATTACGGCATTCAAGCCTTGGGGATGGGCTACTTCACCAAGTTCATCAACCTGAAGGGCGGGGCGATGGGTTTCGTCGTGGGGCTCATTGAGACTATCTCCGAATTCGCCAAAATCATTTCCTTCTCCTTCCGTCTCTTTGGGAACATCTTCGCCGGCCAGGTGCTCCTCTTCATTATGGCGTTCTTGCTGCCCTGGCTGGTGCCTGTGCCCTTCTACGGGCTGGAACTCTTCGTGGGCCTTATTCAGGCGTTCATCTTCGCCGTACTCACGTTGGCCTTCCTGGCCAACGCCGTGGTGGCTCACGATGATCACCACTAATTAAGAAGAGAAGAGTTTGTGAACCCCTCGGGGGAAACACCCGTTGGACATAGGACATACTACCTGAAATCACATGAAAAAAGCAGAGGAGGGAGCTGATGGACCTGCAATTCCTGTCCGCTGGGTTGGCTATCGGTCTGGGTGCGATTGGTCCCGGCATTGGAGTAGGCCTGCTGGTGATGGGGGCGCTCCAGGCAATTGGCCGCAACCCCGAAGCAGCCCCTGAAATCCGCACGAACATGATCTTGGGCATTGCCTTTGCCGAGGCCATTGCCATCTACGCGCTGGTGGTGGCGCTGGTGCTCAAGTTCGTCTAAGGACGAGTGGGGGCGGCGCCGTGTTTGTGGTGCGTGCCCGAGAACCAAGACCATGAGGTGAAGGAGGCAGGCCTTGGAAGCCTTGGGATTTAATGCGGGATTCCTTCTTGCCCAGATTGTCAACTTCGTTGTGCTCCTGGTCCTGTTGCGCATGTTCCTCTACAGGCCGATTTTGAACATGCTCGAGCAGCGACGGGAGCGCATCCGTGAGAGCTTGGAAGCTGCCGAACGGGCGCGCCAAGAGGTGGTTCAGAGTCAGAAGGCGTATGAGGACGAGCTCGCCAAGGCGCGCCGGGAGGCACAACAGATCATCGAGCGGGCTCGAGAGGCTGCTGAGCGCCAGAAGGAGGAGATTCTGGCCGAAGCCCGTGAACAGGCCCGCCAGTTGATCGCCCGTGCTGAAGAGGAAATCGCTTACGAGCGACAGCAGGCCATGGCACAACTCAGGGAAGAGGTGGCCCAACTCTCCCTTGAAATTGCCCAAAAGGTCATCGGCCACGCCCTGAGCGAGGCTGAACACCGTCAGCTCATCCGGCAATTCCTCGCAGAGGTAGGTGAATCACGGTGAGCGCACAAAAGGAAGCGAAGCTCTACGCCCAAGCTGTGTTGAAAACCGCGCTCGAGGAATGGCTGGCCGGCCTCCAGCATGTGCAGCGGGCCCTTCACCAGCAGCCCGACCTGTTGCCCCGATTGGATGATCCCGGCACGTCTCCTGCGGCCAAGGAATCCCTGTTGGCCCACATCCTGCCGCGTGAGGCTAGGCCCGAAGTGCACAACTTCGTGCGCTTGTTGGTCCGCGAGCATGACCTCAAGTTCCTCGATGACGTGTTGGCTGAGCTGGAAGGGGTGCTCGAAGGTGCCGGCGCGGCCCTGCGCACAGCCGAGATCACCACGGCCGTGCCCCTCTCCGCCGAGGACCGCGCCGCCCTCGAAGCTGAACTCGTCAAGCAATTCGGCGACAGCCTGCTCTTCGAGTACACTGTTGACCCCTCGGTCATCGGCGGCGTGCGGGTGCGCGTCGGGGATCGTGTCATTGATGGTACGATAGCCGGCCGTTTCAACGCCATGCGAGAGCGCTTGCTCGGTGGATAATGAAGAGGCCCCACGGCTGAAAACACGCTGCCGGCTTGGCTCTCGTGATGGGACAACCGGCGGCTGTCCGTGGGAGCGAGAAGGAGGCAAAAGCCGATGGCAGCATTGCGGGTAGACGAAATCACGGCCTTCCTGCGCCAGCAGGTTGAGGCCTTTGAGGCCCCCGTCGAGGATGTGAACGTCGGCGAGGTCATTGAGGTGGGCGACGGCATTGCCCGCACTTCCGGGCTCTCGGGCGTCATGGCCCAGGAGCTCGTCGAGTTCCCGGCCACCGTGAACCACGCGGACCCCATTTACGGTATCGCCTTCAACTTGGAAGAGGACACCGTCGGCGTCATTATCCTCGGGGATTACCTGAAGATCGAAGAAGGTGACCAAGTTCGCTCCACAGGACGTATCATTTCTGTGCCCGTGGGCCAATCCCTCCTAGGCCGTGTGGTGGACGCCCTCGGCAGGCCCATTGACGGCAAGGGGCCCATTCAGGCCGACACCTATCGCCCCATTGAGCGCATTGCGCCCAACGTGGTGGTGCGCCAATCGGTGAATTCACCTGTGCAGACCGGCATCAAGGCCATTGACTCCATGATCCCAATTGGCCGCGGCCAGCGGGAACTGATCATCGGTGACCGTCAGACGGGCAAAACGGCCCTGGCATTGGACACAATCATCAACCAGAAGGGCAAAGACTTGATCTGTATTTACGTGGCCATTGGCCAGAAGCGAGCCGCCATTGCCCAACTGGTGAGCACCCTCGAGAAGTACGGTGCCATGGAGTACACCATTGTGGTGGTGGCCTCGGCTTCTGACCCCGCCCCCATGCAGTACATCGCCCCCTACGCCGGATGTGCCATGGGCGAGGAGGTCATGGAGAATGGGGTGATGCTCAACGGCAGGCATGTCAACGAGGCCCTCATTGTCTACGATGACTTGAGCAAACACGCTTGGGCGTATCGACAAGGTTTCATTGCTCCTGCGTCGCCCGCCGGGACGTGAGGCCTATCCTGGTGATGTCTTCTACCTGCACAGTCGCCTGTTGGAGCGGGCGGCCAAGCTGTCCGATGAGTACGGCGGAGGCTCGCTCACTGCTCTGCCCATTATCGAGACGCTCCTGGGCGACGTGTCGGCCTACATCCCCACCAACGTGATCTCCATTACTGACGGCCAGATCTACCTGGAGAGTGACCTCTTCTACGCGGGCATTCGCCCGGCCGTCAACGTGGGCCTCAGCGTGAGCCGTGTGGGCAGCGCGGCCCAAACGCGGGCCATGAAGAAGGTCGCTGGCCGGCTGCGCTTGGAGCTCGCCCAGTTCCGCGAGCTGGCTGCCTTCGCTCAGTTCGGCTCCGACTTGGACGAGGCCACCCGGAAACAGATTGAACGGGGCCAGCGTCTCCAGGAGATCCTCAAGCAACCCCAATACCAGCCAGTTCCCCTCTATCGTCAGGTGGCCGTCATCTACGCTGGCACCAACGGTTATCTCGATGATGTGCCTGTGGACAATGTGCAGCAGTGGGAGCAGGAGTTTTACCGCTACTTGGACGCCAACTACCCCCAATTTGAGCAGATCATTGAGGAGACGGGGGACTTGACGGATGAGGCTGTCCAAGTGCTGCGCAAGGCCATTGAGGAGTTCAAGCAGACAGCAGCCATCGGGTAATCGAAGGAGTTGCCCGTGTCCACGGTTCGGGAAATTAAGCGCCGTATCAAGAGCGTGAAGAACATCGGACAAGTGACCCGTGCGATGGAAGCAGTCTCAGCTTCCAAGATGCGGCGGGCTCAGGAACGCACCTTGGCCTCGCGCCCCTTTGCGGAGAAGGCCCGCGAGGTGTTGGGGTACATTGCCGCGCAGCCGGCCGGAGGCGAGCTTCCCCACCCGCTCCTGCAGCAACCTCCCGTGAACCAGGTAGGGCTGATTCTCCTCACACCTGACCGGGGTCTGGCCGGACCGCTCATCTCCAACATTCTGCGCACGGCCTTCCGCTTCATTGACAACGCTCCTGCTCCTGTCCAACTCATCACCGTTGGGCGCAAGGGGCGGGATTTCATGTGGCGTCATGGCCCACCCATCTACGCCGAATTCCCCAGGCCGCCCGATGCTCTGCGCGTTACCGACATCTCCCCCATTGCGCGGCTGGCCATCGACGCCTTCTTGGATGGCACCTTCGACCAGGTGTTCATCTGTTACACTGATTTCGTGAACACCATGACCCAACGGCCGGTTGTGCGCCAACTCTTGCCCATTCAACCCGACACTGACGCCCGCCTGCCGGCCGATTACCTGATTGAGCCCAGTCCGGCCGTGGTGCTCAACCAGTTGTTGCCGTCCATGGTCGAGTTACAGGTCTACCAGGCGGTGCTCGAATCCCATGCCTCCGAGCACTCGGCCCGGATGGTGGCGATGCGCAATGCCACTGAGAACGCCGAACAACTGGTGGAGGACCTCACCCTCACGTACAACAAGGCCCGCCAAGAGGCCATCACGAAGGAGATTCTGGACATCGCCGGTGGCGTGGAGGCCCTTCGGCAGGCCACGGAGCGAGAATAAGCCACTGACCACGTGCGGCGTTTTGACCTGATCTGACCATCTGTGGTGGGCATCCCTCACCAGAAGACGCTGCCGGGGCGCGGAGGGAATCCAACACGCCTAAACGACGAACGTGAAAAACCAGTGGACCAAGGAGTTGACAAGCATGGCCGAACGAGGTGTTGGCAAAGTTATCCAAATCACGGGGCCTGTTGTGGACGTGGAATTTCCCCCCCGGCCAGTTGCCCGAGCTCTACAACGCCATCGAAATTTTCAAGGAGGACGGGGAGAAGCTGGTCGTTGAAGTCCAACAGCACTTGGGCAACGAACGGGTGCGTTGTGTCGCCATGGGCGCGACCGACGGCCTGCGGCGCGGCGTTGAGGCCCACGACACCGGCGCGCCCATCCGGGTGCCTGTAGGACGAGGCACGCTGGGACGATTGTTCAATGTCCTGGGTGAGCCCATCGATAACTTGGGACCGGTAGAAGCCGATGACTACTGGCCCATCCACCGCCCTGCACCATCGTTCGAGGAGCAGGCCACCTCCACAGAGATCCTGGAGACGGGCATCAAAGTCATTGACCTGATTGCCCCCTTCACCAAGGGAGGCAAGACGGGCATTTTCGGCGGCGCCGGCGTGGGCAAAACCGTCATTATCACCGAATTGATTGACACCATCGGCAAGGTGCACCAGGGCTTCTCCGTCTTTATCGGCATCGGCGAGCGCAGCCGCGAGGGCAATGACCTCTGGCATGAGCTCAAGGACTCCGGCGTGCTCAACCAAGTGGCCTTGGTCTTCGGCCAGATGAACGAACCGCCGGGCGTGCGCCTGCGCGTGGGGTTGACGGGCCTAACTATGGCCGAATACTTCCGCGACGAGGGGCGCGATGTGCTCGTCTTCATTGATAACATCTTCCGCTTCGTGATGAGTGGTTCTGAGGTCTCGGCTCTGTTGGGCCGTATGCCCAGTGCTGTGGGGTACCAGCCCACCTTGGGCACCGAGATGGGAGAGCTCCAGGAGCGCATCACCTCCACCAAGAAGGGCTCTATTACGTCCCTCCAGGCAGTCTACGTGCCGGCCGATGACTATTCCGATCCAGCCCCGGTAGTCACCTTTGCCCACTTGGACGCCACCATCTCGCTGGAGCGTTCCTTGGCCGAGCAGGGGCTCTACCCGGCTATTGACCCTCTGGCCTCCACCAGCCGCATTCTCGACCCGCAGATCGTGGGTGAGGACCATTACAACGTAGCACGCGAAGTGCAGCGCACCCTTCAGCGATACAAGGACCTCTCCGACGTGATTGCCATCTTGGGCGTCGAGGAGCTGAGCGAGGAGGACCGGCTTACCGTGGCCCGCGCGCGCAAGATCCAGCGCTTCTTGACCCAGCCCTTCAAGGTGGCCGAAGTGTTCACGGGCCGGCCAGGCGTCTACGTGCCCCTCTCCGAAACGGTGCGTGGTTTCAAGGAGATTCTGGAGGGCAAACACGACGACTTGCCCGAGCAGGCCTTCTACATGGTGGGCACCATTGACGAGGCCGTGGAGAAAGCGCGCCAGTTGCGCGGTGAACAGTGAGTAGCCTGCGGGGGCCGGAGGAAGAGCCATGACGGCCACGCTCAGCTTGGAGATTGTGACCATTGAACGCAAGGTCTACGAGGCAGATGACGTGGAGATGATTATTGCCCCTGGCGTTGAGGGGGAGATGGGCATCCTGCCCCGCCACACGCCGGTGCTCACCGCGCTTCGTCCCGGCGAGCTCATTATCCGGCGCAGTGGCGGCGTCGAGGAACCCTTTGCCATCGGTGGCGGCTTCATGGAAGTGCATCCCACCAAAGTGATTGTGTTGGCCGACACGGCTGAACACGTGGACGAAATCGACGTGGAGCGCGCCGAAGCCGCCCGCCGGCGGGCTGAACAGATGCTGCGTGAGGGGCCACCGCCGGGCGGGCCCAGCTTGGCTGAAATTCGCCAGTCACTCATGCGTCATGAAGTGCGAATCAAGATTGTGCGCCGGCGGCGGCGGTATCCGGGCGCCGGCCCGGCGGCCGGCACACCGCCTGCTGAGTCATGATGGGAGCGTGGGCGCAGGGAAAGGGCCATGGTGTGGGGATATGCTGTGCCCACCTCGTGAAGGATGTGCCCGGTTGCCGGAGTGAGCATTGGCCGGTCCAGAATCCCGGCTCGGAATTCATCTGGAGAAGGAGAAGCGGTGCGAATCCTGTTCGCACCGCTTTGTGTTCGATGGCCTCGTCGGGCTGACGTGCGGAGAAATTTCCACCTCGTTGCCCCGAGAATTTGTGAGCAGCTTCTGATCCATGTCGAGCGCGCGGGACTACACCCAACTGGTGGCCAGCCGTCCACCCTCGCCTTTGGCCGTTGCAGGTGCCCTGCTCCTCTTCGGGGGTGCCATTGCGGGCGTGACCGTTGCCGTTGCCCAGGCGCTCTACCCCGGCGGCGTGGACTGGCAGAACACCTACCGCCCGGCCACATTGGCCGTGCTCTCCTGGGCGTCTCCCTACACAGTGGAGATTTTTCACAGTCCTCCTTGGACCACATTCCCCCTCATCCCGTTGGCCGTCTTCCCGACGCGGATAGGCTTTGGGCTAAACTTCTGTCTGAGCCTTCTGGTGACGGGCTTTGTGGCCTATCGCTTGGGAGCGAGACGGATCACGTTGGTGGCCATACTCCTGTCCTATCCGGTGCTCTTTTCCACCGTCTACGGCAACGTTGATTGGTTGGTCTACCTGGGTGTTGTCCTGAGCCCCCGGTGGGGCCTTTTTCTGGTGCTCACTAAACCTCAGGCCGGCATGGGGTTGGCCTTCTACTGGCTTGTCGAACACTACCGACAGGGCGGCCTTCGGAGGGTGATCGAACACTTCGCTCCTGTGAGTCTGGCCTTCGTGCTCTCCTTGTTCCTCTTTGGCCCGTGGCCCCTCACCGGCCTAGTGGAAGTCACTCAGCCGTTCAATGCTTCCCTGTGGCCCCAATCATTGCCCATTGGCCTGGTCATGTTGGTCGCGGCCGTGCGCAGCCGGCGCCCAGGGCTGGCCCTGGCGGCTTCGCCTTTCCTCTCCCCGTACACCACGGCGTCGAGCTGGGGCAGCGCTCTTTTGGGCTTGCTTCCCCTTCAGTGGGAGACGCTTGCGGCGGTGATTGGCATTTGGGTCTTGAGAATCTTCACCGGCTATTTCCTGACCCAGTAGGCCAGGATAGGGGTTTGCTGATTCACCTGGCTGTGTTACACTTGAGGTGCCCCGGAAACCAGAGCACTCCTGAGGGGGAAAGGGGGGCGTGTGGGGCGAAACCCAAATCCCAGGAAGTGAGGCGTGTTCAACATGGCA
This sequence comes from Ardenticatenia bacterium, assembly GCA_030949995.1. Lineage (GTDB taxonomy): Bacteria > Chloroflexota > Anaerolineae > Ardenticatenales > Ardenticatenaceae > WFWG01. The sequence goes on from JAUZRY010000026.1 coordinate 25,120, forward strand.
AAGGAGATCGGCATTGACTTGGGCACGGTTTCGGTGCTAGTCTACATGCGCGGGCGAGGCATCGTCCTGCAGGAACCCAGCATTGTGGCCGTGACCCTGAAGGATTCGCACATCGTTACCGTGGGCGAAGACGCGCGCCAGATGCTGGGGCGCACGCCCGACACCGTCGAAGTGACCCGCCCGCTCAAGGATGGGGTCATTGCCAACTTCACGGTAACCCACACCATGCTCCAGTATTTTATCCGCAAAGTCGTGGGGAAATTCCCCTTGCTGCGCGTCAAGCCCGTGGTGGCCATCAGCGTTCCGGTGGGAGTGACAAGCGTGGAAAGCCGCGCTGTGCGGGACGCGGCCATGCGGGCGGGCGCACGAGAAGCTCGCCTGATCCCGGAGCCGCTGGCTGCTGCCCTGGGGGCTGGCTTGCCCGTTCACACGCCAACGGGTAACATGGTCCTGGACGTGGGCGGAGGCACCAGTGAGGCGGCGGTGATCTCCGTGTACGGCATCGTGGTGAGCAGCAGCGTGCGCGTGGGAGGGCTCAAAATTGACGAGGCCATCATCAACTACGTGCGCCGCAAGTACAACCTCCTCATTGGCGAACAAACGGCCGAACAGGTAAAAATCCAGATCGGCAGCGCGATGCCCCTGGAGGAACCGCTCACCATGGAAGTGCGGGGCCGCGACCAAGTGGCCGGCCTGCCCAAAACGTTGACCATCACCTCTGATGAGATCACCGAGGCCATTGCCGAACCCTTGGCTGAGATCGTCAAAGTGGCCCGCAGCGTGTTGGAAAAAACCCCCCCCGAGTTGATTAGCGACATCATTGACCGGGGTATCGTGTTGACCGGCGGAGGTGCGCTACTGCGCAACTTGGACCGGTTGCTCACCCAGGAGACGGGCGTACCGTGTTACGTGGCCGAAAATGCCATTGCCTGTGTGGCCACGGGGGCCTGGCGGGCGCTGGAACAGTACGAGATCGTCCAGCGCTTTCTCTCCGAAATGTACGGCTGACCGGATTGGCACGCCCGACTCCCATGAGCCCGGGCGTGCCATGAGGGGACCTGTGCCGGGATATTATCGGGAGTGACTGGCCGGCTCGGCGCGAACGCGGTTCGGGTTGGAAATCTGGCGAGCGCCTAGATAGTATGTCATGCTCTGAAGGGCGATCACCGGGTCAATGTATTCCACCAATACCTCATCCGGCACGCTCAACCGGATGGGGGCGTAGTTCAGGATGGCCTGAACTTGGCCCTCGATCAACAGCTCCGCCACACTCTGAGCAGCCTCAGCCGGGACGGCTATGATGCCGATGCGAATTTCCCGTGCCGGCAGGAGCTCTGGAATGCGGGACGTGTGCTCACGGTGATGCCGGCTAAAGGCTTATCCACCTTGTGGGGGTCAACGTCGAAGATAGCCGCAATGCGAAACCCCCGGTTTTCAAACCCCTTGTAGTGGGCCAATGCGCGTCCCAAGTCCCCGGCACCGACCAGCGCCATATCCCACACGCGGTCCACGTGGAGAATTTGGCGAAGCTGTTGGCGCAAGTAATCCACATCATATCCGGTTCCCTGTTTTCCAAATTCGCCAAAATGGGAAAGATCTTTACGAATTTGAGCTGAACTGATACCTAAACGCTCCCCCTAATTCCTGGGAAGAGGTGATGTCATGGCCGGCGCGGGCCATCAGCTCCAAGGCGCGCAGGTAAATGGGAAGGCGGTGAATCACAATATCGGGAATGTGCTTCTCCATACCTTTGTCCTCGACTGATGAACTTCAGAGGCCCTGTGGGCCGTGTGACCGTATCCAGGGGCGTGGTGGGGCGATTGTAACATAAAGTACAAATTCACGCAACGCTGCTTGGCCCGGTCCCGGGGGCCAAACGGCGGGGCAGTGAAAAATGGCGTGCTTCCTTGACCTTTCGGCCTATTGTGATGTGGAACAGAGCGTGTATAATTCTCTACAAGGCAGCCATTGGAGCTCACAACGTGACAACCACACGGCACATCACAAAGCAGGGGACAGGAGGCCATATGCGGTTCCAGACATGGTTGAACGACTACCGGTATCTGGGACATCTTGCCGAGGCGACGCGGGCGCTGCTGGCCGCCCTGCTCGAGGATCAGCGCCTCACCCCAGCGCAACGCCGGCAGTTGGACGCGGCACTTTCTCACTTGACTGACGTGCGGGAGGGGTTCGTCCTCAGCCTGCGAACCGGCCAAGTGGCCGACACGTCGGAACTGGAAGCTCTGGTGCGTCACATCCTTTTTGACTGGAGCTGGCTTGAGGAGCTGGGCATCGAACTCCTGCCCGAGGAGGAGATCCAACTGCCCCACCTGCAACTGCTCTCCTTCGCCCACAGCTACTTGACCTTGGCCCTGATGCCGCGCCTTCCCCGCCGGAGGGTGACGTATCCCAACCCGCGCAGTTACGCCGACATCCCCGTGCCACGTCGCCCCGGCGAAATCCTGGCCCGCATCGAGGAGCTGGAAGAAGTGCTCACCTACCTCCAGGATGAGGAGACAACGCGGCTGTCCACCGGCTCATTCCGTCGCACGTACGGCTTCTTCGAGACAAGCGCCTGGCTGGTGCGCGACCACATGCGCCTGTTTGGACGGCCGATGTAAAATGGGCGCACAAGGAGCCATGTGACACCCATGCAGGGCATCTTCCACGACGAAGCGCGAATCTTTGTCCAAGGTGGCAAGGGGGGCAATGGCGTAGTGGCCTTCCGTCGCGAAAAATACGTGCCCAGAGGAGGACCAGCCGGCGGCAGCGGCGGTCGCGGGGGGCACGTCTACCTGCGCGTCAACCCCCAGATGAACACCCTGAGCCACTTGCACCATCGCACCCATTTCCGGGCCCCAAACGGGCGCCACGGGAGCGGCAACAACAAGACCGGCGCCTCTGGAGACGATATCTACATCGACGTGCCGCCGGGCACGGTGGTGCGGGACGATGAGACAGGCGAAGTGCTCGGTGACCTGGTAGAGCCGGGACAGACCCTGCTGGTGGCCCGTGGTGGGCGAGGTGGCCGGGGCAACGCGGCCTTCAAGAGCCCCACCAACCGCGCCCCCCGCGTTGCCGAACGGGGGGAACCGGGCGAAGCGCGGTGGCTGCGCTTGGAACTCAAGCTGTTGGCCGACGTGGGCCTCATCGGCAAGCCCAACGCCGGCAAGAGCACCCTGCTCAGCGTGATCAGCCGGGCGCGCCCCAAGATCGCCGACTATCCCTTTACCACGCTTGCCCCCAATCTGGGGGTGGTCGAGCTGGACGAGCATCCTCCGTTCGTGGTGGCCGACATTCCCGGACTCATTGAAGGCGCCCATGAAGGACGAGGATTGGGCGACCAATTCTTGCGCCACGTGGAGCGCACACGCCTGCTCGTCCACCTGGTGGATGGCCTCTCCCCTCATCCCATGGACGACTTCGAGGCCATCAACGCTGAGCTGGCAGCGTACAGCCCCGCCTTGGCCGAGCGCCCCCAGATCGTCGTCCTCACGAAGATGGACCTGCCGGAGGCCCGCGACCGGTGGCCCGCGGTCAAAGCCGAGCTCGAACAGCGTGGGTACCCCGTGATGGCGATCTCGGCCGTGACCGGTCAGGGAGTGCGGGCACTCCTCCACGCGGTGGCCAAGGCCTTGGTGACTTGCCTCCACCGCCTTCGGTGGAGCAACCCAAAATTTACCGCCCGCTGGAAGAGGACGAACGCGTGTTCGCGGTCGAACAGGAGCCCGACGGCACGTGGGTGGTCCGTGGAACCGAAGTGGAGCGCCTCGTGGCCATGACCAACTTCGACTTGGACGAGGGAGTGGCCCGCCTGCAACGCCAACTGGCCGCCCGGGGGGTCCTCGACGCCCTTCAGGCGGCTGGCGTCCGGCCCGGGGACACCGTGCGCATCGGCGAGGTCGAGTTTGAATGGCGCTAAGGGACGAATCGGCCGGAGCCAAAAGAGAGCTCAGCCGCCGAGCCGTGCTTGGCGGCACCTTTGACCCACCCCACGTGGGCCACCTCATTGTGGCCGAAGCCGTGCGCTCGGCACTCCGCTTGGACGAAGTGGTCTTCGTGCCGGCAGGTCAGCCGCCACACAAGCGCGCCCGGCAGCTCACGCCGGCCCTCCACCGGGTTATGATGGTTCAACTGGCCATCGCTTCCCACCCCGCCTTCACGCTCTCCCTGGTGGACATCAACCGTCCGGGCCCACATTACACTGTGGAGAGCGTGGAGTTGTTGCGCGCGACGTGGGGCACGGCCGGTGCGCTCTACTACATCGTGGGCGCCGACTCCCTCCGAGAACTCCCAACCTGGCACCGCCCGCACGCGCTCTTGGCCGCGTGCCAGATCGTGGCCGTCAGGCGTCCTGGCGTTCACGTGGATATGAACGCCCTCGAATTGGCCCTGCCCGGTATTGGCCGGCGCCTCATCTGGGTCTCAGCCCCGCCCGTTGGCGTGAGTAGCACGGAGATCCGCCAACGGGTAGCAGCAGGGGATTCCATCACCTATTTGGTTCCTGCGGCCGTGGAAACCTACATTCGTGAACATGGCCTGTACCGGTGAGCGTCCACTGGCACCGTCGTTCACGGCATGTTCAAACGAAACCCATGGCCCCGCACTGTCGCGACCAGCTCCTTGCCGGGCACCACCTCGGCCAGCCGGCGGCGCAGGCGGTGCACCAAGGCGTCCAAGGCCTGATCGGTGACTCCTTCGGTGGCCTCGTCCCCCCACACAGCCTCGATGATCTCCTCGCGTGAGACCGGATGTCCGCCCGCCCGGTAGAGCACACGCAGGAGTTCGAACTGGGCCGGGCTGAGGGGCGGATCGAGCACCCGGTGGCCGAAGCGCACTTCGCGGCGTGCCTCGTCTACGTGTAGACGTGGGGGCGAGTGGGGCTCGAAGAAGACCGGCACCGTCCCCTCCCGGTCCACAAAGGTGAGCCGGTAGGCCAGCCCAATGGAGAGCACATCCCCGTCAGCAAGTCGCCGTACCTCTCCCGGCTGCAGGGGTTCACCGTTGACAAAGGTGCCGTTCTTGCTTCCCAAGTCCTCGACGTACATGGCCTCGCCCTGCCGGAAAATTCTGGCGTGGCGGCGGGACACCTGACGGTCCGGCAAGTGGACGGCCGCCGTCGGATCACGCGGCCGATCAACACATCAGCACTGCGCAGTGCCCACCGGTCCTGAGCGGCCCGGCCTGTGCTTTCGCGCAGCAAGATCAGCATGGCGTCATCGGCGGACATGATCGTGCCTCCTCCCTCCCCAGAATGGAACGCCTCTTTGTGCACATTATACTGGGTTTACTCCGTTTGCCCTACCGGCCAATTGGCAGGTGAGACTGGACACCGGGCGCTCCGTGTGTGATAATCGGCTCATCTTGGCCCTTGGGGGGAAAAATGCGCGTTGGAGTGGACGTTGGTGGCACATTTACCGACTTCGTCGTTCACCGGGAGAACGGGCGGGTGGAGAGCTTCAAACACCCCTCTACGCCCCAAGACCCGGCTGTAGCCGTGTTGGCGGGCTTGGCTCGCCTGCCCGCCGGCCAACGCGTTATCGTACATGGCTCCACAGTGGCTACCAACGCGGTGCTGGAGCGCAAGGGAGCAGTGACGGCCCTGGTCACCACACGGGGATTCCGTGATGTGCTCCAGATCGGCCGACAGGAGCGACCGGCCCTGTACGACTTCTTCGCCGATCCGCCGGAGCCCCTGGTCCCCAAGCGCTTGCGCTTGAGGTAGACGAGCGGATAACGGCTTCGGGGCGCGTTCTGCGCGCTCCGGAGGAAGCAGAGGTGGAACGCCTTGTGGAACACCTCCGCGCCGAGGGCGTCGAGGCCGTGGCCGTGGTCTTCCTCTTCTCCTTTCTGCGGCCGGAACACGAGCAGGCCGTGGGCGAGCGCCTGCGACAGGCCGGCTTTGCTGTCTCCCTCTCCTGCGAAGTGCTGCCCGAATACCGGGAGTACGAGCGTACCAGCACCACCGTGCTCGACGCCTATGTCACGCCCGTCGTCGAACGATATCTCTCTCGCCTGGAAGCTAACCTGGCGGAGGATGAGCTGCGCATCATGCAATCCAACGGGGGAACCATCGGCGCCGAGGAGGCCCGTCGTCACGCGGTGCGCTCCGTGCTCTCCGGGCCAGCCGGCGGCGTCGTGGGCGCCTTTCACGTGGCACGGCTAGCCGGGTTCGGCCGCCTGATCACCTTTGACATGGGCGGAACGTCCACAGATGTCTCCCTGTGTGACGGTACTGTGCGCGTGACCACCGAGGCCACTGTGGGCGGACATCCCGTGCGCGTGCCCATCATCGACCTGCACACCGTGGGCGCCGGAGGGGGGGCTCCATAGCCTCCGTGGACGTGGCAGGTGCTTTGCGGGTGGGACCGGAGAGCGCCGGGGCTGATCCCGGGCCGGCCTGCTACGGTCGTGGCGACGTGCCCACGGTGACGGATGCCAACCTCGTGCTCGGGCGCCTGGTGCCCGACTATTTTCTCGGAGGGGAGATGGCCTTGGACGACTCCCGTGCGTGGAGGGCGCTGGAACGCCTTGGCCGGCAGGTGGGGTTGGGCCCTGTGGAGGCAGCGCTGGGCGTCATCCAGGTGGCGAACGCTCACATGGAGCGCGCGCTTCGCCTGATCTCCGTGGAGCGCGGCTACGACCCCGCTGATTTCACCCTCGTTTCCTTTGGTGGGGCCGGTGGCCTTCACGCGGCGGACTTGGCTCGTCGGCTGGGCATCCCACAGGTGTTGGTGCCCCGACATGCGGCGACCCTCTCTGCCTTGGGCATGGTGGTGGCCGATGTCATTCGCGATGCTGTCCGCACTGTCATGCTCCCGGCGCCGGTTGACCCCCAGGTGCTGGAATCCTACGTTGCCCCCTTGGTTGCACGTGTTGTCGAGGAGGTGCAGCGTGATGGCGTCCCGTCCGACCAGGTGACCGTGGAACGCATGCTCGACATGCGCTATCGGGGCCAGTCGTACGAGCTCACCGTCTCTTGGGGAGACGATCCGGTGACTGCCTTTCACCGGGCACACGAACGCCTCTACGGCTACGCCGACTCGCGAGCCCCTGTGGAGATCGTCAACGTGCGCGTGCGGGCAGTGGGACATGTGCCCAAACCCCTGTTGCCCCGTGAGCCGGCCGGCAACATCGACCCCTCGGCCGCGCTTCTGGGCCATCGTAAGGTGACGTTGTCCGGGGGCACGTGGCCTCTGCCCGTCTACGTGGACGCGCGCCTGCGCCCTGGAAATGTCATCACCGGTCCGGCGCTGGTGGTGCGCCCCGATACCACGCTTCTCGTAGGTCCCGGCGACCGTGCCCGGCTGGACGCGTACCACAACATCCTGATCACCGTGGGCAGCGGCTGACGATGTCGCGGCTGTGCCCGACAGAGGGCCGAACTTGGACAGGAACGCAAAACTCCTTACAATACAAGCCAGTTTCGCCACTTGGTGACATGGAACAAAGCGGGCGCCAGGCCCCATGAGCGCGCCCAATGGGAGAACCTGGTGGCCGACACCCGTACTGATACCTCCACAGTGACAACCGAGCCGTCTCAAAACGGTCAAGGGGACTCTCCTGACCGCCGTCTCTTCATTCGCTCCTTGGAACTTCACGGTTACAAGACCTTCGCCGGACGAACGCTCTTCGAGTTCGGCCCGGGCATCACGGCCATTGTGGGGCCCAACGGCTCCGGCAAGAGCAACATCGCCGACGCCGTGCGCTGGCTGTTGGGAGAACAGCGCCTGAGCCGAATGCGCGCCAAGCGCACCGAGGACATGATCTTCAACGGCACGGACCGAAGAGCTCGGATGGGCATGGCCCAGGCGTTCCTCACCTTGGACAACCGGGCCGGACTGCTCCCGGTGGACTTCGCCGAGGTGGTCATCGGCCGGCGGGCGTACCGGAGTGGCGAGAACGAATACTTGCTCAACGGCAACCGCGTGCGCCTGAAGGACATCCAAGAGCTCCTGGCCCACGCCGGCCTGAGTGCCGAGACCTACACCGTGATCGGGCAAGGGCTGGTGGATATGGCCCTCTCGTTGAGGCCCGAAGAACGGCGCCGCATGATCGAGGATGCCGCTGGCTTGGGCGCTTATTACGGCAAGCGCAACGAGACCATGCGCCGCCTGGCGGAGACAGAGGAGAATCTCCGGCGCGCCCGCGACATAGTGGCCGAGTTGGAACCCCGCCTGCGCCGCCTTCGCCGCCAGGCCGAGAGGGCCGAACGCCATCGCCAGCTCACCGAGGAGCTCCACAACCTGCTGCGCCGGTGGTACGGGTACCAATGGGGGCAGGCGTTGGAGCAGATCGCCCAAGCGCGCCAACATGTGGCCCGTGCCCAACACGCCCTCGAACGCGCACAGCAGGACGTGACCCAAGCCGAGGCCCGCGCCCGTGCGCTCCGCGGCCGCCTGGCCCAAGTGCGCCAACAGCTCGACCACCTCCGCCGGGAGCGGGCTCGCCGGCGCGGGGAGGTGGAACGCCTCCGGCGCGAACAGGCCATCCGCGCCGAGCGCGCCCGCCTGTTGGCCCGCCAAGTGACTGAATTGGAAGAAGAACTGGCTGCCCTCCACAAAGAGCTGCGCACCCTAGAAGCCCGGGGCACTGAGCTGGAAGAAGAACGCCGGCAGTTGGAGACCGCCCACCGGGAAGCCCAAGCTGCCCTGGCGGCCGAGCGCGTTCGCCTCCGTGAGGCCGAGAAAGAGCGCAGCCAATTGCGACAGAAGTTGGAGCGCGCCCGCCGGGAACAGGCCCGCCTGGTGGCCAGCTTGGCCGAACTTGACCAGACGCGCGTTCACCTCGCCCGTCGGCAGGAAGAACTGGAGCGAGAACAACAGGACCACCAGAAAGCCCAAGCGGACTTGGCCCGCCGTCTGGCCCGTCACGAAGGGGAAATTCGGCTCCTGGAAGAGGAAATCCAGGAGCTTGAAGCCCAGCGCAGTCGCCTGTTGGCCGAGCGGGGCCACCTGGAAGACCTGATGGCCGCCGCCAGGAACACCGAACACCACTGTGAGCAGGCCGTGCACGACATCGAACACGAGATCAGCCGGCTGGAAGCCCGTCGAGAACTGCTCGCCCGTCTCCGTGCCGAGGGCTCCGGCTACCAGGAGGGCGTGCGTGCCCTCCTGCAAGCAGCCCGCCAGGGTGAGCTTGCCGGCATTCTTGGCCCCATTGCCCATTTTCCTTCGGGTGCCTGAACGCTTCCACCTGGCTGTTAGCGCGGCGTTGGGTGACGTGCTCCAGCACGTGGTCGTTGAAGACCTCTACGCGGCCGACCGAGCGCGCCGCTGGATCCAGGCGCACAACGTGGGCCGGGTGACCTTCCTTCCCCGTGATCGTCTCCAGGACCTCCCGTGGCGTGCACCGCCCACAGGCTTGGGCATTCTGGGGCGTGCTGCCGAACTCATTCCTGCCTCCGACGTGGTGGTCCTGGAGTACGTGCTGGGCCGCTGGCTCATTGTTGAGGATTGGGCCACAGCCATTCGCGTGGCCCAACACCGGGAGTGGCACGTGGTCACCCTTCAAGGCGAAGTGATCCGGCGAGATGGCCCCGTGCAGGTGGGGCACGGGGGAGGTGGTATCAACCTGTTGGCCCAGAGCCGTGAATGGGCCGAGCTGCCCGAACGCCTGGCCGCGGCCCAACGGGAGCACGCCGAAGCCTTGGAGGCCCTGGAGGATGCCCGGGAAGCGGCCGACGCCCTTCAAGAGGAGCTGGACACCATTCAGCGCGATCTCCAGGAGTGCGACCAGGCACTGGCGCACAAGCGCCAACGGCTTGAACTGGAACAGCGGGAGGCCAAACGGCTTGAGGACGAGCAACGCTGGCGCCATGACCTGGTGGAGCAACTTCGGCAGGAGATGGAAAGTGCCGCACAGCGCGTTGCTGAAATCGAAGCCGAACGCCATCGCTTGGCCGCAGCTCGCCAGGAAGTGGAGGAACGCGTGGTGGCCCTCGAACAGGCAGTGGAAGCAGCCCATCCAGGTGCCCTCCGGGAGGCTGTTGAGCGGGCCCGCACGGCCGTGGCCCTCGTCGAGGAACAGATGGTTGGCCTGCGCCGGCAGGTCAAGGAGTGGCAGGCCGCCTGTGCCCGCCTGCGCCAACAACATGAGGCCAAGCAGCAGCGGCTGCACTCCTTGCGCCGGGAACGCCAGGACCTCGATGGGCAGACAGAGGAACTGCAGACATCAGAGTACCAGGTTCGCCACCACCTGGCCGAACTTGATCGCCAGATCGCCCCCCTGGAACGGGAGCTCAAACAGTGTGAAGATGAAGAGGTGGCCCACGAAGAGCACCTCAAGAACACCCGCGAAGCGCTCCGCGAGGCTGAGGAAGCGTTCCACAGAGCCCAACTTGCCCGGCAAGCGGCTGAAAGCCGCCTTGAGCACCTGCGGGAGCGCATTCAAGATGACTTGGGCCCTGTTGTTGACATGAGCCATCTGGCCGAGGGGCCGGCCCAAGGTGTCTTGCCCTTGGACGAGTTGATCACCACCCTGCCCAAAGTGACCGTGTTGCCCGAGGGCATCGAGGAGCAGATGCGCCGGGTACGCCGCCAACTCCGCGCCTTGGGGGCTGTGAACCCCGAAGCCCCGGCCGAATACCGTGAGCTCCAGGAACGGTATGACTTCCTCTGCACTCAGAGTGCCGACTTGGAGGAGGCCGTGGCTGACTTGCGACGGGTCGTGGCCGAACTCGACCGGCTGATGACCCAGCGGTTCCTGAGCACCTTCAAGGCGGTCAACAGAGCATTCCAAGGCTATTTCACCCGCCTCTTCGGCGGCGGCAAGGCGCGCCTGGAGCTTACTGACATGGACGATCCCCTCAACGCCGGCCTGGAGATCGTGGCTCGGCCGCCGGGCAAGCGGCTGCAGAACGTGGCTCAGCTCAGCGGAGGTGAGCGGGCGCTCACGGCGGCCGCCCTCATCTTTGCCATTTTAAGCGTGAGCCCGGCCCCCTTCTGCCTCCTCGACGAAGTGGACGCCATGCTCGATGAGACCAACGTTGGCAGGTTCTGTGACGTGCTCAAGGAATTGGCCCAGCGCACGCAATTTATTGTGATCACGCACAACCGTGGTACCATCGAGGCATCTGACCGCATTTACGGCATCAGCCAGTCCGAACCCGGCGTTTCAACCGTTATCTCCTTGGCTGTGGACGAGGCTGTTCGGGCGGCGGCGCGCGCTTGAGCGCAAGCGCCCACCAGGACATCAAGGAGCATACACACATGGCCAAAGTCAAGATCGCCGTCATCACCACGGGCGGCACCATTGCCATGCGAGATGAGGGGCGTGGCGGCGTACCGGCTCTCGGCCCTGAGGAGCTGTTGGCCTGCCTGCCGGCCGATCTCCGTGAGGCAGCACGTGTGGATGTGGAAGCCTTCAGCAACGTGCCCAGTAACCACTTGACCCTCAATCAGATGTGGCAGCTCCGCAAAGCTGTGGTGGACCGCCTCGGGCGCCTGTACGTGTGCGGGGCCGTTGTCACGCACGGGACCGACACCATGGAGGAGACCGCTTACCTGCTCGACCTGACGGTGCCGAGCGAACGCCCTGTGGTGCTCACAGGGGCCATGTGCCGTGCCGACGAGGAGGGATATGATGGTGTTCGCAACGTGGTCGATGCGTTCAGGGTGGCCCTCGACCCCGGCGCCCGGGGACGAGGGACAATGATCGTGATGAACGGGGAGATTCACGCGGCCCGTTATGCCGTTAAGGTGAAATCCCACGGGCTGGACGCCTTTGCTTCGCCGGGGCGTGGTCCTATGGGGCGAGTTGTTGGCGGACAAGTGTACTGGTATTGGCACGTGGAGCGGGATATGCTTCCCGTGAGGGAGATTGAGCCCGATGTGCACCTCATCAAGGCCACGGTGGGCGCGCCTGATACCCTGCTGCGATTGCTCGTGCAACAGCGTCCGCGGGGCATCGTGATTGAGGGCTTCGGCGGAGGTCGTGTGCCCCCGGGGTGGATGGAGCCCATTCGTGAGGCCGTCAGCCAGGGAACAGTGGTGGTGGTAGCCAGCCGTTGTCCCGTCGGCCACACTGGCGACGAATACGGCTATCCCGGCGCGTGTCGGGATTTGGAGCGGGCCGGCGTGGTGCTCGCAGGGGAACTGAGCGGGCTCAAGGCCCGCCTCAAGCTGATGGTGGCCTTAGGGCATCGGGAGTAGGGGCAAGGGCCTTTACCCGTCCTCGTACATGGCGGCCAGGGCACGGGCTTCGGCGGCCATTTTCTCGCGCAGGTGTTGCGGGGTGAGGACTTCCACGGCATTGCCCCAACTCTTGATCCAAGGTTCGATCTCCAGCGTGCCGCTGACGCGGAGGCGCATAAGCCGTCCGCCGTCGGGCAATTCCTCCACTTCTTGCGAGGGGTGCCACACGCTCTCATCCACCCGCCGGGCCACCTCCGGCGAGAAGCGTAACACCACCTCTTCCACCGATTCGTCCCAGATAATGCCCCAACTTTGGCGCAGAATGCGGGCCGGCAGGAAATCCTCGGGCAACTCAAACGTCTCATCCAGCAGCTCGGCCTGGCGAATGCGTTCCATCTTGAAGGTGATGACGCGGTCGTACGTCTCCGTGTGGGCCACGACGTAAAGGGCACGGATGCCCGGTTCCATGAAGTAGGGCCAGATCACGTGAGTGCGCGTTTCCTGTCGGCGTGCCGGCAGGTACCAGATGCGCACTTTTCGGCCTGTGGCCCACCCGAGGGCGATGACCTCGAAGGTGTGGCGAAAGTTGGGGTCGTCCGGTTGGCGGGACACCACCTCCAAGGTGTCCTGGAGGGCTCTGGCTAGGTTCTCGGGGAGCACGGTGGCCAGTTGTGCCATCGCTTGGACGATGTGAGGGTTGCGCTCGTCCACATGACGGCAGAGCAGGCGGGCGGCCAAGTAGAGGGCAGTGGCCTCGCCCAAGGTGAGCTGGAGCGGGGGAATGTAGTAGCCGTCCACAATGCCGTAGCGGGGGCGTTCCTCATCTTCGTCCTGCCAAATGGGCACGCCGGACTCCTCGAGGCTCTTGAGGTCCCGCTGGATCGTGCGCGCGGAGACACCACAGATGCGCGACATGTCGCGCACGGTGAGGCCGTTGGGGTGGCGGTAGAGGAGGTGGGTAAGCCGCAACAGCCGTGCTTGCTTGTCGCGGATGGATTCGGTCATAGCTGCCTTGCCCCGCTCTTCTTCGGTCGAACCTTGGTGGATTTTCAGAAAATTATACTCGTGTGGTGCTGGCGCGTCCAACAGTTGGTCGGGGCAAGCCGGTTGATCGTTCCCGGTTCCCTTGCTTCAGCTCGACGTGTCCGCCCCGGGGCGGTGTGTGTCGGGCTCAGGGCGTTCTGTTTCCGAAGATGTGGGTCCTGTGAGCTCGTCGGCCTCCCGTTCCACATCGGCAATGAACGCTTCGGCCGAGGATGTGGGGGCGAGTTCATCTGTTTCGACAGGAGCCTGTTCGGCAGGAGGGAGCTCGGCCGGGCGTTCACCTTCGGCGGTGAGCGGGATGGGTTCGGGCAGGGCTGGATGGGGAGAGGTTTCCTCGATGGTGTGGAGGCGCTCGTCAATGGTGGCCCCGCTTTCGTAGTCGAATCGCAAGAGGTCGAGGAACAAGGGGCCGCGCAGCTCAGCGCGTGGGCGCATGGAAGCCGTCTTCCAGAGCTCGCGCAGGGCGCTGAAGTCCCACTCGGCAGAGACGACGGCTTCGGCCGTCGGGGACCCGACTTCCACCAGCACCCCGTCGGTGCGCGGCGTCAGCTCCACGGGAGCCACCACAGCAGAACGCCCTTGGAAAGCGTGGCCGGCGTTGGGCACCAGTTCGTTGTCGCCCAACAGGAAGCTCTGGGCCAGGAAGATTTGATTCTCCTGAGCACGGGCGGCGAGGGTGAGGCGCAGGCGACGCCAGTCAGCCTGCGCGGTGACCGCTGCCGGACAGGCCACGGCCACAGCGCCCCGGTAGGCCAGCGCACGGGCCAGCTCGGGGTAGAGCACGTCAGCGCCCAGCAGAACGCCCAAACGGCCGAATTCGGTCTCGAAGAGGTTGAGCGTTTGGCCGGGAACGGCCAGCTGGGCTTCGGCCGGGGAGAGATGGAGTTTAGCCTGCCATCCCATGAGCCGGCCGGTGCGGTCAAAGACGCCACAGAGAGCACGCACGTGGCCGTCGTCATCTTGCAGGTAGAGGGAGCCGCCCACCAAGTAGACGGCATGTTCGCGGGCAGCTTGGCCGAAGAGCTCCTCGTAGGCGTCACGCAGGGTGTCGCTGTGGTCGTCCACGAGCCGGGGCAAGACGGCCGAGAGCCCACCTAGCACTTCGGCGGCGCCCCCACTGAGTGCGCCCAACAGCCGGCCCCAAAAACCCGAGCGCCCGGCGCTGCTTTTGACCAGGCGCCCACGGAGCCCGCCGGCCAAGGGGATGGCCAACATGACGCCCATCAGCTCCGGCAGGACGACCACATCGGCCCCCTTATTGTGGGCCAAGCGCAGGTAACGGCTCAGCTCCTGACGCACCTCGCCGGCAGAGGCCAACCGTTTCCAAGAAGCCTGCACGGCCGCCGCTACAATGGTGGACATGACGTCCTCCTGCTGGCCTCGCTCACACGGGCGTGTGCTGGGTGCTGTTCACGACAGCCAGCGCTTGCGCCGCTTGTAGTGCTTGACATCCCGGTATGATTTGCGTTTGCCCACCTCGGTTAATCCCAAGTAGAACTCCTTCACGTCGGGATTGTCCTGCAGGACATCCGGCGATCCTTCCAGGACGATACGGCCATTCTCCATGATATACCCGTAGTCAGCAACGCGCAAGGCCAGCCGCGCGTTTTGTTCCACGAGGAGGACGGTGGTGCCCTCTTGGGCGTTGATGCGCTGGATGATGTCGAAAATCTCCCTGACCAGAAGAGGGGCAAGGCCCAAAGAAGGCTCATCGAGCAACATGAGCCGAGGGCGGGCCATGAGGGCCCGCCCTATGGCTAACATCTGCTGTTCACCCCCTGAGAGGTAACCGGCACGCCGGCGGCGGAGCTCCTTGAGGCGGGGAAAGTAGGTGTAGACGCGCTCGATGTCGCGAGGAATGGCGTGGCGGTCGCGCCTCGTGTAGGCACCGGCCAACAAGTTCTCCTCCACCGTCAGGTGCTCGAAAACACGCCGGCCTTCCATCACCTGGAAGACGCCCCGGCGGACGATCTCCTCGGCGTCCAAGCGATGAATGGGTTTTCCCATGAACTCGATGGTGCCGTCGGTCACCTTGCCGTCCTCGGGTTTGAGCAGGCCGGAAATGGCCTTCAGGGTGGTTGTTTTGCCGGCGCCGTTGGCGCCTAGCAAGGCCACAATTTGGCCTGTCTGCACCTCCAAGGAGAGCCCCTTGAGGACGAGGATGACCTCGTTGTAGATGACTTCAATGTTGTTGACGGACAACAGGGGTGTGTGTGTGTTCACCCGTTCTCTCTCCTGAACCTGTGTCTACTCCACGGAACGGAAGTCAGTAAGCGGCTCCCACCTGCCGTCGCGCACAATGAAGAGCCGCATGGCCTTGGAACCGCGGTGGTCCTCCGTCGTGAAGGTGATAGGGGCGGTCACGCCGCCGGTCTCGAAGTTGCGCAGCTCCTCCAGCGACATCTTGACGTTCTCCCCGGTGAGCTCATTGCCACCCTCCAAGGTGCGGCGGATGCCTTCGACCATCACGGCCATCGTCCACCATCCTTGGCTGTAGTGCAGGCCCTTGGACTCCAACGACTCACCCTTGCTGGCCAAGAACTCGGCCGGCGCCTTCAATCCCTCGGCCTCTACAGTGGGCGGTGTGAAGGGCATGGCGCCAATGGTACCCTCGGCAGCGCCTTCAGCCAATTCCACGAGGATTTCGTCAGCACACCAGTTGAGGCAGATGAAGGTGACATCGGTCATGCCCAAGCTCTTGGCGTTCTTGAGGGCCAAGGAGGCGGGGCTGGAGACGGTCTGGAAAACCACGTATTGGGCGCCGAATTCCTGGATGCGGGAGAGTTCGGGGGTGAAGTCGGTGGCCCCCCGGGGCATCTCGAAGGCTTGGGCCTCGATACCGTTCTGGGCTGCGAACTCCTTGCCGCCTTGTTCCCATGGGGAGAGCCCAA
Organism: Ardenticatenia bacterium; assembly: GCA_030949995.1. GTDB lineage: Bacteria > Chloroflexota > Anaerolineae > Ardenticatenales > Ardenticatenaceae > WFWG01. The sequence goes on from JAUZRY010000026.1 coordinate 41,189, forward strand.
AGGGGCTGGGGTGGTGCATGAAGGCGACCTTGGGCGCGCCGCTGCCTCCCTTGGCTTGCCAATCTTCCAGAATCCACTTGAGAACGATGAAGAACTGATCCGAGTAGCTGGTACCTACGAGGAAGTTGTAGGGGGCTTCATCAGGGTTCCCCAGCACATGGGAGTAGGAGGCAGACATGAAGGGGATCTTGTCGTCGGCGATGCGACTTCGCAGCGCTTCTGTGTCACCGGTGCCCCACCCCATGAAGGCTACAACGCCCTCCTGCACGAATTGGCTGTAGAGCTGCTCTGCGCGGGGCACTTCGTAGGCGTAATCCTGCCAGACGAGCTCAACCTGCCGCCCGTTGAGACCACCGTTGTCGTTCAACCACTCGACGAAGCCCCGGATGCCCTCACTGTAGGGCAGGCCCACGTCCGATGTGGGGCCCGACAGGTCGAAGATGGCCCCGATTTTGACGGGACCTTGGGCCTGGCCGCCGGGCCGACATCCGAAGCTGGCCACGGCCAACAGGCTGACCACCACGAATAACAGAGTCCACCTGCGCACCATAAGTTCTCCTCCTCTTGATGTTCACGCAGGGTTCACCCGGCCTCGCGTCCTGGGCGGCGAGGCGCGCCCATATGTTCCCGAGGGGCTCAGTAGGAGAATGGCCAGACGTAGAAATAGTCTTTAATGTTGCGCCACAGCTTGGCCAGCCCCTCCGGTTCCACGATGAGGAAGAAGATGAGCACGGCGCCAAAGACTCCCTGCTGGACAGCCGGCAGCAGGGTGGCCACTAGCGGTGCCACGTCCCGCAGCGTGCGACCCACGTTGTTGATGAAGGCCGGCAGGAGGATCATGAAGGCAGCTCCGAAGAAGGAGCCGTTGATGGTACCCAAACCGCCAATGATGATCATGGCCAGGTAGAGGATGCTTACCTCGATGGTGAAGCGTTCCCACGAGATGATGGAGCGATAGTGAGCCGTCAGTGCGCCGGCCAGACCGACGAAGAAAGACGACGTGGCAAAGGCCAGAAGTTTGTAGAAGAAAATGTTGACGCCAATAACCTCAGCGGCAATGTCCTGGTCGCGGATGGCCACGAAGGCACGGCCCACGCGCGAACGAAAGAGATTAGCCGTGAAGAGGGCGGTGAAGCCGGCGGCCAGGAGGATGATCCAGTAGAAGCGGAAGTCGGTGTTCACACGGGCGCCCAGAAGGGTGGGGGCCGGAACCACTAGGGCCTCGGTCCCTCCGGTGAGGCTGGTCCAGTGGGTGATAACCCACTCCACGATCTCTTGGGCGGCCAGCGTCGCCATGGCCAAATAGAGCCCTTTGAGGCGCAGGGAGGGCAACCCAAAGATAACGCCCACGCCCGCCGTCACTAGACAAGCAATGGGGATGCTCAGCCAGAAGGGCACACCTAGGCGGGCGGCCAGAATGCCGGACGTGTAGGCGCCCACCGCCATGAAGGCGCCCTGGCCCAAGGAGATCTGGCCGGTGTAGCCCACGAGAATGTTGAGGCCGATGGCACCGATGGTGGCGATGCCGATCTGGTTGGCCAAGGTGAGCCCGTAGGGCGAGGCCACGAAGGGAAAGATAAGCAACAGTGCGATGAAGAGACCCAGCCGCACTTGTTGGGCCGGCTTGCGTCTCAGGGCCATATCAGCCCGGTAGTCGGTGAAAAAGATGCCACTTTCCATGGGATGCCTGCCTATTCTAAGGTGTGCTCAGGCCCGTGTGGTTGGACAGTTGCTCACACGCGCTCGATGATTTCTTTGCCGAAGAGGCCGTAGGGCCGTACCATGAGCACCAACACAAGCACCACAAAGGGCACGATCAGGTTGAGGCCTTGGCCCACGTAACCGCCGGTGTACGCCTCCAGCAGTCCGATGATGGCTCCCCCGATAATGGCGCCGGGAATCGAGTCCAAGCCCCCGAGAATCACGACGGGGAAGACCCGGAGGCCGAGCATGCTGATGTCACCGCTGACACCCACAATGTTGGCCAAGATGATTCCCCCGACGGCGGCCGCAGCGGCGGCTATGCCCCAGGCCAGGGCGAAGACGCGCTTGATGCTGATTCCCATGCTCAACGCTGCCTGCTGGTCGTCGGCTATGGCCCGCATGGCAATGCCTTCACGGGTGAAGCGGAAGAAGAGGGTAAAGACCACCAGGAAGGCCAAGGCAACACCGATGGCGATCAACCTGTCGGCGCCCACAACGGCCGATCCAATATAGATGTCCTGGGTGGGGATGAAGCTCGGAAAACTCTGGGGACGTGGCCCCCAGATGGCGTTCACAATGGCCCGCAGCACGCTGGAGAGCCCTATGGTCACCATGATCATGGAGATGACCGGCTCCCCGATGAGCGGGCGCAGTACTAGGCTTTCGATGATAACGCCAATCACCACAGCCGCGACCAACGTGAGCACGACACCCAGCGTCCAATGGAAGCCAAACTGGGCCACGAAGGCAAAGGCCAAGTAGGCTCCGAAGAGGAGTAAGTCCCCTTGGGCGAAGTTGATAACATCACTCGACTTGTAGATAATCACGAATCCTAGCGCCACCAGGGCGTAGATCATACCATTGCTCAGGCCGGTGACCGTAAGTTGTAAGAAACGGTCCACGAATTCTCCTCCGGTGATCTTCTTAGGGGGCGCCGGACTCAGCCGGCCCGTTCCAGGGCGGGGGCTTCGTCGGCTGCCGTGAGGGTTTCCACGCGTAGTGCTGTGCGGATGGTAGCTGTGCGGCCGTCCTGGTACGTGATGGTTGTTTCCACCTCCACGGAGGGGACATCGCTGTAGAGCGCTGTCACCAGTTCCTCATACCGTTGGGCTACGAAGCGCCGGCGCACTTTGCGCGTGCGGGTGAGCTCGGCGTCGTCGGCGTCTAGTTCCTTGTGGAGCAGGAGGAAGCGTTGAATGCGTGCGGCAGGGGGGAGGTCATCGTTGGTGCGCTTCACATGGTGGCGGATGAGCTCGTAGACTTCGGCCTTCTGGGCCAAGTCCGTGTAGGTCGTGTAAGCAATCTGGCGGCGCTCTGCCCATGTGCCCACGTTGGCGTAGTCAATGTTGATGAGGGCGGTGACGAAGGGGTAATCCCCACCGCCGAAGACGACGGCCTCCTTGATGTAGGGGCTGAACTTGAGTTTGTTCTCGATGAACTGAGGGCTAAACTTGGTGCCGTCGGCGAGGGTCATCACGTCGGCGGCCCGGTCGATGACGATGAGGTGGCCGTCCTCGTCGAAGTAGCCGGCGTCGCCGGAGTGGAGCCAACCCTCTACCAGAGTCTCGGCCGTGGCTTCAGGGTTCTTGTAGTAGCCTGCGAAAACAGCCGGACTGCGGGAGAGGATCTCTCCGTTTTCGGCGATGCGCACTTCGGTCTCGGGCAGGGGGAGGCCGACAGTCTGGAATTTGATGTCACCGTCCCGGTGGAGGACGGAAATGCCCGAGATCTCCGTCTGGCCGTAAATTTGCTTCAGGTTCACTCCCAAGGCGTGGAAAAACCGAAAGACATCTGGGCCCAATGCGGCCCCGCCTGTGTAGGCGCGCCGCAAACGACGCAGGCCAAATTTGTCCTTGATAGGCATGAAGATGAGCCAGTCGGCCAGGCGGTAGAGCCGTCGCAGGGTGGGGGAGGGCTCCTGGCGGGCGAAGTGGGCGTCGGCCATGCGGTATCCGACGCGCATGGCCCACTCGTAGAGAGCGCGCTTGAGGCGAGTGGTGTCCTCGATTTTGACCTGGATCTCGGAGACGAGGCTCTCCCAGATGCGCGGGGGGGAGAACATTACGTGGGGGCCGATCTCCCGCAGATTCTCCCGCACGGTCTCCGGTTCCTCCGGGAAGTTGACGGTGAATCCCACCACCAACGCGGTGGCGACGCTCATCATCTGCTCACCGATCCAGGCCAGCGGGAGAAATGAGAGATATTCATCACGTGGTTCCAGCGGGTCCACTTCGATGAGGTGGCGGGCCATGCTGGTCAAATTGCGGTGGGTGAGCATGGCCAACTTGGGCTTGCCCGTGGTGCCCGAGGTGGTGGAGAAAATGGCCACGTCTTCCGCCCGGGTGCGCTCCACGTTGTCCTGAAAGAGGTTGGGGTGTTCGCGGTGGTGGGCACGGCCCAGGGATTCCACCTCCTGGAAATCGAAGAGAAAGGGATAATTGTAGTGGCGCATTCCCCGAGGATCGTAGTAGATGATGTATTCTGCCTTGGGCAGTTGCTCCCACACCTCGAGGAGCTTGTCCACCTGCTCCTGATCCTCGGCGATCACGAAACGGGCATCGCTGAAATCCACCAGGTACTGGACTTCAGCGGCAACAGCGTCCTGGTAGACGCCCATGGAGATGGCGCCGGCCGACTGGGCGGCTAGCTCGGCGATGACCCATTCGGGCCTGTTATCGCCGATAATGGCGATCTTGTCGCCCCTCTGAAGGCCTAAACGAATTAATCCCAGGGAGAAGGCGCGCACACGGTCCAGGTATTCGGCCCAAGAGAGCGTCTGCCAAATACCAAATTCCTTCTCCCGCAGGGCCACTCGGTCCCCGAAACGTTGCGCGTTGGCCACGAGCAATTTGGGCAGAGTGTCGTTCATACGTTTGCCTCATCACTGGCCAGCATGATTAGGCCAGGTGTTCCATCAGAGCTTCGTCTCCCAAGTAGGCTTGGACGACGAGGGGGTTGTGGCGAATTTCGTCGGGGCGTCCTTCGGCGATGACACGGCCGAAGTCGAGCACGACCACGCGATCGGACAAGTCCATCACCACGCCCATGTCGTGTTCAATTAGGACCACGGTCACGTCCCACTCCTGGTTGATGTCCAGGATGAACCGGGCCATGTCTTCTTTCTCCTCCACGTTCATGCCGGCCATGGGCTCGTCCAGTAACAGGATCTCGGGGTCCAACGCCAAGGCTCTGGCCACTTCCACCCGTTTCTGGAGGCCGTAGGCCAGCGTACCCACGGGTTTATGGCGAATGTTCTCGATTTCCAGGAAGTCGATGATTTCCTCCACGCGCCGTCGGTGGCGAATCTCTTCTTCTTGCTGGCGCCACCAGTAGAGACCACAGGTGAGCACGTTTCCGCGCATGTGGACGTGGCGGCCCAACATGATGTTTTCCAACACGGTCATGTGGCGAAAGAGCTCGATGTTCTGAAAGGCGCGCGCGATGCCCAAGCGGGCAATGTGGTGAGGACGAAGGCGGAGCAAGTTGTGAGCATGGCCGTCCTTAAAGAAGATCAGTTCGCCGGATTGAGGGCGGTAGAGGCCACTAATGCAGTTCAGCAAGCTTGTCTTGCCAGCACCGTTCGGCCCGATGATGGCCAGAATCTCTCCTTGGCGTACATTCAAGCTCACATCTGAGAGGGCGGCTACACCGCCGAAGTGAAGTGTGATGTGACGGGCCTGCAGTTGCTCAGCAGGTTGTGCATTCACCCATTGCCTCCTCGCGTCAGTTGTCAGCGACCTATGTAGGGAGCGCAAGGTGTAGGGGCGCTCAGGTCGGCCGGTTGCAGTGTGCAGGAGGAGAAAAGTGTTACGTTATGGTGGCCTGGTGTTGACTACAGTATAAGGGAACTTGAGTGAAACTGTCAAGTCCCCCCGTTCCGTTTTCTTGCTCGTCTCCTTCATGTGAGCTGGTTGACAGATGATGTGGGGTGCACTATAATCACTAGCTTTTCGCATGACGAGGGTGCACGTTGATGCTGGCTGTGTTGGTGTGCTCTTGCTGCTTCTCACCTTCGTGATTTTCAGAAGCTGCCATGGCTGACGTCAACCGGTGTAGGAGGTATACTCCTTGAAGGGCTCTTGGGCCCACTTCCATGATGACCTGCGGGCCTCCTCCCCACTACCCTTACTTTACTCGAAATCCTTAATTTGGAGGTATCATGACAGTCACGGCGACACGTGAACAGCAGAGTGTTCAGGTGGGAGGCGATACGGGCGTCCCCTTGGATGTGAACCGGTACGAGGCCCTGCTCACGGCTGTTTGTGCTCTCTCCCTGGGAACAGCGTGGGTAGGGGGGCGTGTGGGGATGATCCCATCACAGGCAGAACTGGCGCTCTATGTGCTTGCCTATATCAGTGGCGGATTTTTCGGCGCGTGGGAGGGGCTGCGGGCCCTGCGCCACTTCGAGTTGAACATTGACTTCCTCATGGTCGTGGCTGCTCTGGGGGCGGCCACTGTTGGGGAGTGGGTTGAAGGTGGTATTTTGCTCTTCCTCTTTTCGCTCAGCAACACCCTGCAGGGATATGCCCTGGGGCGCAGCCGACAGGCTATCCGCGCCCTGATGGATTTGCGGCCGGCTGAGGCCCTTGTCCGGCGTGATGGGCACGAGGAACGTGTGCCTGTTGAAGCACTTGTCGTGGGTGATGTGGTCATTGTGAAGCCCGGTGAGCGCATTCCGGTGGATGGACAGGTGATCAGGGGTACCACGGCCGTGGACCAGTCCACGATCACGGGCGAGAGTATGCCGGTGACCAAAGGGCCGGGCGATTCAGTCTTCGCGGGCACGCTGAACACCACCGGGGTCATTGAAGTGGAAGCCACGCGCTCGCCCACCGACACCACCTTGGCCAAAATCATCCAAATGGTGGAAGAAGCCCAAACCCGCAAGGCGCCCACACAGCGTTTTCTGGAGGCCTTCGAGCCTAAATATGCTGCAGGCGTTATCTTGGCCGTGTTGATCTTCCTCGGCATTTCGGTGTGGGTGCTGGGCCAGCCGTTTGACGATGCGTTCTACCGGGCGATGACACTGCTCGTGGTGGCCTCACCATGTGCGCTGGTGATCAGCACGCCGGCGGCCATTCTGTCGGCCATTGCCAACGCCGCCCGGCGTGGCATTCTCTTCAAGGGCGGTGCGTTTCTGGAACAGGCAGCCACGTTGGAGGCGATGGCCTTTGACAAGACGGGCACGCTCACGGTTGGAAAACCGCGGGTGACCGACGTGGTGCCGGCCGCCGAGGTCCTAGGGGAGGCGTGGTTCGCCCCCGAACTGGCGGCTGAACTTCAGCCCAAGGGGTTCGACGTGCCAGACAGGTGCACTCGCGACGACCTGCTGGCCGTGGCCGCCAGCGCCGAACGGTACTCCGAACACCCGTTGGCAGCCGCCATTGTGCAGGCTGCCCAAGAGGCTGGTGTGTCCCTGTACGAGGCGACCGAGACACAGGCCGTGCCCGGCCACGGCGTGTGCGCTCAGGTCAACGGCGAGGAAATTCGCATTGGCAACCGGCGGTTCTTCGAGACAGCGCGGCAGATTTGGCCTATGCCCCTGCTGGCCTTGGCCCGACGGATGGAACAGGAGGGCAAGACCGTGGTCTTCGTCAGCCGGGGAAACCGGCCTTTGGGCCTGATCGCCCTGGCCGATATCATCAGGCCCGAAGCTGCTCCGGCGCTGGCGGACTTGCGCCGCTTGGGCATTCGCCGGATCGTCATGGTCACCGGGGACGCTCGCCAAGTGGCCGAAGCAGTCGCCCGTCGGCTTGATATTCTGGAAGTCTACGCCGAACTGTTGCCTCAACAAAAAGTCGAGATCGTGGAGAAATTAGCCGCCCAATCGCCTGTGGCCGTGGTGGGCGACGGAGTCAACGACGCACCGGCCATGGCGGTGAGCCACGTGGGCATAGCCATGGGCGCAGCCGGCACCGATGTGGCCTTGGAGACGGCCGACATAGTGCTCATGGCTGATGATCTGTCACGACTGCCCCATCTCGTCCGGCTGGCGCGGCGCGCCCGGCGCATCGTGTGGCAGAACATCGCCTTCAGCTTGGCCGTCATCGTGGTGTTGATCGTGTCTGTCTTCCTTTTCGAGTTGCCCTTGCCACTAGGCGTGGTTGGCCACGAGGGGAGCACGCTGGTGGTCGTGGCCAACGGCCTGCGCCTGCTGCGCGCAGCCCCTCCTGCTTCCTAAGGCACGGGCTCTGCTTGGGCGCCGAATTGCGTGTGATAGAGGTGGGCGTAGAGCCCGTCCCGGGCCAGAAGTTCGTCGTGAGTCCCCTCTTCCACGAGATGGCCTTTCTCTAACACGAGAATTTTGTCTGCCTTGAGAATGGTGGAGAGGCGGTGGGCGATGACCAGGCTGGTGCGTCCCTCGAAGAGGGGCTCCAAAGCAGCTTGGATGAGCGCTTCGGTGTGGGAGTCGAGGTGTGATGTGGCCTCGTCCAGGATCAGGATGCGCGGGTTCTTGAGGATCACGCGCGCGATGGCCAGACGTTGTTTCTCGCCACCGCTGAGCCGGTAGCCCCGCTCGCCCACTACCGTGTCGTACCCGTCAGGCAGCTTCATGATGAAGTCGTGAATATTGGCCGCGCGACACGCCGCTTCCAGCTCCTCTTGGGTGGCGTCCGGCTTGGCGTACAGCAAGTTCGCGCGGATCGTGTCGTGGAAGAGGTACGTCTCCTGGGTCACCATGCCGATGTGATGGGCTAACGAGGCTAGGGTCACTTCCCTGATGTCATGGCCGTCCACGGTGATACGTCCCTCAGTGGGATCGTACAGGCGGGGGAGCAAGTAGGTGATGGTGGTTTTGCCCGCGCCGCTGGGCCCTACGAGAGCCACGAGCTGGCCAGGCTCGATCTCGAACGAGATGTGGCGCAGGGCCCAGCGGCGCGTGGGCGTGACAGGGATATGCCCGTTTCCGGTGGCCGGAGGACGCTCTGGCGCACTTGGATCGCTCATGTAGGTGAAGGAAACATCCTCGAACCGAATGTGGCCCTTCACCGTTCGCAGTACAATGGCGTTGGGCGCGTCCTGGATTTCCACGGGCAAGTCCAGGTATTCGAAAACGCGCTCGAAGCTGACCATCGAGGTGACAAACTCCACGTGGACGTTGGTGAGCGCCGAAATAGGGCCGTAGAGGCGCGTCAGATAGGCCGCAAAGGCCACGATGGTGCCCACGCTGATGCTTCCCTCCAAGACCAGATGGCCGCCCACCCAGTAGATCAGCGCTGTGCCAATAGTACCCGCCATGCCCAAGCCCATGAAGAACCAGCGCCCTACCAACGCTCGGCGAACACCCAAGTCCCGCACACGTGTGTTCACCTCGCGGAATCGCTGGGCTTCCTGATCCTGACGGCCGAACGTCTTGACCAACAGGGCACCGTTGATGCTCAACGTCTCGCCGATCAGGCTGCTCATGCGCGCGTTGTGCGCCATGCTTTCACGCCGGATGGAGCGCAACACGTTAGCTACTCGTCTGGCCGGCAACAGGAACAGGGGCAACACGGCCACAGAGAGCAGGGCGAGACGCCACTCGATGGAAAGCATGACGCCCAACGTGGTTACCAGGGTGATGGTGTTGGTGACAATGTTGGGCAGGGTACCGGTGATGGCCGTTTGGGCGCCGACCACGTCGTTGTTGAAGCGGGAGATGATGTCGCCCGATTTGGTGTGGGTGAAGAAGCGCAGGGACATGCGCTGGAGGTGCTCGTACATTTGCTGGCGCAAGTCGAAGATGATCCCCTCGCCAACCCGCGCGCTAAAGTAGCGCTGCACCACGCTCAGCACACCGCTGAGGAGGGGAATGCCGATCAGGCCTACGGCGAGCAGGTTGAGGCGTCGGAAGTCACGGTTGGGAAGCACGTTGTCGATCAGATCCCGGAAGAGCAGAGGGGGAATAAGTTCCAGAAGCGAAATGGCCACTATGGTAACCAATACGGCCAGGATCGGGCCCCAATAGGGAGCGGCATACCCCCACACGCGCATGAGCAGCGCCCGGTCCACGCGTGTGGCAGGGCGCGACTCGCTGGCCTGGAGGAAGCTCATCCAACCGCCGCTGTGAAACACGATGTCCTCCCTCCTGTCTGCTTGGTGTCAGACTTTGAGCTTCACGGTGTGCCCAAGTATAATGACATAAGCCCGCCCGCACAAGGGTGACGAGGATGTTCTGCCCGTGCTGTTCGAGGAGTGGGGCTGGGGCACATTCCTGCCAAGGGGCCAGAAGGGCGACACAGGAAAGGAGCGTGCAGTGTGAGGGGATGGATCTCCGTTGACAGGCGCTTTTTCGTGCCGAGCCAGGAGTTTGAGCCGGCCTACATGGCCCTGTTTCGTAGCGGAGAGCTTCACCAGCGCGCCGAGCAGGCGGTGCAGCAATTAGCCGATTGCCATGTCTGCCCACGCGATTGTGGGGTCAACCGCTTGGAGGACCGTAAGGCCGCCTGCCGCAGTGGGCGGTACGCTGTGGTGGCCAGCGCGTTTCCCCACTTCGGCGAGGAGGATTGTCTGCGCGGCTGGCGCGGCAGCGGCACCATCTTTTTCTCCTGGTGCAACTTGCGGTGTGTCTTCTGCCAGAATTTCGACGTCAGCCAGGAGGGGGAGGGGCAAGTCGTGTCTCCCGACGAGCTGGCAGCCATGATGTTGTCCCTCCAGGCGGCAGGATGCCACAACATCAACTTCGTCACCCCGGAGCACGTGGTGCCCCAAGTGCTGGAGGCGTTGGTGATCGCCGTGGAGCACGGGCTGCGGTTGCCCCTTGTCTACAACACGTCAGCGTACGACTCCCTGGAGAGTTTGCGCCTCTTGGACGGGGTGGTGGACATCTACATGCCCGACTTCAAATTCTGGGACTCCCGGCTCTCCCTGCGGTACTTGCGGGCCAAGGATTATCCTGAGGTTGCCAGGCGGGTCATCAAAGAAATGCACCGCCAAGTGGGGGCACTGAAGTTCGACGAGTTCGGCTTGGCGAAAAGGGGGGTGTTAGTGCGTCACTTGGTCATGCCGGGCTTTCTGGACGAGACACGCCGCATCCTCACCTTCCTGGCCGAGGAGGTGTCCCCGGACACCTACGTTAACATCATGGATCAGTATTACCCCGCCGGCCGGGTGAGTGATCGACAATACCCCGAGATGAACCGGCACCTGACGTCCGAGGAGCATGTGGAAGCGCTCAGGATCGCGCGTGAAGTCGGCTTATGGCGCTTGGATGAGCGCGCACCACGCCGGCCATGGCTTGTCTGGGCGCCGGCCACGTGATGCTGTCTCCGGCCTTCTGAATCAGCCCCGTTCTTCTGTTTCAGCGGGCCCCTTGGGCGCGCCGGTGGGCCCGTGAACCACGACAGGTTCCACGCTGGTGCCCTCAAGGCGCAGCCTGAAGACCGTGTTGCAGTTGCTGCAGGATTCCTCCTCGGCGCTTTCCAGCATCAGGCCGTGGAAGAGCAACCTTTGGCCACATCCCGGACAGGAAATGATGACGCGCGTCACCGTTGGGTCCACCAGGCGGCGATCGGTCATGGGCTTCATTCTCCTGGGCTAGAGTGTTACGATTTCGTCGCCACCCGGGTGAGATACTGGCCGGTGCGCGTGTCCACGCGAATGATGTCACCCGAGTTGACGAAGAGGGGCACTTGAACTACCAGGCCTGTTTCGGTCTCGGCCGGCTTAGTGGCCCCTTGGGCTGTGTCACCGGCGAAACCGGGCTCGGTGTAGATCACTTCTAGTTCGACGGTGACAGGCAGTTCGATTTCGACCGGCTCGTTGTCATAAAAGGCGATTTCAAGGGTCATGCCTTCTTTGAGATACTTCACCCGGTCCCCCAGGACAGCCGCCGGCACACCCGGCTGCTCGTAGGTCTCCAAGTCCATGAAGTAATAAAAGTCGTCGTCATTGTAGAGGTACTGCATGGGACGGGCTTCCAGCCGCACGTCCTGAAGGCGCTCGTCGGGCGAGAAGGTGCGCTCCACTGTGGCGCCGGTGCGCAGGTTGCGCATCTTGACCCGCACAGTAGCGCTGCCCCGGCCCAAGTGGGTTTGTGATTGGGTCAGCACGCGGTAGAGGTCGCCATTCAACTCGAAGACGGTGCCCGGACGCAAATCGCCAGCAGTAATCATGCCCTCGCTCCTCTGTGGAGTGGAATGAGACTTCTGGCCGACTTGGGGGGGCTATCTTATGGCCCCCTGGATGTGTGTCGATGTGGGAGGCTCAACGGGCTGGTTTGGCCTGTCTGATAATACACGAGTTGGCGGAAAAAGTGAAATGGCACCTCACGACCCGTTGTGACCTTGGAGCCACCTCCTGGCCAAAGGGGGCAGATCGCGGGCTGGGCCGAAGCGCACCTCGCAGGGGGGCAGGGCGTCGAGAAAGTGTTGCCCGTACCGCCGGGTCGTAAGTCGACTGTCGAAGATGGCCACGATGCCCCGGTCCGTCTGAGTGCGAATGAGGCGCCCAAATCCTTGGCGGAAGCGCAGCACGGCCTGGGGCACGGTGAATTGGTAGAAAGGGTCGTCATACGTCTCGGCGCGGGCCGCGAAGACAGGGTCATCGGGCACCGGGAAAGGTAAGCGGGTGATGACCAGACAGCTGAGCGCATCGCCGGGCACATCCACACCTTCTTGAAG
>JAUZRY010000027.1 GCA_030949995.1 Ardenticatenia bacterium
ACGAGACCGCCTGGCAAGCAAGAAGAGGACCACGAAGATGAGCATCAAGCCCAGCCCTAGCAGGTGGGCGAAGAGGAAGCGATTCCAGAAGAACTCCCGGAGCCAGTAGAGCACGGCCGCGCCCAACGGCGGCCCCCACACGGTGCCGAGGCCACCGAGAACGGCCGCCATGATCATCTCCAGGTTCCGGGGCTCGAAGAAGACCACATCGGGGTCGATGTAGGTGTTCTGCCACGCCCAGAAGCCACCCACCAGCCCGGTGAGAAAGGCGGAGAGGGCGAAGGCTGTTGTCTTGTGAAGGGTGGTGTTGATGCCCCGCATCTCGGCACCAACTTCGTCCTCGCGGATGGCCATGAGGCTGAGGCCGAACTCCGAATTGCGAATCCACCACATGAGTCCCACGGAGAGGGCCATGAGCCCGAGGGCGATGTAGTATTCTTGGGTGCGGTTCAGCTCGGGGGGAAGGTCGAGTCCGCCGCCCCCGCCGGTGATGGGGGCGACGAGGCGCACGATTTCCCGCATCGCCAGCAGGGTGGCCAGCATGGCAATGGAGAAGTAGGGTCCTTTCAGCCGCAGTGTGGCCGAGCCCACTGCCAGGGCGAAGAGCATGGCCGTCAGGCCGCTGAAGGGCCACGCCTGCCAGAAGGACAATTGGGGGGCGAAGATCACATCGCTGGATCGGGTCATGAGAATGCCCACAGTGTAGGCCCCGATGCCGAAGAAGGTCAGGTGGCCGAAGTCCACGTAGCCCGTCATGCCGCCGATGAGGTTCCAGTTGCTCGCCAGCGTAATCAGCAAGAACATCTGGATGGCGATGAGGAGCCGGGCTGTCGTCGGCTCGGTAAAGGGGTAGAGAGCGGCCACGAGGATCATGATCACCCACAGCCAAATGTCATAACGGCGAATGGGATTTCCGGGAGCGGATGAGGGTGTGAAGCCGCTCATGCGCCTTCCTCCACGGGGCGAAGTCCCTTGAGCAGGCCTTGGGGCCTAGTCACCAGCACCAACACCAGGATGAGGAAGCTCACAGCCGTGCCCACTTTCGCGCCCGTGCCCGGCACGTAGATGGTGAGCAGGGTCTCCACGATGCCTAGCAGGAGCCCGCCCAAGAGTGCGCCGGGAATGCGCCCTAGCCCGCCCAATGCTGTGATGGCAAAGGCGCGCACTGTGAAGAGCGGCCCCATGAAGGGGAAGATGGGCTGGATGGGCGCGATCATGGCGCCGGCCATGGCCGTAAGGCCCACACAGATGCCCGCAGTGATCGCGTACACCCGATGAATGTCAATGCCCACGATTTTGGCCGCCTCCTTGTTTTGGGCGGCTGCCCGGATGGATTTGCCCAACCTGGTGCGTTGGAGAAAGAGGTGGAGTCCTGCCATGATGAGCAGCCCGGCGAAGAAGATGATTGTCTTCACCGTGGGAAAAGTCAGCCCGGCCACCTCGAAGGAGCCGGCGTAGGCCACTGTGACTGAGCGGTAGTCGGCCGTGTAGATGAGCTTGTAGATGTTGGCGATGGAAATGGAAAGGCCGAAGCTCAGCAACAGGGAGATCAGGTGGGGGCGTTCCACCACCCGGTTGATGACCAGCCACTGGAGCACATAGCCCACCACGAACATGATTGGGAAGACCAGCACGGCTGACACAAGGGGATCAATGCCAAATTGCCGGAACATGACCCAGGCGAAGTAGGCGCCCATCATGACGTACTCGCCGTGGGCCAAGTTGATAATGCCCATGACCCCCCAAATGATGGAGAAGCCCAAGATCATGAAGCCGTAGAACCCGCCCACCAGAATGCCATTGAGCAGGGCTTGCAGGAAGAACATGTCAAGTCTCCTCGACGAGGTGGGAAATCAGGGCGGCCGGGGAGGAGTTTCGGGTTGCCCTCCCCGGCCACACCACAGAGCGTGCGTGGGCGCTCACCGTTCGTTCCACGGCGTCATGGGGTAGATGAGGTCGGCCACCGCCGCCTCTTCAGGGGCGACGACGACGATTTGGCCGTCTTGGATCTGGATGGCGCCCATGGCCTTGGCCACGTTTTTGCCCGTCTCGTCGAACTTGATGGGGCCGTAGAAGGTCATCACGTCCATGTCTAACAGTGCCTGGCGCACGGCGTCGGAGTCCAATGAGCCGGCCTCCTCGATGGCGATCTGGAGGGCCAAGGCAGTAGCCGTGGATTCAGCGGCCTGGTAGGTGGGGGGCTCGTTCCAGCGCTCTTCGTAGCGCTTGGCGTATTCTTCGGGCGTGCCGAAATATTGGCCTTGCCAGGCCATGGTGCGCTCCCACTGCGTGGGGCCGATGATGTAGTCAGCAGTCTTGCCGAGCTCCTGCACGAACTCGGGGTTGGAGGGGCCCACGGTCAACATAAACGCCTTGGGGGCGAAGTCCACCTCCTCAGCGTTGCGGGCCAGCAGCACGCCGTCGACGAAGTGGCCCGCGCCCACGAAGACGTCGGGGTTCAGGTCTTTGAACTTCGTCATCAGCGCGGTGGCGTCCTTAATGTCCGCGGGATAGCTCTCCACGGCCAGCACGTCCATGCCGTATTCCTGGGCCCACTTCTCTGCCCCTTGGGCCACGCTCTTGGGGAAGGGCGAGTCCTTGTAGGCGATGACCACGCTCTTGGCGCCCGCATCGGCCAACGCCTTCAGGCCCGATTCCGTGTAGCGGGAAGCGGGGGTCAGCACGGCGAAGAGGTACTTGAAGCCCCGTTCGAAGAGGCTGTCGGAGGCCCCGTTCCCCTCGACCATGATGATCTTGTACTTCTCGGAGATGGCGCTGGCCGCTTTGGTGAGCCCGGAGCTGTAGGGGCCTAAGAGGAACTGGACTTTGTCCTCGGTAATCAGCTTCTCGGTCAACCTGGTGACGGTGTCAGGGTTGCTCTCGTCGTCGTAGATGATCAACTCCACCTTGTAGCGCTCATCGCCGACCTTAATGCCGCCGTACTCGTTGTTCACCCACTCTTGCCAGAGGATGTACCCCTGGCGGGTGTCCTGTCCCTCACGGGCGTACTTGCCCGTCTCGCTCACGGCGGCCCCAATGCGGATGACCTTTGCTTCCATTTCCTCCATTTGGTCCTTCGGTGCGTCCGCTTCCTGTTCCGCCTGCCCTCCCGTTTCGGCTTGGGGCTCAGGGGTTGGGGTTGCTGGCGATGGACAGGCCACCAACAGCACGGCCAGCATGATGAGAAGACCGAACGTGAGCTTGCGCATCTCTCTCCTCCTTTGGATTCACCAACGACCATTGCCGGTTCGGTTGGGTTGGACACAGCGGGGGTGGCGCTATTATAGCAATTCTCCACAGAGTGGGAAAATCGACCTGTGCGCTCTGGCGCAGAGGAGCGTGGTGGGGAGCCCTCGATTTGCCGCCAGGCCGTTTCCCCATATACTTCCCAAAGGGAAGCAAGCGAGAAGGTGCCCTGTGGCGGGCACAGTGTGCCCATGGTGTTCCGTTTCCCGAATATCGACGACCCGAGGAGCGTTATGCCCGTCGAACATTTCGTGGACGAAGCGGTCTTCGAGCACTTAGCGGAGGAATGGGAAGCGCTCCACGCCATGAGCCCCACGGCCACAGTTTTCAACAGCCTCGCGTGGTGCCGGGTGTGGTGGCGCCACTTTGGTGCATCTGGCCGGCTCCACGTGTTGGCCGTGCGTGCCGAAGAAGACACGTTGGTAGGCTTGGCTCCCATGCGGATGGCCCCACCCCACGAGACGGGCTTCTCACGACCGGTCATCCGCTTTGTGGGCAGTACTGACCTGTGTGACTACCAGGATATGCTTTTCGCACCGGGGTATGAGTGGTACGTAGTGGAGCGGCTTCTGGCCGTTTGGGAGCACGTGGGCTGTCAATGTGCCCTCGACCTGCATGCTGTCCCGCACAGGTCGCCGACCGTTCACGCTCTCTCTGCCCTGTGCCAACAGCTCGGCTACTCGGTGGTCCGGGAGGCCGAGGAGGTGTGTCCTGTTGTGCCCCTTCCCGGGCGCTGGCAAGACTACGTGCAGAGCCTCGATGCCAAGGATCGGCGTGAGTTGCGGCGCAAGATGCGCAAAGCCGGCCGGGCTGGGCTGGTGAGCTGGTATCGCGTGACCGATCCGGCCCACGTTGCCGAAGACTTGCCGCTGTTTTTCGCCCTGCACCGGGCCGGTGCGCCGGAGAAGGCGGCCTTCATGGACACTCGCCGGGAGGCGTTTTTCGCCGACATGGTCTCGTCCTTGGCGGCTCACGGGTGGGTGTGGCTGGCGTTTCTGTTGGTCGATGGGACGCCGGCAGCTTGTTACCTGGGATTCGACTTCCGGGGCGAAATTCAAGTCTACAACTCCGGCCTGGCGCCAACGGTTGCCCCTCGCCTGAGCCCTGGGTGGATGCTTCTGGGATACTTGATTGAACATGCCATCGCTCTGCGGCGACATCGTTTTAACTTCTTGCGAGGCGAGGAGGCGTACAAGTATCAGTTTGGCGCCAGGCCGGAGCCGATTTATCATCTTCGCGTTGTACCGACCGCGCACAGCTCGGTCCGCCACGCTCCGGCGCCGACGTAGATGTTGGCCGCGTGCGGGTGGTGCCGGAAGCACACGCCGGCCCTCTGGGCTGCGCTCGACGTGTCAAGCTCCGGGCATTGGGTGGCCTCGTGTTGGGCGTGACACAGACGGGCGCGCGCACGGGTGGCCTGTTGGCCACGTCTCCGGCCTGCGGACCTTTTCTCCCCCACTGAGGCATCCACAGGGGGGGCTGTGTGGACGGTGGGTCTCGCGGCCACAACGTACAAACCACATTAATGGGGGAGACCCATGCTTGACCGAACGACCTGCTGTGATCAGATGATCTGTTCGATGCCCTTTGGGGATGCCTCCACGCACTCCACAGGGGGGCGCATCGCCATGCTCAGCGTGCACACGTGTCCTCTGGCCATGTTGGGGGGACGCAAGACGGGCGGCATGAACGTCTACGTGCGCGAGCTGAGCCGAGAATTGGGCCGGCGCGGGTGGGCTGTGGACATTTTCACCCACGCCGAGAGCCTAACGCGGCCGGCCGTGGTGCGGCTGGGACACAACGTGCGGGTCGTTCACGTGGTGGCGGGGCCTGTGAGGCATGTGGGTCGATATGAACTCTACCACTACCTTCCCGAATTTGCCCAGAACGTGGTGGCGTTTGCCGAGGCTCAAGGGCTCAGCTACGACCTCATTCACAGTCACTATTGGCTGAGCGGCTTGGTGGCGAGTCGGCTCCGCAGAACGTGGGGCGTGCCCTTCGTCCAGATGTTTCACACGTTGGGCGCGCTGAAGAATCAAGTGGCCGAGAGCGAGGCTGACCGCGAGCGGGAGGTGCGCATCGAAAGCGAAGCGCACCTCATGCGCTTGGCCGACTTCTTAGTGGCGGCAACGCCTTTTGACAGGCATCACATGATCGCCCACTACGGCGCCGATCCCCGCAACGTGCGTGTGATTCCCTGCGGTGTTAACTTGAAGCTCTTTCGCCCCCTGTGCCAGCACGAGGCCCGAGCCGAGTTGGGCCTGTCGCCAGCCAGCCGCATTCTGCTCTACGTGGGGCGCATCGAGCCCCTGAAGGGGGTAGAGACGCTTCTCCAGGCAATGGCCCTGTTGGTGGCGCGCCGGCCAATGTGGCGTTCAACAGCTCGTCTGCTGATCGTTGGCGGCCAGGTGCCCTCGCGTGCCCACGGGTGGCCGGAGGAGATGGCCCGCCTGCACCGGCTGCGAGCCTTTCTGGGGCTCAGTGATGTGGTCACATTCTTTGGCGCCCAAGACCAGGAGACGTTGCCCTACTTCTACGCTGCTGCTGATGTTGTTGTCGTGCCCAGTCACTACGAGAGCTTCGGTTTGGTGGCGCTGGAGGCAATGGCCTGTGGGACGCCCGTGGTGGCCAGCCGGGTGGGTGGGTTGGCGTACACGGTGCAAGACGGCAAGACCGGTTTCCTCGTCCCGCCAAAGGTGCCGGAGGCGTTAGCCCACCGGCTGGAGACCCTGTTGGACAATCCCACGCTCCGACATCGTTTGGGGCGGAATGGGGTGCAGCGGGCTCGGCGCTTCGGCTGGTCCGCCGTGGCTGACCGCGTTGAGGCGCTGTACAGACGTGTGCAGCCACGCTTGACAGGCCAACCATATCGGCACGCCGGATGAGGACGGGACCGCGTCTACGGCGGTCGAGGTGAGCCCTCGTGGGAATCCGCCAGCTTCTTCCCCGTGCCCAGAACGTGTTCGATCACCTTGAGGTCGGCTGCTGACCAGGCGAACCGGTGTAACGCCTCGGGGTGCACCCAGCGCCACTCGGCCACGTGGAGGGCTTGAGGGGTGCCCCCGATGTGCCGGCAGTGGAAGGCGTGCAGGGTAATGGAGAAGTGGGAGTACCCGTGCTCCACGCGGGCGGCCAGCGTTCCCACGGCCACCTCGATGCCCAATTCCTCGTGCAGCTCTCGTCGGAGGCAGGCCTCGAGCGTTTCGTCCGGCCGGCACTTGCCGCCGGGAAACTCCCACAGCCCGCCTAACATCTTCCCCGGCGGACGCTTGGCAATGAGCAGTTCCCCCTGCCCGTTCCAAATGAGACCGGCGGCCACCTGATAGTGAGGGCGCGGCCGGCGCGGCACACGGCGTGGGAGTTCGTGCTGGCGTCCCTGACGTCGGGCTCCACATTCGTCGTGCCATGGGCAGCGCTCACACCGGGGGGCTCGTGGCCGGCAGATGGTGGCGCCCAACTCCATGAGAGCTTGGTTCCACGCCCCAGCCTCCTCGGCGTCGGGGAGGAGGCGGTCAGCGGCCTCGCGGAGGAGGTGCTCGCCTCGGGAGGTGTTGATGGGCTCGTCGAGGGCCAGCAGGCGGGCCAACACGCGCCGGCCGTTGCCGTCCAACGCGACAGCCCGCTGTCCGAAGGCTATGCTGGCTATGGCGCCGGCCGTGTAGGGGCCGATGCCGGGTAAGGCCATGAGCGCTTCCGCCGAGGCGGGGAGCTGGCCGCCGTGCTCTTCGACCACGAGACGAGCGGCCTCGTGGAGCTTGCGCGCGCGGGCGTAATACCCCAGCCCCTCCCACAGCTTCAGCACGTCGTCCAGAGAGGCCTTGGCCAGGTGCATCACGGTGGGAAAGCGGGCCATCCAGCGCTCGTAGAAGGGCACCACGCGGGCCACTTGAGTCTGTTGGAGCATCACCTCACTGACCCAGATGGCGTAAGGGTCCCGGGTGCGCCGCCAGGGCAGGTCGCGGGCCACGCCGCGGTACCACGTCAACAGGCGTTCTTGGAGCCGTCGAATGAGGTGGGCGTCCCATGAGAGGGCCACGGCAGCGGACTCCATCAGCGGTTGAACAACCACACGGTGAAGGTCAAGTAGGAGGCGAAGAGGAACCCAGCCCGCCAGCCGCGCAGGGTCTTGTCGAGCACAAAGGGCCAGAGCAGAATGGAGAAGGCCAGCATGATGGGAATTTCGACGCGCAGGATTTCCGGGGCCACGGGGATGGGGCGAACCGTGGCCGTGATGCCCAAGATGGCGAGCAAATTGTAGATGTTCGAGCCAATGATGTTGCCCACGGAGATGTCACTCTCCTTGCGGAGCGCGGCCACCAGCGAGGTGGCCAACTCCGGGAGGGAGGTGCCGAAGGCCACCAGTGTGATCCCGATGACGATTTCGCTGACGCCCAAGGCTCGCGCGATCGTCACAGCACCGTCCACCATGAAGCGGGAGCCAAACATGAGAACCACGGTCCCCAAGGCGATGCGCCCTACCTCGGCCAAGCGGGTAGTGGGGGCGGTGATCGATTCCAGCTCCTCGAATTCCTCGATCTCGACCAACAGGGCCTCGTCGTCACCCCGCTTGGCCAACACGTAGGCCATGACGTTGAAGACGATCAGTCCGGCCACGAAGATGAGACCGTCCACCCTGCTGATGAGGCCATCGGCGGCCATCAGGAACGCAACCAGCGAGATGGCGATCATCAGGGGAATTTCCCGGCGGATGACTTGGGCGTGGACGGCAATGGGGAAGATGAGCCCCGTCAACCCGAGGATGAAGCCCACGTTGGCGATGTTGGAGCCAATCACATTGCCCAGGGCAATGTCGCTGGCCCCCCGCAGCGCTGCCGTAAGGCTCACCAACAGCTCGGGCGATGAGGTGCCGAAGGCCACAACAGTCAGCCCGATGACCAGCGTGGGTACGCCGAAGGAGCGGGCCAAGCGCGCTGCGCCCTTCACCAGCCAGTCGGCGCCGTAGAAGAGCCCCAACAGGCCCAAGATGACGAAAATCACGCTGAGCACCATCGCTGTTTCCCCTCCGAAGCCGGCGCCCTAGGGTATCACAGGCAGGCTAAAGCGCCAAATTGGGCCCGAAGTCGAGCGGTGATGTTGCCCCTGAGCCCCTCCCGCGCTGTGACCGTTCCCGAGAGGATGACTTGGCCTGAACCATGAGAGGCGCTCACGGGTCACATGGATTGGGGGGGAAGGGGGAGTGTGGTATAATCCACATGATGTTCTGTGGAGTGTTCGGGCTCTGTTACAGCGAAGCGGCTGTTTTCATTGTGCTTTTGAGCTCTCCTCGGCCCACTTGACCCGAAAACATCCCCTTGTGCTTGGTTCGAGGGGAATGATGGAGGTTCCCCATGCTTCGCAAATTAATTCACAAAGTGATCGGTGACCCCAATGAACGCGAGCTGAAGCGGCTTCAGCCCATTGTGGACCGGATCAACGAGCTGGAACCGACCATGAGCGCACTGAGTGATGAGGAGCTCCGGGGCAAGACGGAGGAGTTCCGGGCGCGCCTCAAACAAGGGGAGACGTTAGACGACCTGTTGCCCGAGGCGTTCGCCGTGGTGCGCGAGGCGTCGCGGCGCACGATCGGGCTGCGCCACTATGACGTGCAGCTCATCGGCGGGATTGTGCTCCACCAGGGCAAGATTGCGGAGATGAAGACGGGCGAGGGCAAAACACTTGTGGCCACATTGCCCCTCTACCTCAACGCGCTGTTAGGACGTGGGGCCCACTTGGTGACACCCAACGATTACCTGGCCAAGTACGGTGTGCAGTGGATGGGGCCCATTTACCACTTTTTGGGCCTCACGGTCGCCGTCATCCAGAGCCAGACCGAGGATGGTGTGTACCAGCCAGCCTTTGTGTATGACCCCGAGTATATCAGCAACGACGACCGGTACATTTACTTGCGCCCCGTCCCCCGCCGACAGGCCTACTTGGCCGACATCACCTACGGCACCAACAACGAGTTCGGCTTCGACTACTTGCGCGACAACATGGTGCGCCGCAAGGAGGACCGAGTCCAGCGGGAGTTGTACTACGCCATTGTGGACGAGATCGACAACATTCTCATTGACGAGGCCCGCACCCCGCTCATCATCTCCGGCCCGGCCGAGGAGCCAAGCGAGCTCTACGAGCGCATGGCCAGAATTGTGCGCAACTTCCGGGGCATTGATCAGCGCCAGTACGAGGAGCTGATGGAAGCGGCCAAGCTGGGCGATGAAGAGGCGGTCCGTGAGCTCAGCAAGTACGACTATGTGGTGGACGAGAAAAGCCGTATTGCCGCCATTCTCGAGCCGGGCATCGCCAAGGCCGAGCGCGCCTTGGGCGTGGACAACCTCTACGCCGAGGAGAACTTCGAGCTCACCCATTACTTGGACAATGCCATCCGCGCCAAGGCCCTCTACCACCGCGACCGCGATTACATCGTCAACGAAGAGGGCCAGGTCATCATTGTGGACGAATTTACCGGCCGCCTGATGTACGGCCGCCGCTTCTCCGAAGGGCTCCACCAGGCCATAGAGGCCAAGGAAGGGGTACCCATTCAACGCGAGAACCTCACCCTCGCTACCATCACCTACCAGAACTTCTTCCGCATGTACGAGAAGCTGGCCGGCATGACGGGCACGGCTTACACCGAGGCCGAGGAGTTCCAACAGATCTATGGGCTCGACGTCGTCGTTATCCCCACCCATCGTCCGGTGATCCGCGTGGATTATCCCGACGTGGTCTACAAGACCGAGGCGGCTAAGTTGAGCGCCGTGGTGCGCGAAATCATCCAGATGCACGTGCGCGGGCGGCCCGTGTTGGTGGGCACGGCCTCTATCGAGCGCTCCGAACACCTGAGCCGCCTGTTGACGGCCAATGCCATCCAACAGTTGGCCCTACGAGACCTGCGCAAGTTTGCCGACGAAGAAGGGCAGACGTCCCAAAAGTGGACCCGCAAGGGGCTCTTCAAGCCAAAGACGTTGAAGCAGCTCGCCGAGCTGTGGGAGATTGACAAGGAGCACATGGACAAGCTCATCGAGGTGCTCCAGCGAGGGGTGCCCCATGAGGTGCTCAACGCCAACACCACGAGCGCGAGGCCGAGATCATTGCCCAAGCCGGTCGCCCCTATGCGGTCACGATTGCGACCAACATGGCTGGCCGCGGTGTGGACATCCTGCTCGGCGGTAACCCGGAAGGATTGGCACGCCGCATATTGCGCAAGAAGTACGGCGACCTGACACAGGTCCCCGAGGAGGAGTTCCAGGCCGAGGTGGAACGCCAGAAGGCCCTGGTGGAAAGGGACCGGGAACTGGTCCTGCAACTTGGCGGGCTTCATGTCATCGGCACCGAGCGCCACGAGGCCCGGCGCATTGACAACCAGCTCCGCGGCCGTGCCGGCCGACAGGGAGACCCCGGCTCCAGCCGCTTCTACGTCAGCTTGGAGGACGAGATCATCCGCAACTTCGGCGGCCAGAGCCTGCAGAACTTGATGGACAAACTCGGCTTCGACGAGGACTACCCTCTCGAACATCGGGCCATCACCAAGGCCATCGAGAACGCCCAGGTCAAGGTGGAGGGATACAACTTCGACGTGCGCAAGCGCGTGCTCGAATTCGACAACGTGGTCAACAAGCAGCGGGAGGTCATTTACGAGCAGCGTGCCACGGTCTTAGAAGCCGAGACCCTGCGGCCCGAGATTGAACGCATGTTCCAGGAGCGATTTCACGAACTGGTGAGTGCCTACCTGGAGCCGGCCGACTACGAGCAGGAGCCCGATCCCCAGGGGCTCTACCAGGCTGTGCGCATGATTCTCCCTCTTCCTCCCGACGTGAACGCCTCCCGCTGGGCTGAGATGAGCCCTCAGGAGGTGGAAGAGGAGCTGTGGGCCATTTTCCAGGAGCTGTACAACCGGCGTGAGGAAGAATTCGGCCCCGAGCTGATGCGTGACGTTGAACGCCAGCTCATGCTTGATGTCGTCGATCATCTCTGGATTCACCACCTCACAGCCTTGGACGCCCTTCGCACGGGCATTGGCTTGCGTGCCTTCGGCCAGCAGGACCCCTTGGTGGCCTTCAAGCGCGATGCGTATGATCTCTTCCAGCAGCTCATTCGCCAAATTGAAGACCAGGTGATCTTTCGCTTCTTCCGCGTCCAGCCGGTTAGGGTGATGCAGGCTGCTCAGCCGAGGGAGATGCGCATGATTCACGGCGACGGCTCCGCTGGCCAGAGGGCGGGAGGCAAGCGGAAGAAGAAGAAAAAGCGCCGGAGGAAGCGCAAAAAAGTCACAGCCGGCAGGTGATCGCCGTGAGGCAGCACTGGCCCAACGAAGTGAGCGAGTTGGTCGCCACGTTTGCTCGCTGGGACGTAGTGCGAGCGTTATTCGAGGGTCCTGGGGCGTTTATATCTTTGAACACCTTGGCCAGTTATGTGGGCCGCTCGGCTGATGAGGTTGAGGAGGAGCTGGCAGCGCTGGTGGCTGGAGGCTTTGTGGAGGAGCATCGGCAGGAAGGACAGAGCGTGTACGCGCTGTCAGCGAGGGCGGTCCCACTCGTCGAGGAGGTGGTGTTGGCCTGCCGCGACGAGGAAATCTGTCTCGCCCTTGTCGCCGAGCTGGTCCACAAGTGGCGGAACCGTGTACAGCCCAATGAACAGCGCCCGAAACCATGAGTTGTCGTCTGGCCGCACACGCCATGGTCTCCATCGCTGGCCGAAAATCGAGCTTCACCGTCACCTGGAAGGCTGTGTACGATTCCAGACTGCCTGGAAATGGGCGCAAACCAGTCCCGCCTTGGCAGGGCTCAGCCACGATGCATTGCGCCAACGCATCGAGTTCGACGGCGTGCGCAATTTTACCCACTTCTTGAACCGCTTTGCTGTCCTCCGCCAACTCTACACATGTCGCGAGGCCATCGAACAAGTGGCATGGGAGGCCGTTGAGGACGCGGCTGCCGAACACATCCGCTACTTGGAGCTGCGTTTTAGCCCCGATCATTTTGCCAGCTATGCTGGCTTCGACATGGAAGCAGTGACCACTTGGATCCTGAACGTGGCCGGCGAGGCGGCCCGTGCCCACAACATCCGCGTGCGATATGTGCTCACCATTGCCCGCAACTACGATGAGAAGACCGCTGCCGAAATTCTCGCCATCGCGCTGCGCCACCGGGATCGGGGTGTTGTGGGGCTGGACTTGGCCGGCAACGAGCTCCTCTACCCCGATATCTCCTTCGCGGATCTCTTTGCCCGTGCTCGGGAGGAGGGGTTGGGCGTAACCGTTCACGCCGGAGAGGCGGGCTCGGCTGCTTCAGTCTGGAAGGCCGTTGAGGAACTCGGTGCTCACCGCATTGGCCACGGCATCCGCAGCGTGGACGACGCCCACCTGTTACGCGTGCTGCGCGAACGGCGCATCGCCTTGGAAGTCTGTCTCACCAGCAATGTGCAGACCGGCGTGGTGCCTTCCCTGTTGGACCACCCCCTGCCCCGTCTGGTGAGGGCCGGCGTGCCCTTGACGCTCTGCAGCGATGATCCGCGCATCAGTCATATCACGCTGACCGACGAGTGGCGCAATGCCCTGGACTTGGGGCTCTCCATCGAACAGTTGGTGGAGTTCACCGTGCAGGCCGTTGAACATGCCTTCCTCACGCCCGGCGAGAAACAGGAGTTGCGCCGGGCGTTGATGGACGAGGTGCGCGCTCTGTTGCTCGACAGCCCCCTACAGTGAGCTGCCTCCCCCAATGTTCTCCTCCACGATGGTGAGCCACCCCAAGGACCACAGGGTTTCCACGTAGGCGAGGGCGATTCCCTGTACAACCGCCCACCCTGTCCACGCCACGAGGCCCACGACAGCGCTGCCCGCAACCAGCAGGAGTCCGGGGATGCCGACGATCTGGCCGATTCCGGTGATCCCCCCAAGGATGAGTACCAATACGATGGCAAGCGCCGTCAGCGCTATCTGGAGGGCAAAGTTCACCCCCATCTGAACTAGCCACAGGATCAGGCTCGCCTGCCAATGGGTGCGGAACAGGCGCCACCCGGCTTGGAGCGACTCCAACACCCCTCGGCCGGCTAATATGACGAAGCGAATGCTCCAGTGGTTGAGCACGGTGGCCAAGCCGCCGGCGAGCAGCATGGCTCCTATGAAGAGGAAGATGGTGGCCCCGGTGATGATGCCGACCATGAGGCTGACGAGGCGCCATTCCCGCTCAAGGCTTACGAGAGTCACTCCCAAGAGAAGGAAGAAGAGGGCCATGATGAAGAGGCCTAGAAGCATCACGGGCGCGTAGAGGAGGACGTTGAGCACCAACAGGCGCAGGGCGTCCGGCGAGAGACCACGTTTCAAGGTGCTGGTGAGGGTGAGGGGCTCCTCCCTGTGGGCGCGAGCACTCCCGTCAATGAGCCCCACGCGCGCCACGTATTGTACCGTTAAACCCACGACGACCAATCCTGCTCCCATGAGGATGCCGAGCACGACCAGGGGCAGCCTTGGAAGATCGCCTCCCGGGAGCACAGATGACGGCCACAAGTCGCCTGCGGTGTTCGCCACCATGTTGAAGAGGGAGGGCAAACTGCCGGTGCCCCCGCCGACAAAGGCCAATAGGATGCCCAACTGCCACAGGACAGGAACGGTGCGCACGAGCCGAAAGGCGCGGAAGAGCAGCGTGTTGTAGTTCACAGGCGTTCTCCTTGACACACGTGGTCTTGTCGGTGGAGTGTGCCCCGAAGAGCAACGTGGCCACGTTCATCAACTTCTGCTCGGGGTGAGGAGACAGGGGAGAGGGCGGGAGCCGGTGGGCGGTGCGTCCAGAGGACGGTCAAACAGCCTCCCGCCAGCCAGGCAGACTACTGGCTGAGGCGGCGCACCTGTTGAGCGCGCGGCCCCTTTTCAGCCTGCACGAGGATGAACTCCACGACTTCACCTTCCTGGAGGGTGCGGTAGCCATCCATCAGGATGTCCGTGTGGTGGACGAACACATCAGCCCCCTCATCAGGTTGGATGAAGCCGTAGCCCTTCGCGTTGTTGAACCACTTGACGACACCCCGTTTCACTTCGGACATACGGCTTTTCCCCTCCGTCGTTCACACACAGCAGTTGATTGGCGATCTGAAGGCGGGCAGGGATAGGCTTCGCAAAACGGCTCAAGCGAAACACGTCCCCGATTCCCGGGCGCAGACAACGCGCCGTTCCCCGCATCGAGCTGCTCCCGGCGGCCACGACATCACCGCCCACGACCTGTCAGACCACACCAGGAGGGCTCAACAAGGGGGACGGACGTTTGTTAGCATTCTACCAGCATCTTAGGTGTTCGTCAACCCCTTTTTCAAAATGGAACCACGGTTTGTGGAGATTCAGATCGATTTGAGCGACTACATGACCACCGTTTGAATGACCGACGGCCCCACTTCTCGGTGGAGCCGTCGGTGGTCCCGGGGTGTCGGAGGAAGGTGCGGGTCAACCTTCGATCAGGTAGTTGCGCATCATGCCCATGTCCTCGTGTTCCAGGTTGTGGCAATGGTACAGGAAGAGGCCGGGGAAGTCGGCAAAGCGGACAATGAGGGTAACTGTCTCACCAGGCATGAGCAGCACGGTGTCCTTCCACCCGTCGTCCACGTAGCCGGGGGCCACTTCGTCCCACAGGGCTCGCATGGACGAATCAACTCGTCGCTCGAGCACCTGGAATTGAACGCCGTGGAGGTGAACGGGGTTGGGGAGGGCCATGCCTCCCATGCCCATGCCGCCGCCCGGAGCGTTGTAGAGCTCCCAGATCTCCGTGGTGCCCAGGCGCACGCGCTCGTCCTGGGCCACGTCGCGCATCTGGAAGATGCGTCCATTGATCGTCCACGCCATTCGTTGCATGGCGAAGACGAAGCGGCGTGGTCGGTCCCGGTTCACTGCCTCCGAGGGGATCAGGCGCTCAACGGTGCTCAGGCGTTCGGGCAGGACGAGGTCAGCGCGCTCTTCCCGACTGACGCGAACGCGCAGCACAGGAAAGGCAGCCCCTTGGGGCCAAGGCTCGTTGCTTCCCATCCCCATCCCGCCGCCGGGCCCAAAACCACTGCCCATGCCAGGGCCGCCCATGCCGCCGCCCATGCCAGCCGCCCATGCCGCCGCCCATGCCGGGCCGCCCATGCCGGGGCCGCCCATGCCGCCGCCCATGCCAGGGCCGCCCATGCCGGGGCCGCCCATGCCGGGACCGCCCATGCCGCCGGGACCGAAGCCAACCCCCATGCCGAAGGGATCGCCCGTGAACGGCAGGCTCTGGAGCACCAGCTCCGTGCCCACAGGATAGGCGCTGAAGTCCACCCACAGCTCCACGCGCTCGGCCGGCGCAAGCGTGACGAAATTGCGGCGCACCGGGCGTTCCAGCAGGCCGCCATCTGTTCCGATGACAGTGAGCGGGCTGCCGTCGCTCCAGGCGAGCTTGTAAATACGGCTGTTGGAGCCGTTGAGCAAACGGAGGCGGTATGGCCGTGTGGCCACATCAAGGGTGAACTCCGGTTGCCCGTTGACCAAGATGGTGTTGCCCAGGAACCCCATGAACTGGTCTTGCATCCCGTTGTCCAAGTAGACCAATTGATTGGTGCTGTCGAACGCGCGGTCTTGGATCACCAGTGGAATGTCGTAGTCCCCCTGGGGCAATCCTGCTGCTTCCTCCTCGTCGTCGTGAACGATGAAGAAGCCGGCCATGCCCATGTAGACCTGTGGCCCCGTGCGACCGTGGGGATGGGGATGGTACCAGTAGGTGCCGGCTCGATTTTGTACGTGGAACTCGTACTCGTAGCGCTCCCCTTGGCCGACGACGAATCGCGGGTGCCCGTCCATCTCCTCGGGGACGATGAGGCCGTGCCAGTGCACAATGCTTTCATCGGGAATGTCGTTCTGAAAGGTGATGCGCACGCGATTCCCGCGCCGAAAGCGCAGCAGAGGGCCCAAGTAGGAGGGAATGGGGGTGAGGTGATCGGCGCTGCCGGCCAAGAGCTCGCCGGTATATCGCCACACCCGAGTGGCACGACCCGGAAGAATTGCCACCTCGTCGGGATGGGCTCGCAAGGCGAGAGCCACGTCCACGTTGGGTGTCGTGGTTGCCGCAGCAGGTGCCGTAGCCGTTGCTGTCACAGTTGCTGTAGCTGACAAGGGGATTGACGTGGCCGTGCTCGCCCCGGCGGGCGCCGACGCACTGCCCGAGGTGCGGCAACCGGCTAACACGCCGGCAGTGCCCAACACGCCTAGGCCCGTGAGGCGCAAAAACTGGCGTCGGTTCATGCTCGATGTGTGTTTTGACTTGACCATGATGCTCCTTCCTCCTCCCAATGTGACCGAGAATGTGCTGACATCCGCCTTCCACGCATTTCACCCGGCAGGGGGCGATCTGTTTTCTACTGTACCCGGTAACTGTGAAGGGGGTGTGAAGGAATTGTGAGGAGATGATGAAGCAGTGCTGCATCCAAAGGCTCAACTCGTGCGTACTCTTCTGTGTCTGAGCTCGGGTTCTGGTGGGCAAGGGAGAGCGTTCCGAATGGTACGAGGTGCTTCCATGCGCTTGCAGGACGTGCGCCGAGGGTGTTTGGTCGTGGTCGCCGGGCTGCCCGTGTGTGGGTTCCTGGTGGCCGGGGTTGGCGGCTTGGTCGTCGTCCTTGTGCTCCTGCTCTTCACACTGATCGGATGTGCTTCGCCGCCCACCACAGTGGGCTACATTGCCTACCCCCCTGACGGAGTGCGTGTGCCCGCCGGGGAGATGGTGGTGCAGTTGCGCGCTTACCGGCGTGGCTGGGCTACCTTGCAGGTCGATTCGGGGTGGTCAGCGTCCAGCGAGCCGCCGGAGACCATTTCCCTGACCATCGACGGCCAGGTGGTCTTCAGGTGGGCAGGGGGCGATAGTGGGCCTCCCCGTGAGGTGCCTGTTTCACTGGTGCCCGGCGAGCACACGCTGTCCCTGACGGTGTACGCTACTGGATACACGGTGCAGGACACAGTAACTGTGACGGCAGTCCCCTCCCGAGTCTGGCGCTCTTGGCGTGTGCCCGAGCTGACAGACCCGTCGGCCTGGCTTCTCTTCACTGACGCCAGTGGTGAACTGTGGCGTGTGGCCCGCCCGCGCCCGGAGATTGCCGGGGCTTTCGTGGATGTCATCTCGTGGCGGACGGAGGGGGCACTCCCGCCAGAGGAGCACTACGGCGTGATCTTGGCCGCTGATGGGGAACGCGCGCGCTTCTTGAGCCTCACTGCGGGACGTGATATCACGCTCACCTTGGCTGTGCCCCTGCCCGCCAAGGCGCACATGGGCACGCTCTACGTGGGAGCAGAGGGGCCCCGGGAGCTGCTCTGGTTTCCAGCATGGCCTCTGGAGCGGTGGAATGGTCGCACGTGGGCGCCTACTTCTCTCCGCGTGCCTTTGAGCACCTCGGTCAACCCTCACGTGGAGCTCGTGTGGCCCGATGATGTGTGGTATTGGAGCCGAGGGCGAAACGCGGCTCGGTGGGATGGCACGCGCTGGCAAATCATCCCGGCGCCGCCCGGCGACGCTCGCCTAATACGGGCGGCCGTGGCACTTGAGGGGCGCACGTTCTTCGTGTGGACTGGAAAAGCATGGCAGCCTACAGCCCCAGTGCCCGCTCCCCAAGACCCCTTTGCTCTCGATTTCGCGGCCCTGAACAGCGAGCGAAGAGTGCTTCGATGTGGTGGCTCGCTCTGGATGGCGGGCAACGCTGCCTCGTGGGATGCCGATGACCCTGAAGCAGGGCAACGAGTACGCCTGTTTCGTTGGGACAAGCGTGCTTGGACGTGGCAGGATGTGCGCCCAAGTGACGAGTACAGCGTGGGCTTTCTGGCTTGTGTGGGCAATGTGCCGTGGTTCATTGCCCAAAGGGGGGGAAAGCGTCGCCTTCAGGCGGGCGCGCCGCAAGTGGCCAACCGCTTGGGCGGGCGCTTCCTAGGCCCCGAAGCAGGCATCCCGCTGGACGTGGTGCGGCTTTGGCAGTGGCAGGAGGGGCGATGGCGGCCGGCCGTTCACGCCCCCTTGTGGGGCCAATATGCCGCTGACGTGCTGCCGGGCAGCGGCTTGGGCGTGGCCTCCTTCGTCACAGAGCGCGTGGCCGTGGCATCGCCGTGAGTCACGGGTTGTCGGGCTGTGTGGGAGGTGAAGTCACCAAATACCAGATAAGAGCGCCACTGGCCACAGCCGGAATGAGCCAGAACAGGGGTCCACCAGACGGGAGGCCGAAGAAAATGAGCGCCAGCACAGCCGCCACCCTGTAGCGTGACTTGGACGGCAGAACGAGCAAGCCCGGCAAGAGGAGCGAGAAATCCAAAGGCCGCATGTAGATCGTGGTGGCCGTGCCCACCGTCAGCGCAAGGGCGGCTAACGTGTACCATTCTGCCTTTTGCCAGTGCCAGATCGTCCACAGGCCGACGAACATGCCAAGTACGGCGAACCACGGTGGCAACCCCACCATGGCAAGCACGTTGGGAAGCCCGGCGGACATCCAGCTTTGTCCCCCACCCTGCTGGCTGTCGGCCCAGCGGGACCCCAGCCAGGTCAGAATCCACCACGGCTGAAGTACCCACCCGATGAGTGTGACCGCGGTCAGGCTGATCACAGCGCCCACAATGGCCTGTCGGCGCCCCCGCCAGAGGATCAACAGGCTGAAGAAGGGCACTGTGTGAGGTTTGATGGCCAATAGAGGCATCGTGGCCCCGGCCCACAACCAGCGACCTCGAGCACCCCAGAGCAGAGCCAGGAAGACGCCAACGGCAACCAAGGGAGAGTTCTGCCCGACGAACCAGGGAATCAACAAGAGCCATCCGACCAAGGCAAGCCAACCCGGCGTAGGATACTCCCCACGGAGGCGGGTGATCACGTACACCATCGTCCCTTGGGCAATTGCCAACGTGAATCGCCAGAGGTTGAAAGCCACTGCCGGCGAGAGAGGGACAAGAGGAGCTACCGGAAACGTGGCCCACAGGGGATTGA
This sequence comes from Ardenticatenia bacterium, assembly GCA_030949995.1. Lineage (GTDB taxonomy): Bacteria > Chloroflexota > Anaerolineae > Ardenticatenales > Ardenticatenaceae > WFWG01. Next base: position 19,197 of record JAUZRY010000027.1, read on the forward strand.
AGAACCCTTGAAGACCGTTGGGTTGAGGGGCGTACACATTCTCCCCCGCCAGTAGGGCGCGGGCTGCCAAGTAAAAATCGTAAAAGTCGCTGTGGGTGACAGGCAGGCCCATGAGGAGAACCATCAACCCCACAAGCGTGGAGATAACCATGGCCCACTGCGTGAAGGTTTTCAGATCCATAACACACCTAGGAGAATGGTTCACCATCAGCTAAACTCCTGCCAATGTGTATTTGGAATACAAGTTTAAGTTGGCCGTATAAAATGTCAACTGCCCAAACCTGTCTCTGATACACTTCACTCGCCTTGGCGAAAGCAGAAAACGGAGAGGCTGCCTGTCATGAGGGATGTGAATTCACGCTCGGCCGCCTCCATTTGAAAAAATCCCCGCTTTGGTATATTATAGGACCAGCATTTGTGCCTGATTTCACATGAGCGAGCCTCTTCCACGCGGGGTGACTCTTCCCGGCGAGCTACAAGCGGTGGAAGGGGTGTTGGTATCGGACAGCCACAAGTGACGAAGTGTCTAGGGGGAAACGATGAGCCGAGCACAGGAGCAAGCTCAGAGCCAGTCGCCGGCCGTTAAACCGATCACCCGGCGAGAGCTGCTCAACTACATTTGGCTGGGATCGTTGGGCGTGTTTTTGGCAGAATTCGCCGGGTTAGGTGTCATCTTCGCCTTCCCTCGCTTTCGAGAGGGCGAGTTCGGCGGCGTCTTCAGGCTTGGGCCGGCTGCCCAATTGCCGGAAGTTGGGTCCTCCCCTCAGCCCAACAGTGAGGGGAAGTTTTGGTTAGTTCACCTTCCGGAAGGGGTTTTGGCCCTCTACCGGGTCTGCACCCACTTGGGGTGTCTGTACAACTGGCAGGAGGCGGAGAACAAGTTCATCTGCCCGTGCCACGGCTCCCAATTCCAAAAGGACGGCACCTACATCACCGGGCCAGCTCCCCGGAGTTTGGACCGCTTTGTGGTGCGTGTCATTGACCCCAACACAGGCCAGGTGGTGGCCGAGACCGATCCCAAAGGCAAAGGGCCGGTGGCTGTGCCCGGTGAGGAGTACATTATTGCTGTGGACACTGGCGCGCTGATCCGAGGTGACCCGCGATAACGCCTGGCGTGTACTCGTGGTCGTGTTGGTCTGTTGGTAGGGGCGTGGAATGACGACCAAGGAGAAAAGCCTATGCTGGGATTGCAGGACCTTCGCAACTTGCCCAAGGACTTCGAGCGCAAGGTGCGCGAGCTGCTCAACCAGGACTTGGAAGAGACGGTGCGCGAGCGGCTTGACAGCCGGGTGCGCACTATCACGGCCGGCTTAGACTTGGAGGAGTTGCGTGCCATTTTCCGTGGCGATGCCCCCACCGAGAAGCCCAACCCCCGCTGGAAGGTGCACACCACGTCATTCCTCTTCCACATTCGCCCCCGCTACTACCAGCGGGCCTCAACGTGGTTTACCCACACCTTCCGCCTCGGTTGGCTGAGCACGTACCTGTTCTTCATCGAGCTGATTACCGGCATCATCTTGATGGTCTACTACGCGCCCACCCCGGACACGGCCTACCGCGATATGCTCAACATCTTGAGCAACGTGCGCTTTGGGTTGCTCATGCGTGACCTGCACCGGTTGGGCGCGGAGCTCATGGTGATTGCCGTCTTCCTCCACATGGTGCGGGTCTATTTCACCGGCTCGTACAAGAAGCCACGCGAGTTCACGTGGCTGACCGGCGTGGTGTTGCTGGGCATTACCCTCTTCCTTTCCTTCTCCGGTTACCTCCTGCCCTGGGATCAGCTCGCCTATTGGGCGGTGACCATCGGCACCTCGATGGCCGACAAGACGCCCCTCATTGGCCGTGAGGTGAACTTGCTCCTGCGGGGTGCGCCGGACATCGGGGCCGGTGGGCTCCTGCGGTTCTACTTGCTCCACGTGCTCTTCCTGCCGCTTTTGGCCATTCTCTTCATCAGTGTCCACTATTACAAGGTCTCCCGCGAACACGGTATTTCCCTTCCCGCCGTTGTCGAGGAAGGGGAGATGGACGAGGACCGCCGGCGCTGGGCCAAGGAGCGCATCGACTTCATCCCTGACCTGTTGACCCATGAGCTCTTCCTCTCCGTGCTCGTGTTGGTGGCCATGGTGATTGCGGTCACCGTCTGGTTCGACGCGCCGCTGGAGAGCCAGGCGAACCCGCAGGTCACGCCGTTGGACACGAAGGCGCCCTGGTACTTCCTCTGGCTGCAGGGTATGTTGAAGCTGGGTGACCCCACGTTGATGGGTGTTGTCCTGCCCGGGATTATTGTGCTCTTCTTGGCAGCCATCCCCTACATCGACAATAACCCCAGCCGGCTGGCGAAGAACCGGCCGGTGGCTCTCTCCTTGGGCGTGTTGGGGGTCATCGTGTTGATCATCCTCAGCTACATGGGTACGCCTCAATGGGGCATTGAGACGCCGCCGGCCGTGCGCATCGTTCAGGATTTGGTGCCCCAAGAGGGCGTAGGGCCCTTCCGCAAACTGGGCTATGAGAAAATCAAGCTCGGCACGTTCGAGACCGACTCCTTCACGCTACCCGACAACCCGGATGAGTTCGACATCCTCTTCGCCGAGTTCCAGGATCGTGTGCGCAATGCGCCATTGGCCAGCCCCCAGGGGGTGTGGGAAATTGATATGTTGCAGCCCACGCTCAAGCGGGTGAAAATGCGCATTACGTGGACGAAATTGGATGAGAACGGCAACATCCTGCTCGACGAGCAAGGACAGCCGGTACGCGACCAGTATGAAAAGGTCTTCTTCGTGCATGAGAGCTCGGGCTACGAGTACGAATAGCTCAAATGCCGTCATCAACGCGGACAGCAGCGAGGGAATGTTATGGTCCGACTGCAAATTGCCTTAGGGGTGATCATCACCGTTGTGGGGCTCATTGTGGTGGCCTGGATTGCCCTCAACGAGGATGCCAACCTGGCCCGTCGCGATGAGGAGATCTTGGCGCGCCGCATCGAGCGAGGGGCCGTGCTCTTCGAGCAAAACTGCTACACGTGTCACGGCTTCAGCGCGCAAGGCGTGCCTGGCTTGGGGCCGCCGCTCAATGACCGGGAGATGTTGGAACAGCGCGTCAAGGAAGTCGGGTGGCCGGGCTCCTTGTACTCCTACCTAGTACGCACTATCGCTGGGGGGCGTATTGTGTCCACCCGTCCCGAATACTTGGGCGGTAAGGCCAGTGATCCTAACGCCATGGCCATGCCGCCTTGGTGGGAGGAGTACGGCGGCCCCCTTCGTAAGGCCGACGTCGAGGATATCGCCCTGTTCCTGCAGAATTTCGAGGAGTTCCCGCCCGAGCTGTTGGCAGAAATGGCCACGCCAACACCCGAGGCCGGCGAGCAACAACCTGAAGAAGGAGGAGTTGATGCTGTTGCCGTCGACCTCTTCACCCAGCTCGGCTGTCTTGGGTGCCATTCCTTGGCCACTGTGCCTGGGGCGGTGGGCACGGTCGGGCCACCGTTGGACGGCCTTGGTGAGCGGGCCGCCTCAGTCATCGCCGATCCGGCCTACACGGGTAACGCCACCACGCCTGAGGAGTACATCCGCGAGTCCATCGTAGACCCGAGTGCCTTCGTGGTGGCCGGGTACCCTGACGTGATGCCCAAGGGCTTCGGAGATCAACTCTCCGAGGAGCAGTTGAACGCACTGGTCCAATTTCTCTTGAAACAGTAAGGGCGGCCGTGGGGACAGTTTCCCTCTGAGAGAGGCCGCGCGTTGCAGTTCGTGTCCGGAAGGGGCTTGATCGCTGGTGGCTCTTCTGCGTCGGCCTGGAGAGGCCGTTGGGGGACTGAACGTGGGGAAGGTGATGATGAACGATACATACGTGCGTAATCCGGTCCGTGATGTTATCCCCGATTACGAGGCGGAGTTCGGCGAGGACGAGCTGCTTGAACAGTCGGTCCTGGTCACCACATGGAACAAGTTGATTCAGAATGTGGACGCCGTCTACAACTGGGGGCGCAAGTCTTCTTTGTGGCCGTTGGGCTTCGGGTTGGCCTGTTGTGCCATTGAGATGATCTCCACAGCAGCGTCCCGCTTCGACATTGCCCGCTTCGGCGCTGAGCTCTTCCGCCCTTCGCCACGCCAGGCCGACGTGATGATCGTGTCGGGCACCGTCACGAAGAAGATGGTGCCCCAGATCGTGCGCCTTTACAACCAGATGCCGGAACCCAAGTACGTCATCGCGATGGGCGCCTGTGCCACCGGTGGAGGGCCATTTAAGGAAGGGTACAACGTGGTCAGTGGCATCGACAAGTTTATCCCCGTGGATGTCTACGTGCCGGGGTGCCCGCCCACGCCCCAAGCCCTGCTGCAGGGCCTTCTCACCCTCCAGGCCAAAATCATGGGGCAGTCCATCAAGGAGGCGCCGTGGTATCGCAGTCCTGTCAGCGACTCCATTCCCGTCCCCGTATTGGGCCCTGATATTGTGGACCCGCGCCAAATTCCCGTCATCGAGGAGAAGATCGACCAGCAGGCAGAACCCAGCCGGGAGACAAAGAAGAAAAAGCACGGCCGCGTCAAGGTGGCCAAGATTCCCGAGGCTGAGCTGGAAGTTGCCGAACAGGTCGCACAAGCCCTGCGGGCCAAGTTCGGCGAGCGGGCCTTTGCCCAGAAGGAGAACGCCCTCATCGTCGAGCCTGACTTTCTGCCGGATGTGGCCCGGGCGCTCCGTGATGAGCTCGGGTACAATTACTTGGCGAACCTCACGGCTGTGGACTACATCGACGAGGGCAAGATCCAAGTTGTCTACCACCTCTACAACATTGAGACCGGGGGGCCGCACGTTTACTTGAAGGTGGACACCGACCGGGAAGACCCACAGGTGCCTTCCTTGGTGCCGGTCTTCCGGGGGGCGGACTTCCAGGAACGTGAAGTCTTCGACATGTTCGGCGTGCGCTTCTTGGGACACCCCAACATGAAGCGCATCCTCATGTGGGAGGGGTTCGAGGGGTTTCCCCTTCGCAAGGATTGGCTGGAACCATACTACGAGCAAGAACATAAACCCTTTGACTCCCGATGGCCAGAAGGTCACCACCGAGCGGCTGAAGACCGCATCGTGTGGGGTAAAAACGTCCGTTACCCGCCAGGGTGGGACCCGAAAGCATGGGACCCGGCCCGCGAGGACGTCATGGTCCTCCAGCCGGAGGACTTGGCCAACATGGGGGACATTCGCACCGAGAAGATCATCATCAACTTGGGCCCCCAACATCCCTCCACCCACGGCGTCTTCCAGATGCGCGTCCTTCTGGACGGGGAAACGATTGTGGACTTGGAGCCCGTGATGGGCTACATGCACCGCAACCACGAGAAGATCGGCGAACGTAACGCCTGGTTGATGAACTTCCCCTACACGGACCGGCTCGACTACTTGGCCCAAATGGGCAACAACTTTGGCTACGCCATCACGGTTGAAAAGCTGCTCGGCGCTCAGGTGCCTGAGCGGGCCGAGTACATTCGCGTGATCATGGCCGAGCTCAACCGCATTCAAAGCCACATGTGGTCCATTGGCTTCCTGCTCAATGACTTGGGCGCCTTCTTTACCCCGTCCCTCTACTGCATCGAAGAGCGGGAAATGATTCTGGACCTCTTCGAAATGGTGGCCGGCTCCCGCCTGATGGTCAACTATTTCCGCTTTGGTGGCCTGGCGTGGGATTTGCCTGAGGAATTCCTCCCCTTGGCCAAGAAGTTAGTCTACGACCGCCTGCCACGGGCCATTGAGGAGTTGGACCGCTATTTGACCACCAACGAGATCGTCCAAGCTCGCACGAAGGGCATCGGTGTGTTGCCCCGAGACTTGGCCATCAACTTGAGCGCCTCGGGACACATGCTGCGGGCCAGCGGGGTCAACTGGGACATCCGCCGCAAGGATCCCTACAGCATTTACGACCGGTTCGACTTCGAGGTACCGGTGCTGTACGGCGGTGACATCTTCGACCGGTACTACATCCGCGTGCTGGAAATGTGGCAGAGCCTGCGTATCCTGGAACAGGCGCTTGAGCAACTTCCTGAAGGCGAGATTCTGGCGGGGCGCAAACAGTGGAGCGTGCGCGTGCCGGCTGGCGAGGCCTACGGCCACGTGGAGAACCCGCGAGGTGAGCTCGGGTTCTATGTCGTGAGCGATGGAGGACAACACCCCTATCGTTACCACGTGCGCAGCGGCTGTTTTATCAACCTCACTGCCCTGAGCCATATTGCCAAAGGCCATAAAGTGGCCGACGTGATCGGGATTCTAGGGTCTGTTGACATCGTGTTGGGGGAGGTGGACCGCTAATGTACGGGACTGGGGCACTGAAAGGGATGTGGATTACGCTTCGCCATTTCATGGCAACGTTCGTGCAGGATGTGAAAACGAAGGGGCGGTGGGTGCCGCCGGGTGCCGGCACGACGACGAGCATTCCAGATGAAACGACAGGCTATATTACTGCCCAATACCCAGAAGTAAAACTGCCGGTTCCCGAGCGCTTTCGCTTCAACCCCATGCTCATTTACGAGGAGGAGACCGGCGACATCCGGTGCACATCGTGTGGTATCTGCGCCAAAGTCTGTCCGCCACAGTGTATTTGGATCGTCCAGGCCAAGGACAGCGCCGGCAAAACCATCCCGCAATGCGCCGAGTTTTACATTGACACCTCCATCTGCATGCAGTGTGGCTTTTGCTCCGAATATTGCCCGTTCGACGCCATTAAGATGAATCACGACTACGAGATCTCCTCCTATGAGCGCCATGAGTCGTGGGTGCTCGACATGCAAGAGTTGCTGGTGAGCACGCGCTACTACGCCGAAACACACCCGCGCGCGTGGGAACAGGAAGAAGCCCAACGCGCGGCCAAGGAGGCCGAAAAGTCGGCTGTGGAGCGGTAGAAGAAGGGCGGCCGGGAGCAGATGTGAACAAGGGGTGCATGTGAGGCCCCGGCGCCCAAAAGGCGTACTGCTGCTAAGAAGAAGGAAGGCAGCGGCCCCAAATTCGGGGGGAACCTTGATCTGTGCCCCTCGAACAGGAGCAAGGCTATGGTCCCGTATGTTGCCATTGCTGTCCTCTTTGTCCTCAGCACTGGGGTGGCCATCATGATCATGATGGTCGGCTCGCTCTTTGGTCCCCGACACCCCACGCCCCGCAAGCTCATGCCCTATGAGTCGGGCATGGTGCCCATTGGCCGGGCAATGCAACGGATGCCCATTCGCTTCTACTTGATCGCTACCCTCTTTATCATCTTTGACATCGAAGTCATTTTTCTCTTCCCTTGGGCCCTGGTCTACCGTCAATTGGGTGTCTTCGGGCTGTTGGAGATGTTCGTGTTCCTGGCATTGTTGGTGGCCGGCTTCGTCTACGTGTGGCGGAAAGGAGCGCTAGAATGGGAGTAAACGGACGTCCTCAGGAATTGCCGGTCCTTGACCCGACGAAGAGCGGCACACCGGGCATCGTGCTCACCACTGTAGACCAGGCCGTGGCGTGGGCCCGGGCCAACTCCATCTGGCCCATGCTCTTCGGCTTAGCCTGCTGTGCCATCGAGATGATGGCGGCCCAAGCCAGCCGGTACGACATGTCACGTTTCGGCATGGAGCTGATGCGCGCTTCCCCGCGCCAGTCGGACTTGATGATCGTGGCCGGGCGCCTGAGCCGCAAGATGGCCCCCGTGCTGCGCCGGCTCTACGACCAGATGCCCGAGCCCAAGTACGTCATTGCCATGGGCGATTGTGCCTCGTGCGGGGGCATCTTCAACAATTACGCCATTGTGCAGGGCGTGGACGAGATCGTCCCCGTGGATGTCTATGTGGCCGGGTGCCCGCCTCGCCCCGAGGCGTTGATTGACGGCATCATGCAGCTTCAGAAGAAGATCATGGCTGAACACCAAGGAGACATGATCCGCCAGGGCCTGTAACGAGGAGAGGCGTGGGCGGAACAGAAACAAGCGGCACGTCAGGTAGTATAGGGGCCAAGGGGGCGTCCGGCAGAAGGTGACGCCCTCTTTTGTGGAACAAGAAAAGCGCCGACGCCCGAACGGAGTGAACATCATGACGGATGTAGACCGTACACACGCGGCACATCAACCCGACTCGCCGGCTCACCAGCTCCAAGCGGCCTTCCCCGAGGCAGTGGAGGCCCTACATCACCGCCTCGGGGAGGCTACGGTGATCGTGCAGGCCAAGGCGCTCCCCGAGGTGGCCCGCTGGTTGCGCGACAACCTGCAGTTCGAGCTCTGCGTGGACGTGACAGCCGTTGACTACTGGCCCCAAGAGCCTCGATTTCACGTCGTCTACCACGTGCTCTCGATCTCGCGCCGTCAACGGCTCCGCCTCAAGGTGCCGGTGGCCGGCAAGCGTCCCAAGGTGCCTACAGTCACCGACGTGTGGCCAGGAGCGAATTTCTACGAGCGAGAAGTGTTCGACATGTTCGGCATCACCTTCGACGGGCACCCTAACCTCAAGCGCATCCTCATGCCCGAGGATTGGGAGGGGCACCCGTTGCGCAAGGATGTCCCCTTGGGCGAAGAGCCGGTGCAATTCACGCACAACGTGGAGGAGATCCAGCGCAAAAAGCCCTACGCGAAACAGTAGGGGGAGTGTGGATCACGATGGGATTGGTACAGGACGCCATCCGGTGGATTTTGGGCCGCGATATGCCCGACGATGTGGCCCAACTCGAGAGGGAGCGCCAACGCCGCATCGAGCAGATGCTCATCCCCACGTGGGAGGAGGGGGAGAAAGGGCCGCGCATGGTGCTCAACATGGGCCCCCAACATCCCTCGACCCACGGCGTGTTGCGCCTCTTCTTGGAGTTGGACGGCGAGACGGTGGTCCGCCTGGAGCCAGACATCGGGTATCTGCACACGGGCATTGAAAAGACCTTCGAGTACAAGAAGTACGAGCAAGGCGTGACCCTGACGCCTCGGCTCGACTACCTGTCCAACATGTTCAACACCTGGTGTTTCTGCATGGCGGTGGAGAAGCTGCTCCAAGTCGAGATCCCCCCCCGTGCCGAGTACGCCCGGGTGATCCTGGGCGAGTTGCAGCGCATTGCTAGCCATCTCGTCTGGTTGGGCACCCACGCGCTTGACATTGGTGCGCTGAGCGTCTTCCTCTACTGCTTCCGGGAGCGGGAGATGATCCTCGACATCTTTGAAATGGTCTCGGGAGCCCGCATGATGGCTTCCTACTTCCGCCCCGGTGGCTTGGCGTGGGACTTGCCCGACGGCTTCGAGGAGGCGGTTGCCAATTTCATCGAACTCTTCCCAGAACGGGTGGATAACTACGAACAGCTATTGACAGACAACCCTATTTGGAAAGAACGCACCCAAGGGGTGGGTGTCATCGACACGGCGACAGCCCTCAGCCTGAGCGTGACCGGCCCGATCTTGCGGGCCACCGGCCTGGAGTGGGACCTGCGCAAGGCCATGCCCTATTCGGTCTACCCCGAATTCGAGTTCGACGTACCTGTAGGCGCTCATGGAGATGTCTACGACCGATACCGGGTGCGGATGCAGGAAATGCGGGAGAGTGTGCGCATTATCCGTCAGGCCCTGGAGCGGCTGCCGGAAGGAGCCTTCCGGGTGGATAACCACAAGGTCGCGCCGCCGCCCAAGGAGGAAATTTACCTCTCCATGGAGGCACTGATCCACCACTTCAAACTCTGGACCGAAGGCATGCGCGTGCCCCCCGGCGAAGCATACGCGTGGGTGGAGTCGCCACGCGGTGAGATGGGCTTCTACGTGGTGAGCGACGGCAGCGCTCGTCCCTACCGCGTCCACATGCGCGCGCCCAGTTTCGCCAACTTGCAGGCCATGGCGCCCATGGCCGAGGGCAGCCTAGTGGCCGATCTCATCGCCATTATTGCCAGCTTGGACCCCGTGCTAGGAGAAATTGATCGCTAGCCGGCGAGGAGGAGGCTCGTGTTACGCGAGAACCGGAGCACCGAAATCGAAGAGCTGCTCGGCCACTATCCTGAAAAGCGAGCCGCCATGATCCCGCTCCTCTACATGGCCCAGGAGGAGTACGGCTACTTGACCCCGCAAGCTATCAAGGAGGTGGCCGACATCCTGGAGCTGGACCCCACTGATGTGTATGGGGTCGCCCGCTTTTACTCCCTTTTCTACCTTGAACCAGTGGGTAAGTTCGTCATCCGCTTTTGCACCGATCTGCCCTGTGCACTCGTGGGCGCCGAGGAGCTCTACCGTTACTTGTTGGAGACATTGGGTCTCGAGGAAGGAGGAACCACGTCCGACGGAATCTTCACCGTCCAAGAGGCCGTCTGCTTGGCCTCCTGTGGCACGGCGCCCGTCATGCAGATCAACTTCCAGTACTTCGAACACCTGACCCGCGAGAAGCTGGACGAGATCCTCGCGTTGGTGCGTGCCCAAGGGCTGCCGCCGAACGGCAAGGGGCTCCGTTTTGCCCCACGCCCACAACAGCAGTGACACTGGCATTGTGTCACGCTGTCCACACAGGAAACGGAGAGAACGGCCATGGAACAGGTGTACATTGTCCTGCGCCACCGCGAGATTCCGGACATTGACCAATACGAGACCTACGTAGCCCACGGCGGCTATGAGGGCTTGCGCGTTGCCTTGGAACAGGCACCCGACGAGGTGATCGAACTGGTCAAACAGTCCGGCCTGCGTGGCCGTGGGGGGGCTGGCTTCCCGGCCGGCGTCAAGTGGGGTTTCGTGCCCAAGGACGTGTTTCCCAAATACTTGGTCTGTAACTTCGCCGAGGGCGAGCCGGGCACGTTCAAGGACCGGGAGATCGCCGAGTACAACCCCCATCAGCTCATTGAGGGCATCATCATTGCCGCATACGCCATCCAGGCCAACACGGCCTACATCTACCACCGGGGCGAATTCACCTTCGCGGCACAACAACTTCGCCGTGCCATCGCCGCCGCGCGCGCCCACGGGTGGCTGGGCGAGGACATTCAAGGCACGGGCTTCACGCTCAACATCTATCTTCACCCCGAGGCAGGCGCCTACATCTGCGGCGAGGAGACCGCTCAGCTCAGCAGCATCGAGGGACACTTGGGCCAACCCCGCCTGAAGCCGCCCTTTCCCGCCACCCATGGCCTGTGGCAGAAACCCACAGTCATCAACAACGTGGAGACGCTCACCAACTTGCCCATGATCCTGCGCCACGGCGCCGAGTGGTATCGCCAGTGGGGCACGGAACGGACGCCGGGCACGCGCGTCTACTGTGTCAGCGGCCACGTGGTCCGCCCGGGCAACTACGAGCTGCCCGCTTCGGTGACGGCACGCGAGCTCATCTTCGAGCATGCCGGGGGCATCTGGAAGGGCCACCGCCTCAAGGCGTTCATTCCTGGTGGCATGTCCGCCCCCCTCCTCACGCCCGAGCACTTGGACGTGCCCTTAACGTATGACGACTTGGCGGCTGCCGGGTCGATGGGGGGCTCCGGTGGCGTCATCGTTCTGGACGATCAGACGGACATCGCCTGGGTGATTGCCAAACAGGTGGCCTTTTACAAACACGAATCCTGTGGCAAGTGTAGCCCCTGTCGCGAAGGCACCTACTGGCAGAAGATGCTGGCTGACCGCATCCTCTCCGGCCAAGCCTCACGGCGGGATGTGGAGTTGCTCAAGGCAGTCAGCGATCAGATGACCAACACGTGCTTCTGTCCGCTGGGCGAGGCATCCCGCATGGTCGTGCAGGGAGCCTACAAGTACTTTGCCGATGAACTCTACCAGTGGGTGGAGGAACGGCGGCGTGCCGTCGAGCCCGCGGCCGTGTGATGTCGGACAAACCGTCCACCCTCCCAAAACATGGAGCATGAGCGAACTATGAGCGCGGACAAGGTGACGATCTACGTGAACGGCCGTCCGGTAGAAGCGCCTGCCGGCACAGTCATTGTGGAGGCGGCGAAGGCAGCCGGCGTGGAGATTCCCGTCTTCTGCTATCACCCGAAGTTGACCCCGGTGGGCATGTGTCGCATGTGCCTGGTAAAGTGGGACAGCCCGCGCGGGGCAAGGACGGCGCCCCCGAGCTGGACGAGGAGGGCAAGCCGGTGATGCGCTGGTTCCCCAGGCTGATGACGGCGTGTACTACCCCCGTCTCCGAGGGCATGCACACGTCATCACCGACGCGCCCGAAGTGGCCAACGCCTGGCGGGGAACGCTGGAGTTCATCCTCACGAGCCACCCGCTCGACTGCCCCGTTTGTGACAAGGGCGGGGAATGCCCCCTGCAAGACCTGACCTTCAAGTACGGGCCTGACTTGAGCCGTTTCTACGTGCCCTACAAGATGCACTTTCAGAAGCCCGTTCCCCTGGGCGAGCTCATCTGGCTCGACCGGGAGCGGTGCATCTACTGCTCCCGCTGCATCCGTTTCTGCGAGGAGATTGCCAACGACCCGGTGTTAGAGTTCGCCGACCGGGGCCGCGCTCAGGAGATTGTGACCTTCAGCGACCCGCCCTTCGATTCCTACTTCAGCGGCAACACCACCGACATTTGCCCTGTCGGCGCCCTTACCACTGAGGACTTCCGCTTCAAGGCGCGTGTCTGGGAACTGCGCAACGTGCCCAGCATCTGCCCCCACTGCCCCGTGGGGTGCAACATCGTGATCGGCGAGCGGGCCGGCGACATCAAGCGCATCATGCCGCGCGCCAACGAGTGGGTCAACGAGATCTGGATTTGTGATAAGGGGCGTTTTGGCCACCATTTCGTGGGCGCCGATGATCGCCTGACGGCCCCACTGATTCGTGGTGAAGATGGCCAATTCCGCGCGGCCACGTGGCCTGAGGCCTTGGACTACGTGGCCAACCGGCTGGCAGCCATTATCTCCACCCATGGGCCGCGCGCTGTGGGCGGCATCGCCGGCGCGCGGGCGGCCAATGAAGACCTCTACGTCTTCGTCAAGTTCTTCCGCGACGTGCTCGGCTCGCCCAACGTGGACCACCGGGTGGCTTGGCCGACCGGCACGGGCATCGAGCAGGCCGTGGCTCACGTGGGCCTGGCCTCAGGATCCAACTTGGCCAGTTTGGGCCCGGGAAGTCTGATCCTGTTGGTCGGCTCGGACTTGGAGGAAGAACAGCCGGTGAGCTACTTGCGCGTGCGGCGTGCTCGCCGGAACGGGGCCACTGTGGTGGTGGCCCAAGCTCGACCGGTGAAGGAGGAGGCTGAGGCCGCTCATCTCCTCAGATACCGAGTTGGTGGTGAAGCTCATGTGATGGCGGCCATCCTGAAAGTGGTCCTGGAAGCCCATAAGAACGCCTTGGACAAGCGGTTCAACAAACTGAAGGGCGCCCAACAGGTGCGGGAGGCCGTGGCGGACCTATCCCTCGATGAGCTGGCTCGCATATCAGGGGTGAGCGCCGAACACATTCGGGCGGTCGCCGAGGTGGTAGTCAACGCGCGCGACGTGGTCATCATGGTAGGGCGCGAGGCCCTGGTGGGCGCTGAGGAGAACGCGCCAGCCCTGGTGGACGCTGCTGTGGCGCTGTTGGCGGCCACCGGCAAAGCTGGCCAAGTGAACAGCGGCCTGGTGGCCCTCTGGCCCCACAACAACAGCCAAGGGGCCTGCGACATGGGCGTGTTGCCAGACATGCTTCCCGGGTATCGCCCCGCCGACGAAGCGGGGGCCACAGTTGATGACATGTTGAGCGGCGCTGCCGACCTGAAGGCCCTCTACATCATGGCGGCCGACCCGGCGAGAGATCGGCCCTCCAGCTTGAACGCACTGAAAAACGTGGAGCTTCTCATCGTACAAGACCTGTTCATGACCGAGACAGCACGCTTGGCCCATGTGGTGTTTCCGGCCGCCGCCTTTGCCGAGCGCGCTGGCTCCTACACGTCGTTGGAACGGCGGGTCCAGCGGACTGAACAGGCCCTGCGGCCGCCCGGCGAGGCCATGCCCGACTGGTGGATCGTGGCCCAACTGGCCGAACGCTTTGACGCGGCTTGGCCTCCTTACGCCACGGCCGTGGACATCATGAACGAGGTGGCCAAACAGGTCAAGGTCTACAAGGGCATGAGCTACGACAAATTGGAGGGAGAACCCGTCTCCTGGTCGACCGTGGCCGGCTACCATCACGTCTACACGGGCACATCCACGCTCAACACGTGGTTTGGGCGAACGTGGGCCGTTCAGGCCGAGGCCCGTCGTCCCAAATATGCCCTGCGCTGGTCAGGGCTCCGGCCGCCTCGCCACGAGGAAGGCGTGCGCCTCGTGGCCCGTCGCCGCCTCTACGACCACGGCACCATGATCGCGCGCAGCCACCTGCTCGACCGGCGTCGGGCCCGGCCCGAGGTGCTCATCTCGTCCCAAGAGGCCGCGCGCCTGGGCTTGGAAGAGCAGGGAGGTGCTGTGCGTGTGCAGGCCAACGGTGTGACGCTGGTGACGGCCGCGCGGGTGGAACCCCGTCTGCCGGCAGATGTGGCAGTGGTGGCCTGTGATGTGGACGGCACGGCGTGGAACGCGCTCACTGAAGGCGGCGTGCGGGCACCCTTCGGCACGTTGGAAAAGGCAGAGGAGGCCGTGGAGTGAACATGAGCACCGCCGATGTCGTCGAGATTGTGGTGAAAAGTCTGGTCATCATCTTAGCGTTGCTCACCGGCTTTGCTTACATGACGTGGTTCGAGCGACGCGTGATTGCCCGTCTGCAATCCCGTGTGGGGCCGAACCGGGTGGGCCCCTCGGGCTTGCTGCAGCCGCTGGCTGACGGCGTGAAGCTGATGTTCAAGGAGGATATTGTGCCGGCTGAAGCTGATAAGGTGCTCTACCTGCTGGCGCCCCTAGTGACCGTGGTGTCAGCAATCATGGCCTTCGCCATCGTGCCGGTAGGGCCCTCGGTGACGCTCTTCGGCCGCACTGTTGCCCTCCACTTGGCCGACATGAACATTGCCCTGCTCTACTTCCTGGGCTTGGGCTCCTTGGGGGTCTACGGGGTGGTGCTTGCTGGTTGGGCGTCCAACAACAAATATGCCCTCTTGGGCGGATTGCGGGCCTCGGCCCAGATGATTTCGTATGAGCTGGCCATGGGGCTTGCTGTCCTCTCGGTGGTGATGTTGGCCGGGTCACTGAGCCTGGTGGACATTGTGAATGCTCAAGCTGGCGGCCGCTGGTTCATACTGCTCCAGCCAGTGGCCTTTCTCATCTTCCTCGTCACCATGATCGCCGAGACCAAACGGGCGCCTTTCGACTTGCCTGAGGCCGAGCAAGAGCTGGTGGCCGGCTTTCACACCGAGTACAGCGGCATGAAGTTCGCCCTCTTCTTCATGGGCGAGTACATCGCCATGATCGCCATCAGCGGTGTGGCCGTCTCCCTTTTCCTCGGCGGGTGGCGAGGACCTTTTGCGGAGCAAGTGCCCATCTTGGGTGTGCTCTACTTCTTCGTCAAGCTGGTGGCCTTCCTCTTCTTCTTCGTCTGGCTGCGGGCCACCTTACCCCGCTTGCGCTACGACCGCCTGATGCACTTGGGGTGGAAGGTCTTGCTGCCCCTCTCGCTGGCTAACGTGGTGGTGACGGCCATAGCTGTAGTGGCACGGGACACGGGGTTCTTCGGGCTAGGGTGAAGGAACATGCATACACGAGAACACACACGGGAAGCCGAGGTGAATCATGTTCGCTCAGATTCTGAAGGGGTTGCGCACCACGCTGGAGTGGGGGTTGAAGAAACCGGTCACCATTGAATACCCCGACATTAAGCGGCCCGTTTTCGAGCGCTTCCGGGGGCGCCATGAGCTCAAGCGTCATCCCAACGGCCTGGAGCGGTGCATTGGGTGCTCCCTCTGTGCGGCGGCCTGCCCGGCTGACGCCATCTACGTGGAGCCGGGCGAGAACACGGACGAGGAGCGCTACTCGCCTGGCGAACGCTACGCCAAGCGGTACGAGATCAACATGCTCCGCTGCATCTTTTGTGGCTTCTGTGAAGAAGCGTGCCCTGTGGACGCCATCGTGTTGGAGCACAACTACGAGATTTCCAGCTACTCCCGAGAGGCCATGATCTACACCAAGGAGATGCTCCTTGTCCCGCCTCCTCCGGGCGTGCCCGACACCCCACAGCGCACCCCAGCTCCACCGCCCCAGGATATGGAAGCACCGGTGAGCAACCCCCAGCGCGTCGAGCGCACACCTCCTGGCGGGTACATCACCAGCTATGTGCCGGTGCACGTGGTGGGCGAGGAGGTGCACCCTTGGCTGCTCAACCCGGTTGACGAGGAGGAGCACACTCCTCGTCCCGCGGAAGCACCCTCAGGCGAGGAGAGAGCATGAACGTGCAACTCCTGGTATTCGCCGTGTTGGCCGTGACATCCGTGGCTACAGCGCTGGCCATGATCTTTGCCCGTAATGCCGTCCACGGTGTGCTCTTCATGGTGGGCAACTTCGCCGCCGTGGCGTTGCTCTACGTGTTGTTGGGCTCTCCCTTCCTGGCAGCGGTCCAGATTCTGGTCTACGCGGGTGCCATCATGGTGCTCTTCCTCTTCGTGGTGATGCTCATGGGGCCGGAGCCGGCTCCCCTGTGGGAACACATCCCGGGCCAGCGCCCGTTTGCCCTGCTCTTTGGTCTCCTGTTGGCTGCCGGCCTCATTGTGGCCGTGAATGTGGAGAAGCTCACCGGCGTTCCCGGCATGATGACCCAAGAGGTGCTGGAGCGCTTGGGGCAGCCCACAGCTCTTGCGCAAACGCTCTTCGAGCGCTACGTGCTTCCCTTCGAGGTGACCTCCTTGCTGCTGCTCATCGGCATGATCGGTGCCGTCGTTCTGGCCAAGCGGGAGAAGCACGAACTGCCGGCTGAACAGGCATCGCGTGAGGGAGGAACGGAATGATAGTGCCGGTCTCATACTATCTCGTTTTGGGCGCCATTCTGTTCAGCATCGGTGTCACCGGTGTGCTCCTGCGCCGCAACGCCATTATGGTCTTCATGTCCATTGAGCTGATGTTGAACGCGGTGAACCTCTCCTTCGTGGCCATGTCCAGGGCCTTGGACTCGTTGGACGGCCAGGTCTTTGTCTTCTTCGTCATGACTGTGGCCGCGGCCGAAGTGGCCGTGGGGCTTGCCCTGATCGTGGCCATCTTCCGTTCCCTGGGCTCGGCCGACGTGGACGATGCCCACGTGTTGAGAGGATAATGACCAGCTCACTTTCGCCTTCGAGGTGTTTCGCATGGAAGCTCTGCTCTGGGCGTTGCTGCTGATCCCGCTCGCCGGTGCCGTGGTGAACGCATTAGGAGGACGCTGGTTGCCCCGCCGTGCGACCGGCTGGCTGGCCGCTGGTGCTGTGGGCTTGGCCTTTCTCATCGGCGTGATAGTCACATGGCGCCTGTTGGCCCTGCCGCCTGAGGAGCGCGCTTACCTCACTCCGGCACTCTACACCTGGGCCCTCGCCGGCCGCTTCGAGGTCCCGGTCAGCCTGCTCTTCGACCCGCTCTCGGCCGTTATGGTCCTGGTGGTGACCGGTGTGGGACTCCTCATCCACGTCTACTCGCTGGGTTACATGGCCGGTGAACCGGCCGATTACGATTTCCGGCGTTACTTTGTGTACCTGAACCTCTTTATTTTCTCCATGCTCCTACTCGTCTTGGGGAGCAACTTCGTGTTGCTCTACGCAGGATGGGAGCTGGTAGGACTCTGTTCGTATCTGCTGATCAGCTTTTGGTACACGGAGCCACAGAACGCCGCGGCCGGTCGCAAGGCCTTTGTGGTCAACCGGATAGGGGACTTCGCCTTTGCCCTGGGCATCTTCCTTCTCTGGAGCACCTTCGGCTCCGTGGTGTACGGCGATGTGTTCGAGGCCGTGCACACGGCCGCGCCCCTGACGCTGACGGCCATAACGTTGTTGCTCTTCGTCGGGTGTACGGGCAAGAGCGCTCAACTGCCCCTCTACGTCTGGCTGCCCGATGCCATGGCCGGCCCCACGCCGGTTTCGGCCCTCATTCACGCGGCCACCATGGTCACGGCCGGCGTCTACTTGATCGCCCGCGCCAGTGTGCTCTTCGCTGCGGCCACGACCACCTCGGCCATTGTGGCGTGGGTGGGCGTGTTGACGGCCCTCTTTGCGGCTACCATTGCGCTCGTCCAAGTGGACATCAAGCGGGTGTTGGCCTACTCCACCATCTCCAACTCGGGTACATGTTCTTGGGCGTGGGCGTGGGAGCGTACGCGGCGGCCATCTTTCACCTGGTCACCCACGCCTTCTTCAAGGCCCTGCTCTTCCTAAGTGCGGGCAGCGTCATGCACGCTGTGGAACACGGTGCGCACCACGCCGATGATCACGTGGACCCCCAAGACATGCGCCAGATGGGCGGGTTGTGGAACCGCGCCCGCTGGACTGGGCTCACTTTTCTGGTGGGTTCAGCAGCCCTCGCCGGGCTTCCCCTGACATCGGGCTTCTTCTCCAAGGACGAGATCCTCGCGGGGGCCTTTGTGGAGGGCCATCTCCTGCTGTACGGTATTGGTCTGCTCACCGCCCTGCTCACAGCCGTCTACAGCTTCCGCCAGTTCTTCTCGTCTTCGCCGGAGAGCCGCGGAGCCAAGCAGCCCGCCACGCCGCCGAATCTCCCGGCGTGATGTTGGGGCCCCTCGGCGTGTTGGCCGCGTTGGCTTTGGGGGCCGGCCTGGTGTTAGGATGGCCACCGGAGCACGGTATCATTCAGACGTGGCTGGAGCCGGCCTTCGCCGCTGCCCGCGAGGGTGGCGGGAAGGCTGAGGCCGGGTTCAACCCGATGATGTTGCTCCTCGTGAGCAGCGCTGTTGCCTTGGCAGGCGCCGGTCTGGCGTACTTGGCCTACGTGAGGCGCACTGTGGACCCGGTGGCCTTGGGCGCCCGCTTCCGGTCCCTTTACGTGCTCCTGTGGAACCGATACTACGTGGACGAGCTCTACGCCCTGCTCTTCGTGCGTCCCTTCTTCGGCCTCGCCCGTTTCCTGGCCGACGTGGTGGACAAGCTGGTCATTGACGGCGCCGTCAACGGCGTGGGCACAGTCGCGGCCGGCGTGCACGCCCTCAGCCGCCGGCTGCAAGCCGGTTACGTGCGCGTCTACGCCCTCTCGATGGTGGTGGGGGCACTGCTCGTGCTGGGATATTTGGTCTATTGGGGACGCTAACGCTGAGGTGCGAACGCTGCCATGAACGCCTTAGGATTTCCCATTCTTTCGGCCGTCATCTTCTTCCCGCTGTTGGGGGTGTTCTTCATCGCCTTCATCCCGTCCGACCGACCGAAGACGATCGCGCAGGTGGCGTTCTGGGTCGCAGCCGTTGACTTCTTGCTCTCCCTGATCATCGTGGTCAACTTCGACGCCACGAGTGCCCAGTTCCAGTTCGTGGAATCTCGCCCGTGGATCATCCTTTTCGGGGCTCCGGTTGTCACCTATAAACTCGGCGTGGATGGGATCAGCCTCTGGCTGATTCCCCTCACCAGCTTGCTGACAGCAGTTGCTATTCTCTTCTCGTGGGGAAGCATCGCCCACCGCGTGAAGGAATACTATATGCTGATGCTGGTGCTCTGCACGGCGATGTTGGGCGTCTTCACGGCCTTGGATGTCTTTCTGTTCTATGTCTTCTGGGAGGCGGTGCTTATCCCCATGTACTTCCTCATTGGCATCTGGGGGGGCGAGCGCCGCCTGTACGCTACCTTGAAATTTGTCCTGTACACAATGGCCGGCTCGGCCCTGATGTTGGCCACAATTGTTTACCTCGCCTTGGGCATGAGTGGTCAGGTCGGGACCTTGACCTTTGACGTGGAAGTGTGGTATCAGGTCTTCATTCCGCCCGAGGTACAGCGATGGGCCTTTTTGGCCTTTGCGCTTGCCTTTGCTATTAAGGTCCCCCTGTTTCCCTTCCACACATGGCTTCCCGACGCCCACGTGGAGGCCCCCACCGCCGGCTCGGTCATCCTGGCCGGCATCTTGTTGAAGATGGGCACGTATGGGTTTCTGCGCTTCGCCATGCCCCTCTTTCCCCTGGCGACCCGCGAACTGGCGCCTGTGGTGGCAGGGCTGGCCATCGTGGGCATCCTGTACGGTGGTGCCGTGGCCTTTGCCCAACGGGACATAAAGAGCCTATCGCCTATTCTTCCGTGAGCCACTTGGGCTTTGTCATGTTGGGCCTCTTTGCCCTCAACGTCGAGGGCATGAGCGGCGGCGTGTTGCAGATGATCAACCACGGGTTGAGCACGGGGGCGCTCTTCCTGCTGGTGGGAATGATGTATGACCGCCGCCACACACGCCTCATGCGCGCCTACGGCGGGCTCTGGAAGGTGATGCCCGTGTGCGCGGCCTTCTTCCTCGTCGTGGCCTTGGCCAGCTTAGGCCTGCCCGGCCTCAACGGCTTCGTGGGAGAATTCCTCATCCTCTTGGGCGCGTTTGGGGCCAACCGATGGTGGGCTGTCTTCGCCACCTTCGGCGTGGTGTTGGCCGCCGTTTACATGCTCTGGCTCTTCGGCAACGTCTTCTTCGGCCCCATTACGGATCCCGAAAACGCTCAACTTCCTGACTTGGGCCGCCGGGAAGTGTTGACTTTGGTGCCGCTCGTGGCCCTCATCGTCATGATCGGCGTGGCCCCGAATCTCTTCTTGACCCCCATTCAGCCCAGTGTGCAGGCCTTGGTGGAGCACGTCAACAGCGCAGTCATGGTGATGAGGTGAACGCATGGAGCGCTTTCTCGCACAGAACTGGACAGTCATCCAACCGGCTCTCTTCTTGGTCTTCACCGGCCTGATCGTCCTGTTGGTGGACCTGTGGCTCAAGGATGAGGAACGGGATTGGCTCGCCTACTTCTCCCTGATCGGGTTTGGCGGTGCTGAGGTGATCGTCGTCCGGCAGTGGTTGTCCGTTCGCGGCCTGGAGACATCTCTCACCGGCTTTGGCGGCATGATGGTACTCGACACCTTGGGCCTGCTCTTCCAGATGCTCTTCTTCCTCGTGGGCTTTCTGGCGGTCCTGATGGCTCCCGGCTACCTGATGCGCCGTCGCCTGCAGCGGGGTGAATTTTACGCCCTGCTGCTCTTCGCCACGGCCGGCATGAGCCTGCTGGCCGGCGCCCAAGATCTGATCATGCTCTTCCTGGGCATCGAAGTGCTCAGCATTCCCCTCTACATCTTGGCAGGCTTTGCCAGGCCACGCCTCGACTCCGAGGAAGCGTCGCTCAAGTATTTCCTGCTGGGCGCTTTTGCCACCGGCTTTCTGCTCTACGGCACGGCCTTACTCTACGGTGCCACGGGCACCACAGCCTTCGAGGGATTGCGCACCAGCCAAGCAGCGGCCGCACCCCGCGAACACCTGATGTTCATGGCTGGCATGGCGTTGGTGTTGGTCGGGCTTGGGTTCAAGATCTCCATGGCGCCCTTTCACCAGTGGACGCCCGACGTGTACGAGGGGGCACCTACCCCAGTCACTGCGTTCATGATCGCGGCCACGAAGGCGGGGGGCATGGTGGCCCTCATCCGCCTGCTCTACTGGGGCTTGGGGCCGGCTGGCGACGTGTGGCGCCCCCTGTTGGCTGCCTTGGCGGCCATTACCATGACGTGGGGGAACGTAGGGGCCCTCTTGCAGCGCAACATCAAGCGCATGTTGGCCTACTCGAGCATTGCCCACGCCGGATACCTGCTCATCGGCGTGCTCTCCGGCGGCATTGGCTTTGTGGCCGTCCTCGTCTACCTCTTGATTTACGCCCTTATGAACTTGGGGGCTTTTGGTGTCATCCTCCTCTTGGAGGACGGGAAACGTGAGACCCTCGACATTGAAGCTTACAGGGGCTTGGCTCGCTTTCACCCTGGTGCGGCCCTGCTAATGAGCATCTTCCTGCTCAGCCTGGCCGGCTTCCCGCCCACGGCCGGGTTCTTCGGCAAGTTTTTCCTCTTCACGGCGGGCGTCTCGGCCGGGCTGACGTGGCTGGTCATCGTGGCCGTGCTCAACAGCGTGCTCTCCGTCTTCTACTACGCCCGCGTTATTGTCAAGATGTACATGCAGGAGCCTGTGGAGCCCCCTGCCTTCTCCCGATCCTGGCTGGTGGCTGGCGCGCTGGCGGTAGCCGTGGCAGGCGTGGTTCTGCTGGGGCTGTATCCGACCGTCGTGGTCCGCCTGATAACGGCCTAAAACAAGCTGGGGGAGACATTCTCCCCCAGACGGCGGGGTAAATCGGGATAGAAGCCAGCAGCCCATGGGCACAAGATGTCCCGTGGCATTTACATGGTGGTCACATGCTGGCGTCCTGGCGACCGTCTGTTGACCTTGGGGGCTCGCTTGCGTTGTCGTCGCTCTTCCCCGTCTGTCGTTCACGCAGCACGCGGCGCATGATTTTCCCAGTGGCCGTTAGGGGCAAGGCATCCACGAACTCGATCTCGCGCGGGTACTCGTGAGCAGCCAGGCGATCCTTTACATAATTACGGATCTCTTCGGCCAAAGCCGTGTCAGGCTCATAGCCTGGCTTGAGCACGATGAACGCCTTCACGACCTCGTGGCGGACAGGATCGGGCACGCCGACCACGGCGGCCATGTTCACGGCCGGGTGCCCCATCAGGCAATCTTCGATTTCCCCTGGCCCAATGCGGTAGCCCGCACTGATGATGATGTCGTCGTTGCGGCCCACGAAGCGGATGTAGCCCTCCTCGTCCACGATACCCATGTCCCCGGTGAGCAGCCACTCTCCCAAGAACTTCTGCCGTGTGGCCTGGGGATTGTACCAATATTCCAAGAACATGACCGGGTCTGGCCGCTTGACGGCGATTTGGCCCAATGTGCCGGGTGGCAGCCGACGGCCTTGCTCGTCCACGATAGCCACCTCGTGTCCCGGCACCGGGCGTCCCATGTGACCTGGCTTGGCCGGCATGATGGCAGCACACGAGGAGACGATCATGTTACACTCGGTCTGCCCGTAGAACTCGTTTATGGTCAGCCCAAAGGTTTGGCGGCCCCATGTCAACAGCTCGGCGCCCAAGGGTTCACCGCCGCTGGCGATGGTGCGCATCTCGTACCTCCAGTATCTCCAGGGCGTGGAGACGGTGCGCATCATCTTGAGCGCCGTGGGGGGGCAAGAAGGCGTTGCGCACGTGGAGCACCGCCAGGAGCTCGAAGGCAGCTTCTGGGTCGAACTTGCGGAAGCGCTGAGAGACGACAGTGATCCCGTGGTGCCACGCCGGCATGAGGACGTCGTAGAGCCCTCCTATCCACGCCCAGTCGGCCGGTGTCCAGATGCGATCGTCCTGTTGTGGGAAGAAATCGTGGGACATCTCCACACCCGGCAGGTGGCCGAGCAGAGTGCGGTGGGCGTGAAGGGCTCCCTTTGGCGGGCCCGTGGTGCCCGAGGTGTAAATGATGAGTGCCGGATCGTCAGCCCTGGTGGTAACGGGCGTGAACTCTGTGGACTGATTTTTCCGCCCTTGGTGGAAGTCCACACTACTGTGCCCACGTCCGTCCACGTTGAGGACCACGCGCAGGTGGGGCAGCTCATCCCGTAGGCGGGCCAACTTGGCGGCGCCCTCTTCGTCGGTGATAACAGCCATGGCGCCGCTGTTCTGGAGTCGGTAGCGAAGCGCCTCAGGCCCGAAGAGGGTAAAGAGCGGTACTGCAATGGCCCCCAGTTTGTAAATGGCCACGTGGGCGTAGGCCGTCTCCGGCCGTTGGGGCAACAGAACGCCTACCCGATCGCCCCGCTCGATCCCGTGCTCGGCCAGGAGGTGTGCGGTCTGGTTGGAAAGTTGGCGGATTTCCTCAAATGTGAACTGTTCGATGTCTCCGTTTGCCTGCCTGTGGATGAGAGCCAAACGGTCAGGCGCGGCGTGAGCCCACTTGTCGCAGACATCGACGCCAATGTTGTAGTATTCGGGAATGTCCCACCGGAAGGCGTGAACCAATTCCTCGTAGGTGGACGCTGGTGGCAGCATGTGGACACCTCGCTCCCCTGTTTTCACTGTGGGCCTGTGTGCACTGGGTGGAGGAAAGTATACGGGGCCATTGCCCGAATGTCAACCGCCCATCGCCCCGCTGGGCCCCTGGACAGGCGGAGCCATTTCTCGGAACCTGTGAGGGAGAAGGTCATGGAGAGCAGGGGAGGCAGTGCCATACGCCGGATCCGAGAATGTGGCCAGCACACGTGCTGTGCGGAAGGGTGGTTGGGTCGAGGGAACAGGCATCAGAAACGAGGTGTGAGGAGAGCTTCTACTGGGTGGAGCCCCGGAGCCTTGTGGGGAGTGTCACGGGAAGTGAGATGGTTCTTACTTCTCCTGGTCATTGGATGTCGCCTGATGGGTGCCCCTGATGCCCCGTCACCCACAGTAGGACCTGTCAGCACGGCTTTCGAGCTGATCTTCGCCAGCGACAGGGGCGGCGCCGGCGGCCTCTACGTGTTAGATGACGATGGACAGGCGCGTCCTCTCGTGCAGAGCCCGGCCGGCGTGTGGGATCCTGCCTTGAGTCCTGACGGGTATCGGCTGGTGTACACCGATTACGCGGCCAACAACGGTGACATCGTGGTCGTGAACGCCGATGGCACTGGTCGCCAAGTGCTCACTGACCACCCTGCTGATGACTACTGGCCAGCCTGGTCTCCCGATGGCGTGGCAGTTGCCTTCGTCTCCGAACGGGATGGCGGACAAGACCTCTACCTCGTGCGCCTGGACGAGTGTCGGCGGCCTGATCATCCCTGTCCGGCCCGACGGCTTGCCGCGTCGAGCCCTTTGGCGCTCCACAAGTACCCTGCCTGGGCACCTGATGGGACACTCGTTTTCAGCGGTGTGGATGCTGCTGGCCTTGAGGCGCTCTACCGCCTCGATTTGGCCTCTGACGCCGTGGTCCCCCTGGTTGGCCCCGAGGGGCTTGTGAAGGGCACAATGCCCGCTGTGGGCCCGGACGGCGCAGTCGCCTTTGTCACTTGGGAGGCCCTTCCCTCCGAGCGCACGCTGGCCCTCTGGCTGCCGACAGAGCAGCAAGTGCGCAGTCTCGTCAGGGCTGGTGGATGGCTCGGTCACCCCTCGTGGACGCCTGATGGTCGGGCTGTGCTCTTCGCCATGTGGAACGGCACGAGCCACGATCTCTACGTGGTGAGCCGGGAGGGCGGGAAGCCAACGCAGCTCACTGCCAACGTGGCCTGGGATGACACGCCCACGGCCAGGCCGGCGTCCATGGCCTCGTCGCCCGAGGTGTCTGACAGCACGGACACCCCGTCTGGCCCCCGGACGCGCGTCTGGTGGGGGGCCAACGTGGCGCGCTTCGACCAGGCGTACCTGATGCACGATCTGGGGCTCACGTGGCTCAAGGGCTTTGTGGACTGGGCTCGAGTGGAGCCGGAGCCAGGACGCTACGAGTGGCGGGATGTGGAGCTGACGGTGCGCGAGGCGGAACGCGTAGGTGCCAAGCTGCTGTTGAGAATTCACAATGCCCCGGCCTGGGCCCGCCCGCCAGATTCACCGCCTAACACTCCACCTCAGAGCCCCGACGCCCTGGCGCATTTTGTGCGTGCGTTGGGAACCCGCTACCGAGGGCGTGTCCACGCATATGAGTTCTGGAACGAGCCCAACTTGGCCTTTGAGTGGGGCGGCCAGTGGCCTGAACCGGCGCGCTACGCCGAGCTGGTGAGCGCCGTGTGGTCTGCCCTGCGGGGTGTGGACGAGAAAGCCCTTCTGGTGGTGGGTGGGTTGGCAGTGACAGGTGAGGGATCTGAGTTGGCCGTTGGCGATTTGGATTATGCGCGCGCTTTCTACGCGGCCGTGGAGCCCGGTACCTTCGACGCCTTTGGCCTCCACCCCTATGGCTTTGGCCGGCCACCAGGGGCGCCGCCGGAACAGGGTTTGGGTGTACGCCGCGCAGAAGCACATCGGCGGCTCATGGTGGCTGCCGGCTTGGAGCAAGTGCCCATCTGGTTCACGGAGATGGGATGGGTGCTCGACGCGCCCGGGTGGAACTTGGGAGAGCACGAATATGGTGCGCTCCCCTTTGCGCTCCAAGCACGCTACTGGGCTGATGGCGTCACGCTCATCGAGGAGTGGCCTTGGGTTCAGGCGGCCTTCATCTTCAACCTCGACTTCAGCACGGCCCCCTGGTACCCGGCCGGGGAGCAGATGCGCTGGTACGCGCTCCTGAACCCCGACGGATCCCCTAGGCCAGCCTACACGGCCCTACGAAGCCGACTTCGGCGTTGATGTGCTCCCCTACATGAGGTCGATGCCCTGGGCCAGCAGTGGTTCGTTGAGAAGGTGGGCGGTATGCCATACGTCGGCCAACGCCTCGGCTGCGGCGGCGTACTCGTCGGGCCTGAGCAGGTAGGGCATTATCCACCGGAGGTGGCGGGCCACTCTGTTGAGGAAGAGGAGGAGGTCCTGGTCGGGGTCGAAGAGGCGCACTTGTTGGTAGGCCGGCAAGACTTCTTCCAGGAGAATGCGGCCCACGAGGGCGGCGAAGCTCCACTCCTGCCGTTCGGCGGCCGCCAGAGCTTCGGCCTCGAAGGGGGCCAGAGCGTCGGCCAGGGCCTTGCCCACACCCCATCCGTAGGGCACAGCGTGGAACACGTAGGTGATCTGCTCCCGGAGTCGAGCCTCGGCCTCGGCTATAGGCGTGGGTTCTGGATCTGACCATCTCATCTCGGCCAACACGGTTCTCTCTCCCTCTCTGCCGTCCTCTTGGGGAGCTGTCAGCACTCGTGGCATCAACGTCCTGATCTGGCCACGGGGAAATGGGTCCGCTCGGGGTATGATACACATGAGATCCCGACGTGCAAAATGGGCACGTTGGGGGAGAAGCTCCCTATAGGGTCACTGCTGCCACCAGTCTTTCGCCGACCGGGGGTCCATAAAGGTGCCGTTGTCGCGGATGGCCACTTTGATTTCCTGGCCCCGAGCGCGGCCAAGGGGTTGACCGGCCCGCAGGGCAGGTAACTCCGAGCGGCCGGCAGCGTTGGCCGCCCGGTACGTGGCCAGCAGGTTGGAGTCCACGCACAGGTTTTCCAGGTGGAGGGTGTACCCGTAGACGACGTTGTCCTCGCGGGTGTACTTGATGGTCAGGCGCTCCTCTGTGGCGTAGAGCACCAGCGCCTCGTAGCCCGAGCCGATGCTCACGCCGCGCCCTGGCAGGTGGATGATTTCCCCGGGCGCGGTGGCGAGGCCCGCCAGGGTGACTTCCCACGTGCTGAGCAGGCTTCCCCGGCAGTCACAGTTCCAGTCCCAATCGTACACCTGATAGGCGGCGCTGAAGGTCGGAATACGTTGGTCTGTGAAGAGGCGGTAGAGTTGGGGGGCGGCCGCGTCGGTGGCCCCGCCGTAGGAGACGAGCCCGAGAAACGCGTCCGTGGGCTCGTAGCCCCGGATGGCCAAGTTGAGGTCCGGGTGTTGCTCGGCTGGCCGATCGCTTGGGGCGCCGTTGATGGAGAGGGTAGCATATGTTTCTCCCACGTCGGTGCAGGGGGGCACGTTGGTGACCAGGGGGAGAAACACCTGAACCCCGGTTTGGGCTGCGGCAGGGCGCAAGGCTGGCCGGGGAAGGGCTGTGGAGAACATCAGGAGCAGAAACACAGCCAAGAGCAGGCGCCGGCGCGTCATGAACGTTCACCTCGTGACAGATCCAACAGGGTTGAGGAGACGGGTTCTAGGAGGGGAAACGAAGAAAGGGAACCAAAGGAGGCAACAATGTGTGCTGTGATACCCTTGGCTCCCTTTGCGTGCCCACATTTTACACCAAAGTTCGCACAAGGGCTATAGGACTTTGATCCCATTTTGGGCCATGCTCTTGGTCACCCCCAGGGGACTATGGGCATGGGCCCTTGGTCTACTGGGGGCTCACGCCGGGACAGTGGTGCCGCTGGGAATCATTCGATCAGACCATGTGCGGGCCTTGACGTGGGGGCGCACGACACAATTGCGACCCAACACGCTCTCGGGAGGGATTTCGGCCCCCTTGCCCACCAGGGTGAGGCCGGTGTTAAGCACGTGAGGCATGTCGCGGTTGGGCGTGTTTTCGTCACCGCTGCCCACGTGAGCGCCCTCCCCGATGAGCACGTGTTTGTCCACAATGCACCGGTCCACCACGGCCCCAGCACGCACGTCGGCATCGGTCAAAAGGATGGAATCTTTCACGGTGGCCCCTGCGGCCACGTGGACGCCCGGGGAGATCACCGAACGGATCACCGTGCCCTCAATGCGGCATCCGTCGCTGAGCAGGCTGGTCTCCACGTGGGCATCGGGGCCCAAGAGGACGGGAGGGCGCTCCTCGCTCTTGGTGTGGACAACCCACTCCGGGTCGTGGAGTTCCAAGGCCGGGGTCTCGGCCAGCAGGGCCATGTGAGCTTCCCAGTAGGCCTGCACGGTGCCCACATCTACCCAGTAGCCGAGAAAGGTGTAGGCGTAAAGGCGCTTGCCGGCTTCCAACATGGCGGGAATTACCTCTCGGCCGAAGTCCCGGTGTGTTTGGCCCGGGCCGGTGAGCCAGTGGACCAGGAGATCTCGTGGGAAGACGTAGATGCCCATGCTGGCCAGGGTGCTGCGCGTGCGGCGCGGTTTCTCCTCAAACTGGGTCACACGGCCGTCAGGGTCGGCGGTAACCATGCCGAAACGGTGGGCCTCATAGGGGTTCACCGAGCGCACAGCAATGGTCACATCGGCCCGTTGTTCCACGTGGTAGCGCAGGAGGGGACGGTAATCCATCTTGTAGATGTGATCTCCGGCCAAGATGAGCACCAAGTCCTCGGACTGTTCCTGTACAAAGTCCAAGTGGAAGCGCACGGCATCGGCGGTGCCTTCCTGCCAGGCGCCCGTTTCACCCGGCCGGCTCAAATATGGTTGGAGGAGGTGGACACCGCCGTGGGCCCGGTCCAAGTCCCAAGGCCGACCGATGCCAATGTGTTCGTTGAGGGAGCGCGGCTGGTATTGGGTGAGCACGGCCACATTGTAGATGTCCGAGTTGACGCAGTTGGAGAGGGGGAAATCGATGATGCGGTACTTGCCCCCGAAGGGCAGTGCTGCCTCGCTGCGCACCTCGGTGAGCACGCTCAGCTCCGGGCTGGCGCCCCCCGCCAGGATCATGGCCAGAGCAACGGGAACGGACATGGTGCCTCCTCAGATGGTTTCCCCGGATGGCACTTCGTCGCCGTAGGACACGAAATCCTCTTCGTCCACGTGCGGGTGAACCACAACGTTTCGCCCTATGCGGATGTTGGGCGGAATGTGGGCTGCTTTGCCTACCACGGTGATCCCCGTGCGCAGGTGATCTCCGTAGGTGGTGTTGGGAACGCCTACATCGTTTCCACATCCGAGCTGGACGCCCGCTCCCACGACGACCTGTTTGTCAACGATCACCCGGTCCAACACAGCGCCCGGGCCCACCCACGTGTCGTTCATCACCACCGATTCGCGGACTACGGCGCCCGGGGAGACGTAGACGCCGGGGCCGAGGACTGAGCGTTCCACCCGGCCTCGGACGATGCACCCGTTGCAGATCATGCTGCGCGCGACGCGAGCTTGGGGGCCCAGCTTGGCCGGAGGGCGTTCGTAGCTGCGGGTGTGGACCACCCAGGCGCGGTCGTAGAGCTGTAAGGGGGAATCAGGATCTAGCAACGCCATGCTCGTCTCCCAATACGCCTGGATGGTGCCCACGTCCACCCAATAGCCGTCGAACCGGTACGCGTAGAGACGGTATCCCTCCGCGATCATGGTGGGGATCACGTGGTGCCCAAAGTCGAGGTCTGAATATTGCTGGGCGTATCTCGGCAGACACTCGTGGAGCACGCCGGCCCGGAAGGCGTAAATGCCCATGTTCGCCAGTGTGCCCTTGTCCCGCTCCTTGGGCTTCTCGGTGAACTCCACCACGCGCCCCTGGCGGTTAACCGTCAGGATGCCGAAGCGATGGGTCTCTTCAACGGGCACGTTCATGACGGCAATGGTCACGTCGGCCTCCTTCTCCTGGTGATAGGCCAGGAGGGGGCGGTAGTCCATTTTGTAGATGTGGTCTCCTGAAAGGACCATGACCGTGTCGGCGCGCCGTTCGCTGACGTAGTCCAGATTTTGCCACACGGCGTCGGCCGTGCCCCGGTACCACTCCCGGTGGTCACGCGCCTGGTAGGGGGGGCAACAGGCGCACGCCGCCGCGGACGCGGTCCAAGTCCCAAGGTTTGCCGATGCCAATGTGCTCGTTGAGGGAGTGAGGGCGGTATTGGGTCAACACGGCCACGTCGAAGATGCCGGAATTGACACAGTTGGAGAGGGTGAAGTCGATGATGCGGTACTTGCCCGCGAAGGGGACGGCCGGCTTGGCTCGGCGGTCGGAGAGAACCAACAGCCGCGTGCCGGCGCCGCCGGCGAGGATCATGGCCACCACGCGCATGGCGTTGCTCCTGCGTGAAGTGCTCGCGTTTGCCCCGTTGGCGCTAGTATAAACCGGCCCCGGGAAGGGAGCAAACCGAAAACAGCGCGTGCTGGATACACTGGGTTCGCCCGATTGTCCACGGCTTGCTACAATGTGCTCGACAAACACTGGGCAGTGGAACATTCGACGTATTCGCCTGAGGGAGCACCGCGTCATGAGCCTTGGCTTCACTCACCCTGGCCTGCTCGGCCTGCTGGCATTGCTGCCGCTCATGTGGTACGTAGCCCTTTCGGCCAGGCGCCGGGCAGCGCGCCAGCGCACGTGGGCCGCCCTGGCCGCGCGCACGTTGCTCTTCCTCGCGTTGGTCCTCGCGTTGGCCGGCATCCACCTTCGCCGTCCGGCCGATACCGTGGCTGTGGTCTTCCTCGTGGATGTCTCCGACAGCATTCCTCCCCGAGCGCGCGCCGAAGCCGTAAACTACATGCGCGCGGCCCTCGCCACCAAGCCGGCCGAAGGCCGTGCGGGCGTTGTGGTCTTTGGCCGAGATGCCCTGGTGGAGCGCACCGTGGGCGATCTCCGGGGCGTGGATGCCCTGGAGAGCACACCTGTGCGCACCCACACCGACATTGAGGAGGCCGTGCGGCTTGGGTTGGCCTTGCTCCCCGGCGACGCTCAGGGGCGCCTGGTGCTCCTGAGCGATGGCCAGGCCAATGA
Source organism: Ardenticatenia bacterium (assembly GCA_030949995.1). Classification (GTDB taxonomy): domain Bacteria; phylum Chloroflexota; class Anaerolineae; order Ardenticatenales; family Ardenticatenaceae; genus WFWG01. The sequence continues at coordinate 50,156 of JAUZRY010000027.1, forward strand.
GGGGCGCGTCGAACGGGCCGTACAACTGGCCGCTGCACAGGGTATCCCCGTGGACGTTGTGCCCCTGGAAGGCGGGATGACCGGACCTGAGGTGGTCTTGGCAGACCTGCGGGCTCCGCAGCGGGTGCGGGAGGGGCAGGCGCTCACGTTGGAGGTGGAGGTGGAGGCCACGGTGAGCACGCAGGCGCGGCTGCGCGTGTGGGAAGCGGGCGGTGGGCGTCCGGTGGAGGAACGAATTATCGACATCTCGCCGGGACACAGCCGAGTGGTGATTCCCCTCCAGGCATCGCGAAGTGGCGTGTTTCGTTACCGCGCCACCCTGGAGCCCGTGGAGGATACCCGCGCGGAGAACAACGTGGCCGAGACCGTGGTCTTCGTGGACGGCGCTCCACGGGTGCTCGTTGTCACCCTTGAGCCCCAGGAGGTGAGCCCGCTGGTTCGCGCCTTGAGCGATGCGGGCGTGGACGTGGAGATGATCAACCCGGCGGGCTTGCCCACTGACCCGACAACCTTGGCCGATTATGACACCGTTGTGTTGGCCAACGTGCCCGCTGCCGAGGTGACCCGGCCGGCTCAGGAAGCCCTGCGCGCTTTCGTGCGCGACATGGGACATGGGCTCATCATGGTGGGAGGCCCCCAAAGCTTTGGCGCCGGCCTCTGGCACCGCACGCCGGTGGAGGAAGCTCTGCCCGTTTCCATGGAGGTGCGCACCAAGGAGCGGGAGCCCAATGTGGCCTTGGTCATGGTGGTGGACAAGAGTGGTTCCATGGGCCAGTGCCACTGTGAGGACCCGAACGATCCCAACGCCACGGCCCAGCGCCTCCAGGCCGGACTGGCCAAGGTGGACATTGCCAAGGAAGCCATTCTCCAGGCTGCCTTCGCATTGGGTGACATGGATGTGGTGGGGGTCGTGGCCTTTGACCAGGCCGCCCGTTGGGTCGTGGATCCCCAACCTTTCGTCGGCCCCACGGCTTTGGAAGAGGCCATCGCCGGTCTAGAGGCCAACGGCCCTACCAACATTGTCGCCGGCCTCCGGGCGGCTGGTGACCGGCTGGCCGAGGTTCAAGCTCGCGTGCGCCACATCATCCTCGTCACCGATGGTTGGAGCCGGGCTGGCGATTACCAGCCTTTGGCCGAGCGCTTGCGCCAGGAAGGGATCACGTTGAGCGTGGTGGCCGCGGGCCGGGGCGCTGCCCTCGAGGACTTGGCCGGCATGGCCGCCGACGGCGGAGGGCGCTTCTACCCGGCCGACTCCCTGGATGACATTCCCCGCATCTTCCTCAAGGAGACCATTCGGGTGGCAGGGCGATACATTGTTGAGGAGCCCTTCCTGCCGGTGCCCGTGGCCGTGAGCCCGGTGGTGCGGGGAATCGATCCGGCGACTATGCCCCCTCTGCTCGGCTACAACGGTACGACGGCCAAGGGGGCGGCCACTGAAGTGCTCACCACGCTCTGGGATGATCCGCTGCTGGCCCTCTGGCAGTATGGACTCGGCCGCAGCGTGGCGTGGACCAGCGACTTCTCTGGGCGGTGGGGGCGTGAGCTTGTGGCGTGGGAACGATTTGGCGACTTCGTGGCCCAGCTCGTGGCGTGGACGTATCCCTTGCGTGCCTCGGAGACGTTGGAGGTGACCAGCGAATGGGAGGGGAGCACAGTACGCCTCTATGCCACCTCGAAGGACGCCACAGGGAAGCCGCGCAACTTCCTGCGCACTGAAGCACGCATCCTTGCGCCGGACGGCCAGACGGTCAACTTGGAGCTCTCCCAAGTCGGCCCTGGTGAATACGCTTCCACCTTTGTGCCCGACCAGGTGGGCGCCTACGTGATCACAGTGGTCCAACGGGACGCCGAGGGCCTCCCCATTGACCGAGCTCAAGTGGGGCTCGTGGTGCCCTATTCGCCCGAGTACCGCCTCATCCAGGCCGACGGGACGCTGCTCCGAGAAGCCGCCCGCACCACGGGCGGGCGATTGGCCCCTCCACCGGACCACCTCTTCGCGCCCACCGGGGATCGCGTCTACCGTAGAACTCCCGTGTGGCCGTTGCTCCTCGTCCTGGCCGCTCTGCTCCTGCCGCTGGACGTGGCCCTGCGCCGCCTTGCCGTGGGCCGGCGTGAGCTCCGGCGCCTGTGGGAGCGAGTTCGTGCCCGCTGGCCCAGTGGTCCTGTTTCGGCCCGGGCCACGGTAGCGGGTCGGGCGCCTGAACGCCCCGAGCTCTTTGCGGCCAAAGCTCGTGCCCGCCGACGGCGGCGTGTGCAGGAGGCCGAGCCGGCAGCGGAGCTCTCCAACCAGGAGCCACCGTCGCCGGCCACACCGCCGCCTCCGCCGGCCCGGCCTGCTTCCGGGGCGGCGGAGGCCGAGGACACGCTGGCCCGCCTGCGGGCGGTCAAGCGCCGGCGGAGGCAGCGGTAGCCCCTTATCCGTGGAACTGCTCGGCTTCTGTTGAGCCCTCGAAGGCCGAGGTGGATGCCATGCCGCCGGTGATGGTCAGCAGCACCTCGTCGAAGTAGCCCACCCCCACCTCGCGTTGGTGGCGGGTGGCCGTGTACCCCTCCTGCTCGGCCGCGAACTCGCGTTGTTGGAGCTCCACGTAGGCGGACATGCCCTGCTCCCGGTACTTGCGGGCCAGGTCGAAGGTGTAGAAGTTGAGCAGGTGCCATCCGGCCAGGGTAATGAACTGGAACTTGTAGCCCATGGCAGCCAGCTCGCGCTGGAAGGTGGCAATGGTGTCAGGGTCCAAGTGGCGACGCCAGTTGAAGGAGGGAGAGCAGTTGTACGCCAGCAGCTTGCCCGGAAATTCGGCGTGGATGGCCTCGGCGAAGCGGCGGGCCTCTTCCAAGTCAGGCCGCGAGGTCTCAAACCAGAGCAGGTCGGCATAGGGTGCATAGGCCAGGGAACGGGCGATAGCCGCCTCCAGCCCGTTGCGCACCACGAAGTACCCCTCGGGCGTGCGTTCGCCTGTGAGGAAGGGGTGATCTCGTCCATCGATGTCGTTGGTGAGCAGGGTGGCGTTGAGGGCGTCGGTGCGGGCGATGAGAATCGTAGGCACATCGAGCACGTCGGCGGCCAAGCGGGCGGCCGTCAGCGTGCGAATAAACTGGGACGTGGGCACCAGCACCTTGCCGCCCAAGTGGCCGCATTTCTTCTCGGCGGCCAGTTGGTCCTCGAAGTGGACGCCGGCCGCCCCGGCTTCAATCATGGCCTTCATGAGCTCGAAGGCGTGCAGGGGGCCCCCGAAGCCGGCCTCGGCGTCGGCCACGATGGGCACGTACCAGTCGATCTCGTTGTGCCCTTCCACACGGTGGATCTGGTCGGCTCGCATCAGGGCGTTGTTCAGCCGGCGAATGACCGCGGGCACGCTGTTGGAGGGGTAAAGGCTTTGGTCGGGGTAGGTTTGGTAGGCCAAGTTGGCGTCGGCCGCGGTTTGCCAGCCGCTCAGGTAGATGGCTTTTAGCCCGGCCTTCACCATCTGCACTGCTTGTGCCCCGGTCAAGGCGCCAAACGTGGCCACGTAGGGCTCTTCCTGGAGCATGTGCCACAGCCGTTCAGCACCCCGGCGGGCCAAGGTGTACTCGATAGCCACCGAGGGGCGCAGCCGGACCACGTCCTCAGCCGAGTAATCCCGACGAATACCCTGCCAGCGCGGATCGCTTTGCCATTGTGCTTCCAGTTCACGGACACGTTGTTGGTCGTTTTGGTTCAGCATCACAGCATCCTCCTCACAACCCCTGGTGCGGTGGAGCCGTCTCCAGGGCGTTTTAGGTTGTTGCGGCGAGAGGGCTGTGTGCCCTCCCGGGATTACCATCAAGGAATACACTGCCGTGAGGTCACCCGGTGCTGAGGGGCGCAAGACCGGCCCGGCGTGTGATGCACACGTCGGGACTCTGCAACGGATGACGGCTGTTTTTGGCCGGGTTAGTCAATGTACTCGTAGGAGATGTAGGTCAAGAATTCGGTGAACTCCTCCTCGAGCACCAGTGTGTCCAAGATCTCCCTGGCTTCTCGGTACCGACCCACATCGAGGCCACCCAGCTTGGCCAGCTCCTCGTCCCGAAGTTGCCGGTAGAGGTCGGCGGTGATGGGCCGGCCGTCATCCATCTGGGCGTGATGATGGCGCCACTGCCAGAGTTGGGCGCGGGCGATTTCAGCCGTGGCCGTGTCCTCCATCAGGTTGAAGATGGCCGCGGCCCCGTTGCCCAGCAACCACGAGTTGAGATACTGCAGGGCTACGCTGATGTTGTTGCGCAGGCCGGCTTCGGTGATGGTCCCGCCGGGCACGCGGATGTCGAGTAAGTCGTCCGCGCCCACGTGAACATCGTCGCGCAGCCGGTCCTTCTGGTGGGGGCGGTCGCCCAGCACCTGCGCGAATACCTCTCTGGCCACGGGGACGAGGTCGGGGTGGGCCACCCACGTGCCGTCAAACCCGTCGCCCGACTCCCGCTCCTTGTCCTCGCGCACCTTGGCCAACGCGCGCTCGTTGACCTCAGGATCGCGTCGGCTGGGAATGAAGGCCGCCATGCCGCCGATAGCGTGCGCCCCGCGGCGGTGGCAGGTCTTGACCAGCAGCTCGGTGTAGGCGCGCATGAAGGGTACGGTCATGGTCACTTGGGCACGGTCGGGAAGCACGAGGTCGTGCCGCTTGCGGAACTTCTTGATGACGCTGAAGATGTAATCCCACCGGCCAGCGTTGAGGCCGGCCGCGTGGTCCCGCAGTTCGTAGAGGATCTCGTCCATCTCGAAGGCCGCCAAAATGGTTTCGATGAGCACGGTGGCGCGAATGCTGCCCACCGGAATGTTGAGGGCCTCTTGGGCGAAGACGAAGACATCGTTCCAGAGCCGGGCTTCCAGGTGGCTCTCCAGCTTGGGCAGGTAGAAGTAGGGGCCTGTGCCCCGGTCCAACAGCTCGCGTGCATTGTGGAAGAAGTAGAGGCCGAAGTCAAAGAGGCTGGCCGAAATAGGCTGACCGTCCACCAGGACGTGTTTCTCGGTCAAGTGCCACCCGCGCGGGCGCACCAGCAGAGTGGCAATCTCGTCCTTCAGGCGGTATTCCTTGCCGTCGGGGCTCATGAACTCGATCCGCCGGCGCACGGCGTCAATGAGGTTGATCTGACCTTGGACGACGTTGTCCCACGTGGGCGACAGGGCGTCCTCAAAGTCGGCCATGAAGACATTGGCTCCCGAGTTGAGGGCATTGATCATCATCTTGCGGTCCACGGGGCCGGTGATCTCCACCCAGCGGCGCTGAAGGTCGGGCGGCGTGGGGGCCACTTGCCATTCGCTCTCCCGGATGTGGGCGGTCTCCGGGAGGAAGTCGGGAAGGGTGCCGGCGTCGAACGCTGCCTGACGCTCCTCCCGCCGTCGGAGCAGCTCCTCGCGCCGGGGGTTGAACTCCCGGTGGAGTTGGGCCACAAAGGCCATCGCGTCCGATGTCAGTATCTGTTCGTAGTCGGGCGTCACTCTCCCCAGAATTTGAATATCAGCAGACATGAATCCCTCCTTCCCATGCTCCCTGGCTTGATACTTTTCGCTTGGCCCCACGGTGTGGGATTGGGCACGAGTGTCGGTCAACGTGAAAAACATGCGCGGGGCCCTACAAGCGCCCCGCGCACGTCTCTATGTAACGCCGCTGTTTCTGGGTGTATTTGGCCGTTGAGCTTGTCTCTCCTGGCACCTTGTTTGTGAAAAATTATACAAATCCTCTTGGCTCACTGACAATATCCGTTCTGGTGGGTTATCAGGGGTCCATTTAGGTAGTCCTGGCCCTACCCTGATGGATAGGCTGGTGGGACCTAATTGACCACCCACGGAAAATGAAGTATGCTTCTGTGATCGGAAGCAGACCACGGAGGCCCCTGCCGAAAGCGCACACGGGATCCCTTGAAGGTGCCGGGTAGAGTGTGTCATGTCAGAGAAAATCCGCGTGCTCATTGTGGATGATCACCCTGTGGTGCTGGAGGGCCTGAAGGGCCTGTTCGAGCGCGAACCGGACATTGAGGTGGTGGCCACGGCACGAAGCGGGGATGAACTGCTCGACCTGCTCCGGCGCCACCGGGTTGATGTGGTGGTGCTCGACTTGCAGATGCCTTACCACGGCCTGGTGGCCTTGGCCGAGATCCGCCGGCGTCGCCTTCCGGTGCGCGTGTTGGTGTTAACGGCCTTCGACGATGATGAGAATATCCGCGCGGCCCTCGAGTTGCAGGTAGAGGGGTTCGTCTCGAAGACGCAGTCTCCCCGGCATGCGATTGCGGCTATCCGCCAAATTGCCGGCGGTCACCTCGTGTACCCCCGCGCGGCACGGCGTTGGCTGGCCGTACGGGCGGGAACAGGCATCACCTCGGCGGCTCAGCGCCTCTCCCCCCGCGAGTGGGAGGTGCTCTCCTACGTGGCCCAAGGGCTAACCAACGCGGAGATCGCCGCGCAGCTCATGGTCAGCGAGAACACGGTGCGCTTTCACCTGAAGAACATTTACGAAAAGCTTCACGTGGCCAACCGCACGGAGGCGACGGCCTGGTACCTGCAACACCAGGCGCCGGGCGCCGAGTCCGCCTGATGGCCACTTTGAAGCACTGCTCATGATGACTTCCGGCCCCGGATTGAAAGGCGCAGCGCAGGGCGCCGTTCCAGCCACTGGAGCAGGAAGCCGATCAGTAGCCCGGTGCCCAACAAGAAGGAGAGGAGCAGCGGACCAATATGCCGACATCCTTGCCACGGACGGCATCCTGCACGGGCCGAGAAGGGGTGCCAAGATAAGCACATGTCGTTTTCCCCTATGTCAGCAGGTCTCGCAACGCGGCTTCCACCTGGGTGAACTCGAACGTGAAGCCTGCTTCCAACAGGCGCCGGGGTACAGCTCGCTGTCCGCCCAAGAGGACGGTGGCCATCTCTCCGAAGAGCAGCCTGAGCCCTATGGCCGGCACGCGCATGAAGGTGGGGCGGCCGAGCACACGGCCCAAGGCCCGGGTGAATTCGACGTTGCGCACCGGCGTGGGCGCACTGAGGTTGTAGGGGCCGTGGCTCTCCTCGTGCTCGATGAGAAAGCGCACGGCTCGCACGTGATCGCGGATGTGAATCCAGGGCAACCACTGCTGACCGTTTCCCAAGGGGCCTCCAAGGCCGAGCTTGAAGGGTGGCATCATGCGGGGTAAGGCGCCTCCATCGGTGCTGAGCACGATGCCGGTACGCAGGATCACGCGCCGTACGCCCTCCTGCTCCACAGGAGCGGTGGAGGCTTCCCACGCCACGCACACTTGGGCGAGGAAGTCGTGGCCCGGCGGCGCTTCCTCGGTCAGCTCCTCGTTGCCTGCCGGCCCGTAGAAGCCCACGGCCGATGCTTGGACCACTACCTTCGGTTTCTGTGTGGCCAAGGAGACAGCCTCGACCACGGCCCGGCCGGCGTTGAGACGGCTCTCGCGAATGCGCCGCTTGCGTTCAGGGGTCCACCGGCCGGCGGCAATGTTTTCGCCTGCCAGGTTGACGATGGCACCGGCGCCGTCGGCCACGTCTGTCCACCCCTTGGCGCTGTGCGCGTCCCACGCCCTCAGACGCACTCCGCCGGGCATGCGGCCGGCGTGCTGTGCCGGCGAGCGGCTGAGCACGATCACCTCGTGGCCTTGAGCAGCCAGCGAAGCCGAAAGAGCCCGTCCGAGCAGCCCTGTTCCCCCGGTGATGAGTACCCGCATGGGCGTATCCTTCCTTCACCCTCAGCGCCGACGATGTCGACCCCGTGATCTTCCAGGCAGAGTGTGTTCTCAACATCTGTACACGATGCCCTATTATTATACTGGCATCACCTCCCTGTTGTCGAACGGCGAACAGGACGCCTAAGCTCCCCGTTGACACAAGGGTAGCGGTTGAGCCAACCGAAAAAATTTGCTATAATTTCTGTGCAAACTTTTGCCCATTTTTTGGTACATGGCGTTGGTGTGGAACAAGGCGACGGGGGGAACGTCATGGCAGACTTGTTTGACCTCCTGCGAGCTCAGCCACTCCTCGCGAAGCTGCCGGGCGCGGAAATCGAACACTTGGCGAACCAAGCCCTCCTGAAGCGCCTAAATGCCGGGGAGTACCTCTTCCGCGCCGGTGAGCCGGCCGAGATGGTCTACTTCATTGTGTCCGGGCACGTAGAAGTCCATGCCGGCGATGATGGCAAAGCAGGGGTGAAAGCAGCGGTCCGACTCGGCCCTGGGGATGTGATCGGCAGCGGCGCGGTGTTCTCCGAGAATGGCGTCTATGACTCGTCGGTCCGTGCTTTGGAGCCCACCGAACTGATTGGCATACCGGCCGAGCATTTCCGCGAGTTGGCCGAGGCGTATTCTGAGGTCAAGAAACAGGCCGAGTACGACGCGACTGAACACTTGGAGTTAACCGCTGAGGTTGCCGACCAGGAGTTCTTGCCCGGGGAGATGCCCATCATCGTCACCCGCCCCCACTGGATCACGCTCGTCACCAATGTGGTCCGGCCAATAGGGCTCATGGGGGTGGTGACCGTGGTGGCAGCCGTGCTCCTCCTGGTTCTGGCGGACAGTGATTGGGCGCTCGTCGTGTGGGGAGGCTGGGCCATCGTGTTGGGCGGGCTTGCCTTGTGGCTGGTCTGGAATATCGTGGATTATGTGAATGACTTCTACATTGTAACCACTCACCGGGTGATTCACATTAATAAAGTCGTGTTTTTGTTAGAGGAGAGGTACGAGGCTCCCATTGAAAAGGTTCAAGATGTTGAGGCCACAATTTCCAACCCTCTCCAGCGGCTCTTGCGCTACGGCGACTTGGTGATCAACACGGCGGCCCAGGATCAGATCACGTTCAATCATGTGCCCGACCCGGAGCGCGTGCAGTCGGTCATTCTGGCCCAAAAAGATCGGTTTGAGGCCCGCGTGTACGCGCTGGCCCAAGAGGAGAAGCGCCGCCGTATCCGTGAGGCCTTAGGATTGGAACCGCGTCCCGAACAGGAGGCCGCCGTGTTTGAGGAGGAGATCAGCTCGGCTCCTCCGCCCCCTCCACCGACGCCGAGGTTGTGGGAGCGAGTGAAACAGTACTGGAACCCGTTCAACCTCCGCGAGCACCGCCCAAACAACATCATCGTGTGGCGCAAGCATTGGATTCGGTTGGTCATTCGTATCCAGCCGGTGCTCTGGTTCATGCTCTTGATCTTTGTCGGCGCTGTCTTGGCCATTTTCTACGTGGAGAGCACGTCTCAGCCCTCCGCCTTTACCTCGATCATCGTGGCGTTGTATGTGGTACTCTTCCTCATCGGGGGCCTGTGGTTCTGGTGGGAGTACGAAGATTGGCGCAATGACCTCTACATTTTGGAGAACGACAAGGTGATTGACGAGGAGAGACTCCCCTTGGACTTGCAATCCAACGTGCGCCAGGCGCCTCTCGATTCCATCCAGGATGTGAAGTACAGGATACCTGGCCCCCTGTATGCCTTTCTCAACGTGGGCAACGTGATTATTGAGACGGCCAGCACCGAAGGACGGTTCACTTTCAATTGGGTAAAAAATCCCAAGAGGTGGTCCAGGAAATCACCAGACGGCTTCAGGCCCTCGAAGAGAAGCGGATGGCCGAACGTCAGGCGCGCATTGATGAGTCCGTGTTGGAAATCCTGGCCATTTACCACCGCGAGTTCAACACGCAGCCGTTCCGAGAAGAGGCGTCCTGAGGGGGGACGGCCCCGGCAGGTGGTACGTGCTCCTGGAACAGGCGCACGGAGCAAAATCACGGAGAGGAGTGGGAGAATGGCGGTTGAAATTACCATTAACCGGGCGACGAAGACGATGGTCATCCCGGCCGGCGAGGCGGACCGTGTCAAGGAAATCGCCGGCGGACGCATCCGCAAAGTGGGGGCTCTTACCGGGGCCGGTGGGACCAACCGGTATGTGGCCGGCGGTGACCTGGAAGAGCTCGCCGAGCTGTTGCGCCAGGCCGGCTATGTGGTGCGGCTCGTGGGCCAACCCATTGAGAAGGAAGAGGACGAGGATTGGTTGTAGACCAACACCCCTGCTCTCTGTGCGCGACCTTCAGCCGCGCACAGAGAGCGTCCCCTATTTCCGCTTCCTCCTGTTCCCCTTGGGCTTATCGGATCCACTGAAAGGGCCGGGCGGGAAACCGATAGTCCACCCCCGCCTTCCTGAGAATTTGGCGCCGTATTCGTGGCTGATGGTCTTCACGATTCCCCGCCGCACGGCCTCTTCTGCGAGCTTGTGGAGGGTCCAGCGGTTGTAGGGCAGGCCGAGATCGCGCGGGTGCGTGCGCGCAAGTTCGATGATCTGGCGCCGCTGTTCCTCGGTGAAGCGCGGTGGTGCCCCCCCGGAGCGCGGGCTGATGAGCCCTTGAATGCCGTGTTTGTTGAACCGGTGAATCCACTTGCGCAGGTTTGTGGGATGCGCTTGCAGCAGGGCGGCGATCTCCGGCACACGGTACCCGGCGTGGGAGAGCAGGATGACCCTGGCCCGGTGGCGCAGCGCGCTGTCCTCGTGTTCCAGCCAGCTTCGAAGCACCTTTTCTTCCTGGGACGTGAGTTTGCGGACGTAGAGAGCCATGTGTGGTACCTCCTTTCGCGGTTTCCGGGTTGGCACCTGTCGGGGACTGGCCCGGACATTGTGACGCCCATTTGTCCGAGGAACGCCTTCTGAACACACTATAGTGGAAGCAAATGTACGCTTGATGAACACTTTCAACGGGATATATGACGCTTTTTTCAGTGTGTGGCTGCACAGTCGATGCAACGGGGCGTTGGCGTTGCCCAATGGAGGAAGCTGGCGTAATATCTAGCACACCGGCGAGGCACTGGCCTCGACCGGGCGTTGGCGAAGAACACACCTGACAGGGAACACGCACCATGAGAAGCCTGTGGTTCTGCGGCGCCGGCGTGGCCTTCGGCACAGGGCTGTGGCTCCTGTACCGGGGGCGGATCTACGTGGCCGCCTTCGCCGCGCGCCTGCGCCTTTCACCCTTGGCCGACCGGCTGCTCCGAGCAACCGTGGCTGGGCTCATTACCCTGTTGCTCGCGCTCGGCTGTCGGCTCGTGGTGCTCCTGTGGGGTGGAACGTGAACGAGGAGGGATGAGTCCCATGCGTATCTTGGCTGTGGATGTGGGAACGGGAACCCAGGATATTCTCCTCTTCGACACAGACGTGGAGCCGGAGAACTGCCTGAAGCTGGTGATGCCCTCGCCCACGGTGCTGGTGGCCAACCGCATTCGGCGGGCCACAGAGGCTGGTCGCGCCCTGCTCCTGACGGGTGTCACCATGGGAGGTGGCCCCTCGACGTGGGCTGTGGAAGCACACCATCAGGCCGGCCTGCCCACGTATGCGACGCCCGATGCCGCGCGCACCTTCAACGATGATCTCGCCGCCGTGGAGCGCGATCTCGGGGTGGTCATTGTGGGCGAAGAGGACGCGGCACGCTTGGCCCGCCGGGACGACATTGTCCACGTGGAGATGCGGGATGTCTACTATCAGGAGATCTGCCAAGCTTTGGCAGCTTTCGACGTGGTACCCCATGTGGACCTGGTGGCCGTGGCCGTCTTTGACCACGGGAACGCCCCGCCCGACGTGAGCGATCGCAAGTTCCGCTTCGATTACTTGCGAGAGCGGCTGAGCACAGGAGATGGCCTGGCCGCCTTCGCCTTCTGGCGGGAGGAGATTCCCGAATCCATGACCCGCCTTCAAGCCGTGGCCCGCACAATGCCCGATGAACTTCCCTTGATTGTCATGGACACGGCTCCCGCGGCCGTCTTGGGTGCCCTGGAAGACCCGCAGGTGGCCGCTGCTGACGACAAGGTCGTAGTCAATGTGGGCAACTTTCACACCCTGGCGTTCACCATGACCGACGGCCACATCGCCGGCGTCTTCGAACACCACACTGGTCTCATCGATCGGCCCAAACTGGAGCGCCTCATCCGCCGCCTTGCTCAAGGCACCTTGACGAACGCGGAGCTCTTCGAAGACCACGGCCATGGTGCCATCGTCTTCACGCCGGCCGAGCGGGCGCTGCACCTGGTGGCCGTCACCGGCCCCCGGCGTGGGCTCCTGCGGAAGACGACGTTGCCCGTCTACTTTGCCGTGCCCCACGGCGACATGATGTTGGCCGGGTGCTTCGGCCTCGTGCGCGCGTGTGCGCACTTGGCCCCCCACTATGCCGAGCACATCGAGCGGGCGTTGGCCCGTTAGCGGGAGAGCACGCATGGCCGATGAGGATGTGCTAGGCAAAGCGTATGACCCACACGTCATGCGACGCCTGTTGGGATATTTGGCGCCCCACCGCCGGCGCATTGGGGCGGCCTTTTTCTTCATGGCCGTGGGCAGCGCCGCCAATGTGGCCGGCCCTGTCTTCATCCAACGGGCCATAGACCAGGGGCTCACCTTGGGGCGATCTGACCGGCTGGCCCTCTACACGCTCTTCTTCCTCGGCACCGCTCTCCTCGAATGGGTGGCCGTCCGCTTGCGCGTCCACCTGATGGCCGTCACCGGCACACGGGTGGTGTGTGACGTGCGCGAGGAGCTTTTCGCCCACCTGCACACCTTGAGCCTCTCCTTTTACAACCGCTACGCCATCGGGCGCCTCATGTCCCGCCTGATCGGCGACGTGGGTGTGTTGCAGGACTTCGTCACCTGGGCCATTGTCGGGGTCTTCCGGGATCTCTTCCTGCTCGGCGGCACGGTGGTGGCCATGGTGGCCCTCAACTGGCGTCTGTCGGCCATGACGTTCCTCGTGCTTCCCCTCATGGCGTGGAGTACCAACCAGTGGCGCCGGCGGATGCGCCTCGCCTACCGCGTTGTGCGCCGGCGGATCGCCATCTTGAATGGGTACCTCAACGAGAGCATCACCGGCTTTCGGGTGACGGCGGCCTTCGTGCGCCACGCCCAGAACATCCGGCTCTTTGAGCAGCTAACCGGTCTCACTTTGAGGCCAATCGTCGGGCAGCGCGCCTCACAGCCCTCTTCTTCCCCGGTGTGGACGTGCTCGGCGCCCTGGCCAAGGCTCTGGTGGTGGTCTACGGCGGGTGGCAAGTGCTGGACGAGCGCCTGACGCCCGGCGTGCTCGTGGCCTTTGTCCTCTACGTGGACCGCTTCTTCGCCCCCATCCGTGACTTGGCCCAGCGCTACAACACCTTCCAGGGCGCCATGGTGGCTGGAGAGCGCATCTTCGAACTCCTCGACGTGGAGCCCGAGATTCGTGACCGGCCTGACGCTGTGGAACTGCCCCCTGTGCGGGGGCGTGTTGAGTTCTGCCATGTGTGGTTTGCGTACGGGGACAACCAGCCGGTACTGAAGGACATCGTGCTTGTGGCCGAACCGGGAGAGACGGTGGCCTTCGTGGGCGAGACGGGGGCCGGCAAGAGCACGTTGGTCCAGCTCATTCCCCGCTTCTTCGACGTGACACACGGCGCTATCCTCGTGGATGGTCATGACGTGCGCCATGTGACCCGGGCCAGCCTGCGGCGCCAGATGGGCATCGTGTTACAAGATCCCGTTCTGTTCAGCGGCACTGTTCGCGACAACATCCGCTACGGCCGTCCCGATGCCTCCGACGAGGACGTGGAGGCCGTGGCCAAAGCCATTGGGGCCCACGAGTTCATCCTCCGCCTTCCCCAAGGCTACGAAACCGACGTGGGGGAAGGCGGGATTCACTTGAGCGTCGGCCAACGGCAGGTGATCAACTTTGCCCGTGCCCTGCTGGTAAACCCCCGCCTGGTGATCTTGGATGAGGCCACATCGAGCGTGGACACGCCCACCGAGCGGCTCATTCAGCAGGCCACAGAACGCCTGCTGGCCGGCCGGACCGCCTTTATTATTGCCCACCGCCTGAACACCATCGTCCAGGCGGACAAGATCGTCGTGCTGGATCACGGGCACATTGTGGAGGTGGGCTCTCACGAGGAATTGCTCCGTCGGCAGGGGGCCTACTATCGCCTCTACACCATGCAGTTTCGCCCCCGAACTCCCGCGTGATGGCCGGGGCCGTGTGGTGACCTTCGGGTTGACGGCCACCGGGAAGCACATTGACGACATGAGGAGGCACACCCATGTTGCGTTATCCCATGAACCTCATCGCTCAACTGGCCGTTGAGAACCGCACCCGTGTGTTGCTCGTGGTGTTGGACGGCGTTGGCGACGTGGCCGTCGAGGGGCGCACTCCCCTGGAAGCTGCCAGGACTCCCAACGTGGATGCCCTGGCCCGTGAGGCTGCTTTGGGGCTTTCCACGCCCATCGCGCCCGGCATTGCGCCGGGCAGTGGCCCTGGCCACTTGGCCCTCTTCGGCTACGATCCCCTCCACTACAGCGTGGGCCGGGGCGTGCTTTCGGCTTTGGGCATAGGATTGGACCTGGCTCCACATGAGGTGGCGGCGCGTGGCAACTTCGCCACTTTGGGCTCCGATGGCACCGTGGCCGACCGTCGGGCTGGCCGCATTCCCACCTCGTTGAACGAGCAGCTCATTGCTCGCCTGCAAGCGGAGATTGACCGCATCGAAGACGTGGACGTGTGCCTCTACACCGAGGCCGAGTATCGCTTTGTCCTGGTTCTCTCCGGCCCGGGATTGGGCGGCGGCGTCCGGGATACCGATCCGGGGCGCGTGGGCGTGGCCCCCCTGCCGGCCCGGCCTCTCACAGAGTCACAGGAGGACCAGAAGACAGCGCGCATCATCAACGAGTTCATCCGGCGGGCCACCCAAGTGCTCCGCGAGTTGCCCGAAGCACGCCACCATACGCCCCCACCCAACACGGTCTTGGTGCGGGGCGTGGACCGCCTGCCGGATCTCCCCGCCTTTGGCGAGGTCACCAAGATGCGGGCTGGCGCCGTGGCCGTCTATCCCATGTACCGTGGTGTGGCCAAGTTGGTGGGCATGGATGTGGTACCGGTAGACCTGAGCGGCACCGGCGAGCGCACGCCGGCCAAGCTGGATGCCTGCCGACAACACGCTCGCGAGTACGACTATCTCTACTTCCACGTGAAGAAGACGGACAGCTACGGCGAGGACGGAAACTTCGGGGGCAAAGTGGGCGTGATCGAGGAATTTGACCGGGCACTGCCAGACCTGTTGGATGCCTCGCCCCTGACGTGGTGCTCATCACAGGGGACCACTCGACGCCGGTGCCCCTTCGGACGCACTCGTGGCACCCGTTGCCCGTGCTGCTCCACGGCCCCCATGTGCGCCGTGACGGCCGACGATTCACCGAGGCCGACTGCCGCGCCGGGAGCTTAGGACACATGCGCCACTTGGACCTGTTGCCCCTCCTCATGGCGAACGCCGGACGCCTGGCCCGCTTTGGGGCCTGACCCCACGACAGATGCGCGGGCGGCGGCACGGCGTGGTTGGCCCGTGCCGCCGCCTGTGTCCGTTATGTGGAAGGAGACCCACAGCACAGTTCACGGTTTACGCCGGAGGCGCCCCCGTCCGCTGTCTCAGAACAGCAAACCCCGTGCGCCAGAGGCTCATCAGCACCAGGGTGGTCAGCAGAGTCACCACGGCAAAGCTCAGGGGAATGGGCCGGCGTGTCCAGAGGGCCCGCACCAGGAGCCCCAAGGGTATGCCCAAGGCCCACGTCTTGGCCACAAGGCGTAGGGCGGCCGTCGGCGGGAGCGCAGAGGCATCAGGGCGGTAGGCGCCCAGCACCACGCTCGCACACCACCAGCCAACCCAGAAGGGCCAGGCCGTGCCGACCACTTCGATCAGGCCGCTCTTCTGATGGCTCATCCGTCCCAGCCAGGCGAACACAAAGAGGGTAATGGTGTCGCCGATCAAGAGGGTCAACCGTGTTCCGGGTGGACGTTCTCCCATGTCTCCTCCTCCTTTCGCGCGTGTTGCCTTCGGCCGCCGGCGGCAGCCCCGTCACTCTTCTTGGGCGGCCACCTTGGCGAACATGTCCATGGACCAGTCGCGAAGTTCCCAGAAATCGGCCCTGGCAACGGCCGGCTGGAGCCACGGCTTCACCAAGGCTGTCTGTGTGGTCACGTAGAGCGGGGCGTAGGCCACCTCGCTGACAGCCAGTGCGTCCTCGGCCTGGGCGTACAGCTCGCGCCGTTTGGCCGGGTCGGGCTCAACGGCGGCTTGTTCGAGCAGGGCGTCGAAGGCGTTACACAGCCGGCGCGCGCGGTTGGGGCTCTCCTCGCAGTGGAAGGCGGGGGAGAGCCAATGGTGGGCGTCCGGCGAGGGGTTGCACGTGGTCTCCAACCAAATGTGGGGGGCCTCTTCGAGCGGCAGAGTGCGCTCCAGCGTCTGGGCGTAGGTTTCGGCTGGCCGGCCGTCCAAGCGCACCTCGATGCCCAGTGTCTCCTCCCAAACACGGGCCAGAAAGCGGGCGACTGCCTCGAACAGGACGTTCTGGGGGTAGCGCAGCGTAAGAGGAGGGAACCCCTGCCCTCCCGGATATCCGGCTCTGGCCAGCACATCTTGAGCGTGCTCGGGGTTCCACTCCACGCCGATCTGATCGGCTGGCGGAGCCCCGAAGGTGCCCGGTGGGGTCAAGTGGCGGGCCGGCAGGGCGTTGCCTCCCAGCACCTCCGAGACCAATCGGTCCCGGTCTATTGCCTCCGAGAGAGCCAACCGGACAAGGCGGAAGTCCAGAGGGGGGTTCACGGTCACGAAGCCGGCGTAGGTCGAACATGGCTCCGCGAAGGCGCGCAGTTCGGGCTGGCGTGCTTGGTCATAGCGGAATTGGGCTGTGGTGGCCGGTGAGAGGAGCACCATGTCGAGTTGGTTCCGGTCATAGCGGGCCAAGGCGTCCTCCTCGGGGAGCGCGTGCAGGCGCACTTGGGCCACTGTGACTTCGTCGGCCGCGAAGAAGAGCGGGTTCTGGACGAGAAGAGCTCTTTTGGCGCTCCATTCCCGGACCATGTAGGGGCCACTCGTCCACAGGGCGTCGGGCTTGGCCCAAGCGTCACCGGCCGCATCGATGAGCGCTCGGGGCAGGGGGCGAGCTGCCAAGGCGGTCAGGAGGGCCGGGAAGTATGTGGCCGGCTCCACCAAGGTAAACTCCACTGTGAAGTCGTCCACTGCCCGAACATCAATGCCTTCCAGATCGGGGATGCCTGTGGCCTTGTGGGCGTCTTCGCATCCCTCGATGATGTAGAAGAGCGGGGCACTTGCGGCCCCAGTAGTGGGATCACACAGGCGCCGGAACGTCCAGACAACGTCGTCGGCCGTGATGGGACCGACTGCTTGCCCCTGTCGATCCACCCAGACGGCCTCCTGGCGGAGGTAAAACGTGTAGATCCGCCGGTCTCCGCTGGCCTTCCACTCCGTGGCCAAGTCAGGCAGGATGTCACGGCCATCGGCCGAGAGGCGAGTGAGGCCGGCGAAGAGCTGTCGTGTCACGTTCATTTCGGCGATGGATTGCGCCCGTGTGGGGTCCAGCATTCGGGGGAGAGTGGCCTGGTGAACGTCCAGCACGGCCGGAGGGGGCTCTCGGCGCGGCCACCAGCGACATTGAGCCGTGAGCAGGAGGAGCAGGAGGAGCAAAAGCGCCCACGCTCCTCTGAACCACGGCCGAGTGGAGAGCTGGTTCTGTGCTGGCGTGTGTGCTTGTCCGGCCATAGGCGGCTATTGGGGCAGGCCAAGGGCCAGTGTTTGGGACTGGGCTCGCGAGCTGCAGACTGGAGGGGCGGGCGTGGCGGCCCGCCGGGGGCTTCCTCCGATCCTGTGGGCCTGCAGCAGGGTCATGGGCTCCATCAGGAGACGGCTAGGATCAGCTCGGAGCGGATGCGCTCGTCAGTGGCCAGCATCCGTTCCAGGTGTTTGCGGGCGTAGTGCAGGCGAGATTTCACCGTGCCAACGGGCACGTCCAGAATGTCGGCGATTTCGCTGACGCTGAATTCCTGGATGTAGTAGAGCACCACGACCACGCGGTGTTTCTCGTCGAGGGCGGCCAGCGCCTCGCGCACGGCTTGGCGGCGTTCCTCGCGGGCGATCACCTCGTCGGGCGTGTGGGCCAGCGCGGCGTGGAGGCGGTGTTTCACCTCCTCGAGACTGGGCACCGGGAAGCGACGCCGGGTGAGCCAATTGTAGGTGAGGTTGACGGCAATGCGGTGCAACCAGGGCGCCAGCGAGTCCACCTGCCCGTTGACCCGGTGAAGGTGCTGGTAAACGCGCACAAATGTTTCCTGGAGCAAGTCTTCGGCCACGCCCCGGTCCTGGGTGAGGGCGTAGATGGTGCGAAAGAGCTTGGGGGCGTGGCGGTGGTACAGGTGGGCGAAGGCATCCCAATCGCCGCACTGGGCTGCGTAGACCAGCTCAATGTCAGTCCGCTCAAGCATCGTCGCTCTCCAGAGCCACCTCGTTCCTGCTCGGGAAGGGGCCCCATACATACCCCTTCCCTCCCCGAGGTTAGGCTTACTATACTGGTTCGCAGGGGTTCGCCAAGTCTCGTTTGGCAGGCACGGCGTTCCTCCACCACTTACTCGGGGGTCCAGCGCACCACTGGCCGCCGGGCTGCCCGTGCCTCGTCGAGGCGCCTGACGGGTGTCACGTGGGGGGCGGAGCGCACAGTGTCGGGATCGGTTTCGGCTTCCTCCGCAATGCGGCGCATGACGGCGATAAAGTGGTCCAAGGTGGCCTTGGATTCCGTCTCCGTGGGTTCAATCATCAGGGCCTCCTCGATGATCAGGGGGAAGTAGATCGTAGGAGGGTGAATGCCGAAGTCGATCAGCCGCTTGGCGATGTCGAGCGTGCGCACGCCCTTCTTGGCCTGTCGCTTGCCGCTGAACACCACCTCGTGTTTGCAGAGGCGGTCGTAGGGCAGGTCGTACACGTCCTTAAGGTGGGCGCGGATGTAATTGGCGTTTAACACGGCGGTGCGGCTCATGTCTTCCAGGCCTTCTCGTCCCAACATGCGCATGTAGACGTAGCCACGCACGATGTTGTTGACGTTGCCGTAGAAGGCACGCACGCGTCCGATGCTCTCCGGGCGGTCGTAGTCCAAGGTGTAGCGGTCATCTTGCTTGACCACGACGGGCACGGGGAGGAAGCGGGCCAAGTCGGCCCGCACGGCTGTGGCGCCGGCGCCCGGGCCGCCGCCGCCGTGGGGCACGCTGAAGGTCTTGTGCAGGTTGTAGTGGAGGATGTCCATGCCCAAATCACCCGGCTTGGCCACGCCGACCATGGCGTTCATGTTGGCGCCGTCCATGTAGATGAGGCCGTCCACGCTGTGGATGGCCTCGGCAACCTCGAGAATGTGTTCCTCGAAGAGGCCCAGCGTGCTCGGGTTGGTAATCATGAGGCCGGCCACATCGTCGTTGAGCGCGCTGTTCAGGGCGTTTAAGTCCATGTTCCCGTCGGGGCCCGTGGGGATGCTCACCGTGCGGTAGCCCACCATGGCCACAGTGGCCGGGTTGGTGCCGTGGGCTGAGTCGGGCACGAGGATCACGTGGCGTCGTCGCCCTTTGGACGTGTGGTAGGCGTGGATGATGAGCACGCCGGTCAGTTCGCCGTGGGCCCCTGCCGAGGGCTGGAGCGTGACGGCTGGCAGGCCGGCGATTTCGCCCAACCATTCCTGGAGCTCATACATGAGCTGCAGGATGCCCTGCACCGTTGCTTCGTCCTGGTAGGGGTGAAGGTGGAGGAATCCCGGCAGGTTGGCGATGGCGTCGTTCACCTTGGGATTGTACTTCATGGTGCAGGAGCCCAGCGGGTAGAAACCGATGTCCACGGCGAAGTTGAGTTGTGAGAGGCGGGTGAAGTGGCGCACGACTTCCACTTCACTCACTTCTGGCAAGGGGAGCTCGTCGCGCAGGTACTCCTCAGGGGGCAGTTCGGCCTCGGGCACATCGAGGGGGGGGAGCTCAACGCCCCGGCGCCCCGGCACGCTGTGCTCGAAGATGAGGGGTTCTCGCGGGACAAAGCCGAAGGTCTCGGGCATTGTGTCCTCCTCTACTTCTCCTCATGGGACGGAGTGGTTTCCACTTTCCACCGCTTGCCGGCCGCGAGTTGGACCATGCGCGTGAGGCGTTCGCCATCCCACAGGTAGACGTGAGCCCGGCGGGTCCACGCGCGGGCGGCCGGGGTCATGGTACCCGGCATCACGAGGATGCCCCGTTCGATCTCCAGCTCGTGCAGCAGGGCCACAAACTGGCGCACGTGGGGTTCGTCGAGGATGGTCAGTTCGCGCCGGATTTGCACCACCCATGGCTTCCTCTCCACGTCCCAGGCGAGCAGGTCAACGCGCGGGTCATCGGTCGTCTCGTCCGGGTTCACGTGGTAGCCCAGGGCGCGCAGCAGGAAGGTCACTGTAGTGCGGAACGCCTCCGGTGACATGGCCTGGAGCTCCTCGCGCGTGATGTTCTGCAGGCGCTGGCGTTCTCGAGGCGAGATCATGGGAGGTAACCCTCACCGGCATGATGCGGGCGAGCCCGGGTAGCGCGCCACCGCCTCCACGAGGCGCTCGATGTCGGCCCGCGTGTTCATTTCCGTGGCCGTCAGTAGCCAGTGGTTTTCCAGTTGTGGATAGGCGCGTCCTACGTCGTATCCTCCGATGATGCCGTGTGTTTCCCACAGGTAACGGTTAAGCTCGGCGGGCGGGACGGGCGTGCGCAGGGCGAATTCGCGCACGAAAGGCCCCTGAAAGGCCAGCTCATATCCATCCAGGGAGGTCAAGCGTTGGGCCAGGTAGTGGGCTTTGTGGTAGCAGAGGTGCGCCACTTGGCACAAGCCATGTCGTCCCACGGCGCTCAGGTAGATGGTCACGGCTGTGGCAATCAGCGCCTCGTTGGTACAGATGTTGCTAGTCGCCTTCTCCCGGCGGATGTGCTGTTCACGGGCTTGAAGAGTGAGCACAAAACCCCGCCGGCCCTCTCCATCCACGGTTTGTCCGGCGATGCGTCCCGGCATCTGGCGAACGTGCTTCATGCGGGTGGCGAAGAGCCCCACGTAGGGCCCGCCGTACATGAGGGGGATGCCCAAGGATTGGCCCTCGGCGGTGACGATGTCGGCGCCAAAGTCGCCGGGGGGCTTGATCATCCCAGGTGCCACAGGGTCAGCCGAGACGACGAGGTGGCCGCCCACCCCGTGGATGAGTTCGGCCAACTGGCCCAACGGCTCAATTTGGCCGAAGAAGTTGGGGTACTGGACTATGAGCGCGGCCGTGTGCTCGTCCAGGGCGTCGCGCACGGCGTTTGGGTCCGTGGTGCCGGTGTGGTGGTCAAAGGGCACCGGAACCAGCTCGATCTCTATGCCTTGGCTGTACGTGGCCACCACGTCCCTGTACTCGGGGTGAATGGCCTCACTGATGAGCAGGCGCGTGCGCCGGGAGCGGGTCAGGCGCACGGCCATGAGGGCAGCCTCGGCCAAGGCGGTGGAGCCGTCGTACATGGAAGCGTTGGCCACCTCCATGCCGGTAAGCTGGCAGACGAGCGTTTGGAATTCGAAGATGGCCTGGGAGGGTCCCTTGGCTGATTTCAGGCTGATAGGGCGTGTAGGCCGTGTAGAATTCGCCCCGGAAGAGCAGGTGGTTGAGCAGGGCAGGGGTGAAGTGGTAGTAGGCGCCCGCGCCCAGGAAGCATGGGTGAGTGTCCAGGGTGGCGTTTTCCGCGGCCAAGGCCGTGAAGAGGCGCCGGGCCTCCAGCTCACTCATGCCCTCGGGCAGGTTGAGGTCGGGAAAACGGACGTCAGCGGGGATGTCGGCGAACAAGTCCTCGATGCGCTCCACGCCGATTGCCTCCAACATGGCCTGGCGTTCGGCTTCCGTGTGGGGCGTGTATCGCATGGTGCCTTCTCCTCTCTATCCTCCCCTGGCAACGGTGCTGTGGAGGGGATGGTGGGCGACCCTGCTCCTACTCCTGCTCGATGAGGCGACGGTAGGCGTCTGCGTTCAGCAGGTTGGCGTGTTCGGTTTCCCAATTGTCGGGGCGCACTTTGATCATCCATCCTTCTCCGTAGGGATCGGTGTTGACCAGTTCAGGGGCATCTGCCAGTCGAGTGTTGATCTCAATAACTTCCCCGCTGATCGGCGCGAAGAGGTCGCTGGCAGCCTTCACACTTTCGACGACGCCGAAAGGGGCATGTTGGGTGATGCGCTCGCCCACTTCGGGCAGCTCCACGTAAACCACGTCGCCCAGCTCGTGCTGGGCGTAGTCGGTGATACCGACTACGGTCACATCGCCCTCGAGACGAACCCATTCGTGCTCGTCGGTGTAAAGCAGGTCGGCGGGCACGTTCATGGTTGCTTCCTCCCTCCACGGTTTTTGCATCAGCGGGCAGTCGTTGTGGCACGGGGAGTGGTTCCCCTCGGGCGCCTGTAAAAGGGCCGGCGCACGATGATGGCCTCGGCCGCCCGTCCCCGGATGAGCACGGTGAGCGTTTGGCCCGGTGCTGCCCACTCGGGGGGCACGTAGGCCATGGCGATATTCTTCTTCAGCCAAGGGGCGTAGGAGCCGCTGGTCACCCGTCCCACCTCCTGTCCCTCCGGGGTGTGAACAGGATACCCGTGTCGGGGTACCCCTCGCCCACGCACTTCCAACATGACGAGCCGTTTGGAGACGCCTTCTTCGCGCTGGCGTCGGATCGCGTCCGCGCCGATGTAGTCGCCCTCGTGGGCAACGAACCGGCCCAGGCCGGCCTCGATGGGCGAGGTGTCCTCGTCCAGCTCGTGGCCGTACAGGGGCAGCGACGCCTCCAGGCGCAGCGTGTCGCGGGCACCCAAGCCGGCCGGGCGCAAGCCCGCTTGGCGGCCGGCGTCTATGAGGGTCTGCCAGAGGGCCGGAGCGTTCGCCGGGGCCACGAAGAGTTCGAACCCCTCCTCGCCTGTGTAGCCGGTGCGCGCGACCAGCACAGAAATGCCCGCCACATGGGCGGGCATGACGTGGTAAAAGGGCAGGGCAGTCAGGTCGGCCTCGGTTAACGGTGCCAAGATGGCCTGGGATCTAGGGCCTTGGAGGGCGAGCAGGGCATAAGCATCACTGCGGTTGTGGGCGCGGGCCCCTCCGAAATGAGCGGCGACGTGGGAGACGTGAGCCCAATCCTTCTCGATGTTGGCGGCGTTGACCACGACTAGGTAGCGGTCCTCCTCCAGGCAGTAGACAATCAAGTCGTCAATCGTTCCGCCGCGTTTGTTGAGGAACATGGAGTATTGGGCTTGGCCTGGACGGAGCTTCTCCACGTTGTTGGCGGTCAGGTGTTGGAGGAGGGGACGGGCGCCGGGGCCGGTGAACTCGAATTCCCCCATGTGGCTCACGTCAAAGAGGCCGGCAGCGGTGCGGACGGCGCGGTGTTCTTCGAGGATGCTTGTGTACTGTACCGGCATCGTCCACCCGCCAAAGGGGATCATGCGCGCGCCCATCTGCCGGTGAACCTCGTACAGCGGGGTCTTTCGTAAAGCTCCTTCGCTCATGTTTCCTCCGCGCGGGCGGGTTTTCTTATGGCCGGGCAAGTTGAGGATGGAACAGCGGGTGTGGTGGCCCCTGGCAGGCCAAAGCCTGAGTCCATTCTACGGTGCTCGTGGAAAAAGTCAAACGTGAGCGTGAACTGCCTCTTCCGGGCCCGAGGGCATCAGCACGGCCGGAGGCACCCTCGAGGCCTCCGGCTGTGCTTGGCCTCAGTAGGCGTATCGCCAGTTGTACGCGCGGCGGTAGCCGTAATCGGTGCTGAAGGCGCCGAAGGCCTTCTTGTAGGCCCGCGTCACCGGGTGGCGTCGCAGGGAGCGGAGTCCCCGGCGGGCAATCTGGGAGGGCGAGTAGACTCGCCGGCAGAGCCAGTCATACGCTTGGCGCAGTTCTTCGACGGTCATCTGCTTGGGAATGAAGGTGACGTGGGCGGTGTCGTAGTACCGCCAGGGCACGTCCAGGAGCCGGCCCTCCTGCTCCAACAGGGAGCGGAACGGCGTGGAGGGGAAGGGGGTCAGCACGGTAATGCTCACGCTGTCCAGCTCGCTGGTGCGGATGAAGTTCCACATGGCGTGGAAGGTCTCTATGGTGTCGTGGTCAAAGCCGAGGACGAAAAGCCCAACGACGCTGATGCCGGCCTCGTGAATTTTGCGCACCACGTCGCGGATCTGTTCCGCTTGGCCGCGGCTCTTGCCCCCTAGCTCACGGCGGTTGCCCGGGTTCACGGATTCAAAGCCGATGAAGAACTTGTCCAAGTGGGCCCGCCGGGCTAAGCGCAGAGCTCCGGGTAGTCGGCCACAATGAGCTCCGACTGACACGTCCACCCGTGCAGCGGCAGCTTTTCCAGAGCCAAGAAGAGCTCCTCACAATACTCGGGCGCGATGCGGAAGTTGAGCCCGAAGTTGTCATCAGTGAGGAAGAAGCGTTTGATGCGCCGGCGCCGAATTTCATCCACCACCTGGTCGACAGGACGCAGCCGCATGACGCGGCCGGAGACGCGAATGGCCGTGCAGAAGGAGCAGTTGCGTGGGCACCCGCGAGTGATCTCTAAGTAGGGGGTCCAGTACCGTTTGTTCTCCTGGACCATGTCGAGGACGCGCTGGGAGATGGGTGCCAGGTCGTCGAGGGTTTTTCCACTCCTCGTCCACGTACATGGGCTGGAGGGTGTCGTTGGCAACATCGCGGATGATTTGGGGCCACGTGTTGTACCCCTCGCCCACGACGACGACATCGGCGAAGGAAGCCACGTGTTCGGGCGAGAGGGTGGCGTGCACGCCGCCCACCACCACAGTGGCTCCTTGCCGGCGAGCCACTCGGGCGATCTCCTCAGCCCGCTCGATAGTCAACGTCATGCTGGAGATCCCTACCAGATCATGGGGACCCAAGGTCGTGTAGTCGGGCGGTGCCACGTTCTCGTCCCAGATCTCGACGGGAATCTCGTCCGGAACCAGCGAGGCCAAGCGCATCAACGTGTAGGGAGAGCCGGGCACCCGCCCCCACACGCGGCCGTCCCGAAATGGCCGGATGAGCACAACCCTCCGAATGTCCATTGCCCCCCTCCTTCTCGAGTCTGATGGCGCTCCCCTGGCATAGGGGAATCACGGAACCATTATACGGTGGTCATGGTGAAAAGGGAAATTAGGCTTCGTGTTTCAAGGCCTCGGGTGGGGCGACCTTGGCTATCTCCTTTGGGAGGGGCACGTTGTTCATGTAGAGATAGTGAAGCAGGGCACGGCCGTCAATGAGGAGCACGGGTGGACGGAACTGGGCGGCTTCGCGCCGGGTGCTGCCCGAGAAGCGCCCCGTGGTGACGAAGAACCCCACGTCTGCCTTTTCTCTCACCAGCACGCCATAAAAGGCGCGTACCTCAGAAGGGGGGACCAGATCCCGGTAGCGTTTACATTGGACGAGGGCATGAGTTTCACCCCGCCAAAGCCGAATGTCCACGCCCCGGTCGCCGCTGCGGCCTGTGATCTCGGCTCGCCACCCCCAAGCGCGGAAGAGCTCGGCCACCAAGCGCTCGAACTGTGCCGGGGAGATGTGGGTGCGCATGAACCTCCCTGCAGAACGACGGCGACGAACACGTCGCCGGGGGCGACGGCGCCACTTGGCGTACCATCCCCGCGCATGCCATGCGCTCAACGCCGACACCAAGGCTACAACCACAATCACGAGGGCTTCATCGAGCACGGTTCAGCCTCCGCTTGCGCCGCGCGCGGGATCGGTTGCGCCGACGGGCCGCATCGGTCACCGTGCGGCGCAGAGTTTCCACTTCCTCAGGGCGGAGCTCGCGCCACATGCCCGGCTCCAAGCCGGCGACTGTCAGGGGGCCAATGGCGACACGTACCAGTCGAAGGGTGGGATGTCCTACGGCGGCCGTCATGCGGCGCACTTGGCGTTTTTTGCCCTCCGTGAGTGTGATGCGGAGCCACGCCGTGGGCACATGTGTGCGCTTCCGGATGGGACGACGGCGCGGCCACAGGGCCGGAGGGGTGGGGAGCAGTTCCACGCGGGCCGGCCTTGTGCGGTAGCCCCCCCTTGATCGTCACCCCCTCGCGCAACCGGCAGAGCGCCTCTTCGTCGGGGAACCCTTCGACTTGAGCCAGGTAGACTTTGGTGTGACGATACCGGGGATGGGTAAGGCGGTGGGCCAGCTTCCCGTCGTTGGTGAGGAGAAGCAGCCCCTCGCTGTCGTAGTCCAGCCGGCCGGCGGCGTACACCTCGGGAACTGGAATGTAGTCGGCCAAGGTCTCCCGACCCGCGCTGGCGGGATCCGTGAAACTGGAGAGCACACCGAAGGGTTTGTTGAACAACAGATAGCGGTGCATCGCCAATGCAGCCGGATATTAATATGGCGAAACGTGTCCTGTGCTCTTCAGTGTAGCTGTTTTAGGGTGATTTGACCAGTTGTCCCATCACCTTGTTGTGATTCCTTGGGTGCTTGGCCCCGTGCCAACTTGGTGGTATCCTTTGGGAGCAGTGGAGTGTCACCATGTTGAATGTGATGACTTGGCAGGAGGTGAACGTGCGAAGCTGTGTCTACTGGTGTTCCTGTTGTCGAGCTCCTCTTAGGACACCCGCGCACTCCATTTCTCGCTGCCCTGTATGTGCTTCTCAGGTGTCTTTCCTCTCGACTGATATCCGCCCGGTGTTCTCCCGTGAACGTCGAATTCTAGAGTTTTACGGATACGGACCACTGCATGATAAAATGATTTGGAAAAGTAGTAAGAGTAGACATTACTTTATTGACGGGCAGAAGGTCACATTGCCCTCTATGGATCAGCTCAGAGAGGATATTCATACAATCGCTGACTTCATTGCTGGTTTTGATGATCACGACAGCCTGGACAGGCATTTAATAGATGCATACGCCAAGTCATTGCAAGTGAACAGGGTCTATCTGTGCCAAATTGAGGACGAAGCACTCACCTTTGTTCGTCATGTTACGGAGAGATACAGAAACAGGCTAATTGTTGTTTCGTTTAGTGGCGGCAAAGACTCGACCGTGGTTTCGGATATTGTGCGTCGTGCTTTAGGGCGCTCAGATGTGTTGCACGTCTTTGGTGATACTACACTCGAAGACCGCAATACGTATGAGTACATCAGGAGGTTCAGGGAGGTCAACCCCTTGGTTCCATTTTTTGAGGCGCGAGCGGAGCATGACTTTCATAAGTTAGTTGACCATATGGGGCCGCCTAGCCGTAAAATGCGTTGGTGTTGCACCATTTTTAAAGCTGGTCCTATCAACAACTTCTTCCAGACCCTCGGTGATAATGTCAAGGTGCTCACCTTCTATGGTATTCGGCGCTCGGAGTCCGTCCAACGGGCCGATTACAATGCTGTCACAGTGGGGGCAAAGATCGGAAATCAGATCACGGCCTCCCCGGTGATTGACTGGACGGAGTTCGACATTTGGCTCTATATCCTCCTGCGTAAACTCCCCTTCAACGATTCCTATCGGCTGGGCTACTCACGTGTGGGCTGCTGGCTTTGTCCTCTCAATTCGGCCTGGTCGGACATGCTGGCAGAAATCTTCTTCCCAGAGGATTCAGAGCGCTGGCGGGGGCAACTCGTGGACTTCGCGCGCCGCATCGGGAAACCAGATCCGGAGACGTACGTTGCCGAAAAAGGATGGGCCAGCCGATTTGGCGGTGCGGGGTTGCCCAACCGGTGGACCGGAATTGAAGCTCGGCCTTGCGGCGATATGGACAACACGGTGGAATACACGGTGACACGGCCGGTCAATGAAGAAATTTTTGAGTTCTTCAAGCCGTTGGGCCGCATCAACCAAGAGCGCGGGCGCAAGGCGTTGGGCGAGTTCTTCGTGGAATCGGAGAACGGTCGTGGGTTCGACTTGCTGGTTCAGGCCCCTCCGGGGGGCAACACCATTCGGGTCACCGTCCTCGACCCGACGCGCGCCGACGAGATTCAGCGCTACGTCAAGTATCAGGTCAACAAGTTCCAGACGTGTATTCAATGCACAGCGTGTGCGGCAGCCTGTCCCTTCGGTGCGATCACCGTTCGTCCGGAGCAGCGTGTCTACGAGGTCAACCCGGATAAGTGCACACACTGCAACGAGTGTGTGATCCACTTCGGGTCCACCGGCTGTCTGGTGGCGAAGAGTCTGAGTTCTTACGGGACAGCCGAAAAGGAAGCTGAGGATGAAGACGGAAACTTTATTCCTCTAGTGGCTGTGGCTGGTCCCTTGGACGGTGGAAGGAGCGGGGACAGTGGAGTGGTCGCCAGAATGGGCACGGCTGAGTTATCGCGCGATTGAGGGGACTTACACAAAAACGCGACGGCTGGCGTATCTCACGGCGATCCTGAACCGTCTGAAAAATGACGGCGTGGGTGAAAGGCCACTTCTCACCCGTCTGACGCGCTGGAATCAGAAACACAGAGAAGCTCTCCAACGTTACTGGGCGCACACAGGAGAGGTCTCGTCAACGCGACGCAACTCGGCCGGTGCGCGCTACGTGCATCTGGCCACACAATCAGGACTCATTGTGTCTGTTGCCGGTGCCTATCGAGTGACCCGGCGTGGACGGGTGGTACTTGCCCTCTTGGAGTACCATAGACTTGGTCAAAAGATCGCAGGCAGTCCTGATGAAAGGCTGAGACAAGAGCTGCTTCAGCGACAAACTGAAGTGCAGGGATGGAAACAACCCAAACGGTACGCCGAACATCTGGTCCCACCGCGCTTGAACTGGCTGTTGGATTTGGGATTCCTTGATCCTGATAGATTTAGGACGCACCATTACGAACTTACCCTAGCAGGAAGGCAATTCCTGACCACGCTGCTTCATCCCCGCAACGAGGGATTCAGCGATGTGACGGATGAGTGGCTCAGTTCGACCTTCTGGGAAGTTGCTGTGGAAACATTGCTCGACCTCTCCTCGCTTCTGGAGTGGGATGCCGTGGACGAAGCGTTTCTGCGAAGCGTGCTAGGCGATCTGTTGAGCGACACCTTCCAGGCGTTTCGTCACACCTTTGTCCCGAAAGTCACACTTACACAGGCATTTGTGTATGTGAGCTGCCGACTGATCCTGGAACACCGCATAAGAGCCAGCCCCACTCGGCTCCGCAGGTGGTTCGCATCGCCCCAGATCCTGAATGGCCGGCGTTATGAAGTGCGCTTCTCACCCCGTGAGAATGAGTCCTACTTGCTTGCCACAACCGTGTGAGGGGGTAAGGTGAAGCCTCTATGCATTGCGGAGAACCCAGAAGATCGGGGGCTGCCTCTGACATATCCCTTTGATGAAGAGGCGCTACGCACGCTTATCGCGGGGCTCCCCCGCCGGACGCCTCGTGACCTGAATCAGGCGTGCAGCGACACCGTTAACAAGGCCCTTCAGCGAGGCGTGATCACAGCCCCGGGTGAAGGGATCATCACCAAGGAGTTCGTGTTATGCCTCGAAAAAGAAGGCTTAGAACTTGATCTGGGGTAGCCTTATGTCCTTCGCCAAACACGAAAGCTTTCACATCCGTGATGGGTGGCTGCGCAAGGGAATGGAAGCACTTCAGCGCGATCCGGGCATCTTCCTGAACCCGGAGGCGCCGACCATTCTGGGACTGGGCAAGAATATGGTGCGCGCCTTGCGCTTCTGGATGGTCGCCACGGGGCTCGCAGAGGAGTTCCGCCAGGGGCGTCGCACTCTCCAACAGTTGACCCCTTTCGGCCGGATCGTGTATGAGCACGACCGATATTTAGAAGAAGAGGCCACCCTCTGGCTGGTCCACTACCACCTGGCGAGCAATCCCCGCGCAGCTTCAACCTGGTACTGGTTTTTCAACCATTTCGACCGGGCGACGTTCAGCAAGGCCGAGTTCGTCGAGGCGCTGGCAATGTGGGCTCGCGAGAACGCCGATCGGACGGGCGCCCGCAGGCCACAGGTCGCCCGCCGTTCGCTGGAGCGGGACTTCGAATGTCTGGTGAGAACGTACCTGCCCGGCGGACGGGATCGCTCGCCCGAGGAGACTATCGAATGCCCGTTGGCCAACCTGGAACTCCTCCAGGTCGAGACAGGGGGGCGGGATCCGACGTATCGGCTGCTCCAACCGGATGTTGAGCGCATGGACCCGCTGGTCGTGCTGTATGCGATGAAGGACTGGCTGGACCGGGCAGGGCGCGGCGATCAGCCTGAACTGAACTTTGCCGAAGCCCTGCGCGAACCGAGGGGCGTGGGGCGCGTGTTCAATCTAGGTGCATCAAGCCTGAGCGCCCTGCTGGTCCGGTTACAGGAGCTCTATCCCCAATTCCGGGTTCGGCGTCAGCACACGGCCGGCCTGGACCTGTTGGAGCTGCCCCTTGTGGCCAAAGAAGCTGTCTTGCGTCACTACTACGAGGCAAGGAAGGTGTACCTGGTATGGTGACATCCGGTGCCCCGTTGCACTCGCTCATCCAAGTTCCCGCCCACTTTCAACGCTCGGTCAGCTTGAAGTACGACTACGGAGTACCCGAGCGAATCGCGGCCTTTGTCCCCACGCCCAAGGCCGCTGTGGCTATGGAGCACGTACTGAGGGCGACCGAACCTCGAGCCCAACAGCGCGCCTTTGTGCTCCACGGCGTCTACGGCGTCGGCAAGTCTCTGTTGGCCGTTGTGCTGGCCGCGCTTCTCTCCCGTGCGGATGAAACAGAAGAGGCGTTGAGGGCCGTCCTAGAGCGCCTGAAACGCCATTATCCGGAGACAGCGGACGCGGTCGAAGGCTATCTCCGGGCCGGCCGGCGACTGTTGCCGGTGCTTCTGTCCGGCGATGAGGGCGAACTGAACTTTGCCTTAGGGCGCGCCCTGAACCGGGCGCTCCAGCGGGCCGGCCTACACGATCTCAAGCCACCGACGGTTTACCAGGCCGCTCTGGAGACCATCGCTCAGTGGCGTTCCGAGTTTCCGGAAACGTATGCTCGATGGGTTCAGGCCGTGCGGACTCGATGGGACACCTCGCCAGAGCGTTTCCTGGAGGCGCTCTCCCTGGGGGACCCGCTCGCCTACGAGCAGTTTCTTGCCCTCTACCCCCAACTGACTGCCGGCGCGGTGTTCTACTCGCACAACGGCCAATCCATCGTGGAGGTGTATGCCGCGACAGCCGCCCAACTTCGGGAGCGGGGCTACGAGGGCATTGTCATCCTCTACGACGAATTTGGCCGTTTCCTGGAAGGGCGCGTTGGACAGCCTTTCGGGCGGGAGGTGGCCTTGCTCCAGGACTTGGCCGAACACGGCAACCGCAGCGGCGACGCCCAAGTTCACCTCGTGCTCATCACCCATCAGCGCCTGACCCGCTACGCCTATGGGTTGCCCGAAGCCTACCAGACCGAGTGGCAACGCATTGAGGGGCGCTTTCAGAGCCTGGATGTCTCCAGCGACCCGGAAGTGAGCTACCTTCTGATCGCCGAAGCTCTGCAACCGGCCTCTCCAAGGGAGTGGCGGGCCTTTGTCGAACGACACCGCAGCACCTTCGAGCGCCTTCTGCTCGCTGCCGTGGACACGGCCCTCTTTGAGCCGATGTCCGACGCCCAACTGCGCGCCCTGATCGTCGAAGGGGCCTATCCGTTCCACCCGGTCTCCACGTACTGCCTGCCCCGCCTCTCGGCCAGGGTAGCACAGAACGAACGCACCTTGTTCACCTTCCTGGCGTCCGATGAGGCGCACGGTGTTGGACAGTGGTTGAGCCAGGCGAGCTTCGACGGCGACGAGCTGCCGCTCATCTACCCGGACCAACTGTGGGACTACTTCGCCGATGCCATCCGGGCCGACACAGGCCCGGGCGGAACCCACGCCGTCTGGAGCGCCGTCCAAAGCGCGCTGCGGAAGCTCGATCCCGACGATGACCTGGCGACCCGTCTGGTGAAGACGTTGGGCGTGATTCATGCGGCGGGAGTTGCCGGCCCGCTGAGGCCGACGACCCAACTGCTGGCCTTTGCCCTTGGCACGCCCGTTGATGCCATCACCCCAGTCCTCGAACGACTGACAGCCCACAAGGCCTTAGTGTTCCGCAGGAGCACCGGCTCCTGGGAGTTCATCGAGGGCAGCGATGTGGACTTCGAGGCCGCCATCGCCGATGTGGTGCAGCGCAGGCCGGTGACCAAGCCTAAATTGCGCCGCTACCTGGAGGATGTGCTGCCGCCACGCCATTACACGGCACGCCGTTACAACGACGAGCGGGGGATGATCCGCTTCTTCTGGAGCCTGTATCGCACGGTGCCGGAGCTGGTACAGTGGGAAGGGGATTGGGATGCCTTGCTGAAAGAAATGGGGTACGCCGACGGTCTGCTCATCTACGTCCTGGCGATGGATGCAGCCGACCTCCAGCAGGCCGAGGCCTTCGTCCGGCGGACGAATCATCCGCGCGTCGTCTTCGTTCTGCCCGAAGCGCCGTTGGCCATCTTGAAGCCGCTCACCGAGCTGTACGCGCTGCGCCGGTTGGAAGCCGATCCTGCCTTTAGGGGGGCTGACCCCCGCATTGCCGATGAGCTGGCGTTCTTCATTGAAGACACCACAGCGCGTCTGGCGCGAGCGATGGCCCCCCTGACCGATCCCCATCGTCGGGCGCGCTGGTTCGTGGGGGGGCGGGAAATCCGTGGCCTTGTGAACAGCCCCGGTCACATCTCCCGGCTGCTCTCTCAAATCTGCGACCGCGTTTTCGACCGCACGCCCCGCCTGTTCAACGAAGCGTTTAACAAACGACAGCCCTCCAGCGTGCAGGTGCGGGCCGCCGAAAAGGTGATAGATGCCTTCCTGACCGAGGAACTGAGCGAAAACCTGGGATTGACCGGTCACGGCCCCGATGTCCAGATTCTGAACACCATCCTGAAAGCGCCCGGCTTGCTCAGGCAGGATGAGCAGGGATGCTGGCGCCTTGCGAGGCCCGAGGATGAAGCTGATGAAGCTTCGGAAATCGCTGAAGTCTGGCAGGTGATCGATGACTTCTTCAAGTCGGCGGTAGAGAACGAGGTGAGCTTCGCGCCGCTCGTGGATCGCCTGCAGCGGCCGCCCTACGGCCTGCGCCTGGGTGTCCTGCCGCTGCTGATTGCGGCGGTGTTTCGCCAATACCTGCCCGTGGCAACGGTTCGACAGGGAGGCGAGCTCATCTCGCCGGTTGAGGGGAACACGTTCACTCAGATCTGCCGGCGGCCGGAGACCTTCACGGTCTCCCTGCAGCGTTGGAATGAAGACCGGCGGACGATCGTCGAAATCCTTCAGGCCCACTTTGGCAGTCGGGTCCTTCCCGAAGAACGGCGTGGTCAGCCGCTCTATTATCTCAGTTTGGGCATGTTGCGCTGGTTGCAGGCCCTGCCCAAGTACGCACGGGAAACCGGCCGTCTCTCGGATGATGCGCTGGCATTCCGCCAAATCGCCCGCGCTGCCGTTCGGAACCCGGCCCAGGCTATCTTTACCGACCTTGTTCAACTGTTGACTAAGGGGGATGGGGATGTTGACCTGCGCCGGAGAATGGCACATCGTCTCGTCCAGCTCGTCGGGGAGGTCGAGGCCAGCTACCTGGACCTGCAGCGGCGTCTGGACCGGTTCATCATCAACCACTTTGCCGCCGACGGGGTTGCTCAAGAGAGTGACGAGTCCTACAGCCCTGCACCGGTGGCTCCGCCGGTTAGAGGAACAGACTCAGGCGGACCTGAGCACACACCTGTTTGATGACATAGTGGTCGAGCAGGTCATCGCGGTCATACGCCAGGCTGGAGAAGGCCCGTTACCCGCGCGCGAGGGTGATCTCTTGGACCGGCTCGCCCATTGCATCGTCGGGCTCCCTCTACGAGACTGGTCGGATGAGACAGAGGAGTCCTTCTGCCACCGGCTGCTGGACGTTAAGGCCCGCATCGAACGGGAGTTGCAGGCCCGAGCCGAAGCCCCCGAGCACCTTATCGAGGTGACCTTGCGGGTTCCGGGTCAGGACACACAGCGCTTTCAATTTCACAACGCCGACCTTTCACCTGCCGGCCGGCTACTCCTGGAGAACCTGAAGGGAACGCTAGACATCGTTGGGCGTGCGTTGTCGCCGGATGAGCGACGGCGAATCGCGGTGGCGTTTCTGGACTATGTGCTGAACCATCGCCGAGGGGGGCC
Organism: Ardenticatenia bacterium; assembly: GCA_030949995.1. Classification (GTDB taxonomy): domain Bacteria; phylum Chloroflexota; class Anaerolineae; order Ardenticatenales; family Ardenticatenaceae; genus WFWG01. The sequence goes on from JAUZRY010000027.1 coordinate 84,047, forward strand.
GATGACCGTTATGTACCTGGACAACGCGGCTACCACCTATCCCAAACCGGCGTGCGTGTACGAAGCCGCCGATGCCTTCTACCGCGAGTGGGGCGGGAATGCCGGGCGGGGCGCGAACCCGCTGGCGAAGCGGGGGGCGCAACTGATCGCCGAGACCCGCGCCGCCCTGGCCGAATGGCTGGGCGCGCCGGCGCCGAAGCGGGTGCTCTTCAGGCCCTCGGCCACCATCGCGCTCAACATGGTCATCCTGGGAGCCGATCTCGGACGTGACGATGTGGTCTACGTAACTCCCTTCGAGCACAATTCCGTGCTGCGTCCTGTGGAGCACCTGCGTCAGACGGTGGGCGTTCAGGTGCGCGAGATTCCCTTCGACCGGCAGACCTATGCCTGCCAATTGGAGCGGCTGGAAGCGATGTTCTGGGCGGAGCCCCCCGGCGTTGGTCGCCGTGACGCACGCCAGCAACGTCTGCGGGGTGATGCCGCCGGTGGTGGAGATCGTGCGCCTGGCCCGGGCGGCCAACCCCGATGTCGTGGTCGTTGTGGACGGCGCCCAGGTGGCCGGGCTTTACCCGCTGCCGCTTCGGGACGGCCTGATTGACGCCTACGTCTTCTCCGGCCACAAGTCGCTGTACGGGCCGTATGGCGTGGCCGGGTTCGTGCTGGCCTCGGAGTGGCGGCCAAAGCCGATCTTGTTCGGCGGTACGGGTACTGTCTCCGAGAGCGTGGTGATGCCGGAAGCACTGCCTTCCGCCTACGAGCCGGGCAGCCACAACGTCTGGGCCATCGCCGGGCTGAAGGCGGCCCTGGAGTGGTTGCAGGAGACCGGGCGCGAGGCGATCGTGGCCCACACGTCGGCGCTGGCCGGGCAACTACGCGACGAACTGGAAAGACTGCCCGGTGTGCAGGTCCACGCGCCGCCCGACGGCAGGGGTGCGGCACCGCCGCGCCCTCGGTGGTGCGGCATCGTCTCCTTTACCGTCGAGGGCATACGGCCCCAGGCCATTGAGGCGGCCCTGGGTGCGCGGGGCATCGCCGTCCGCGCCGGGTTGCACTGCGCGCCGTGGGCGCATCGTTGGCTGGGGACGCTGGAAAAAGGAGGGACGGTGCGGGTGAGTGTGGGGTGGTTCAACCAGGCAGCGGAGGTGGAGACCCTCCTGGGCTATCTGGGGGACATTGGCACGGTATGAAAGCGAGCAAGGGACAGCCTTTCGACAAACAACACCTGCGTCAACTGATCCGGGATGGCGAGTCCGCCACCGTGGAGTTCAAGAGCGACCGTGGACCACTGCCCGACGCCGATCTTTTGGAGGCGGTGATCTGCCTGGCCAACGCTCGGGGCGGCGTGCTGCTCATCGGTGTAGAAGACGACGGCACGGTGACCGGGCTGCATCCCTCCCATCACACCGACCCACGCCAACTGGCCGCGTTCATCGCCGCCCGCACCGTGCCGCCCTTGACTGTGCAGGTCTCTTTCCTCGATTTGCCGGAAGGCACAGTGGCCGTGGTGGAGGTTCGTCGCGCCCGTCACCCGGTCGCCACCAGCGACGGCAAACTCCTCATCCGCTACCGAGATGGTCGGGGACGGCCAGGATGCCGTCCTCTCTACCCCCACGAACTCACCGCCTGGTATGCTGACCGGGGCCAACGTGATTACACGGCGCAACCGGTGCCGGACGCGGCTTGGGAGGACCTGGACCCATTGGAATTCGAGCGGCTGCGTCGCCTGGTGCGGGAGTACCACGGCGACGCCAGCCTGCTCGACCTGGACGACCGGCAACTGGCCCGTGCGCTGGGTCTCACGGTCGCCTTCAACGGGCGAACCGTGCCTACCGTAGCCGGACTGCTCTTGGTGGGGCGGGAGGATGCCCTGAGAGCGCACTTGCCCGCCCACGAAGTGGCCTTCCAGGTGCTCGCAGGGCAGGAGGTGCGGGTCAACGAGTTCTACCGCTGGCCTCTTTTGCGAACTTTTGAGCGCATTATGGGGGCCTTTGCCGTGCGCAATGAGGAGCGGGAACTGACTGTGGGCCTTTTCCGGGTGGGTGTTCCGACCTACGAACCACGGGCCTTCCGTGAGGCGGTGAACAATGCCCTCACCCATCGAGATTATACCCGACTGGGGGCGGTGCATGTGCAGTTGCGCGATAACCATATCCTGGTCACCAACCCGGGCGGTCTCGTCCTGGGCGTCACTGTGGAGAACATCCTGACGGCCGGGCCTCGTCCCCGCAACCCCCGTCTGGCCGACATTTTCAAGCGGGTCGGGTTGGTGGAACGCACCGGACGAGGGATGAGCATCATCTATGAAGGGTTGCTGCGCACCGGTCACCCACCGCCGGATTACACCCGCACCACCGAAACGGCGGTGACGGTCATTCTCCCCGGCGGCCATGGTGACCTGGAGTTCGTATCGCTTATCGTCCAGGAGGAGAACCGGCAACAGCGCCCGTTCACAGTGGACGAACTGCTTTTGCTCGGGCACCTGTGGCGTGAACGGGAGACGGATACGGCTAAGGCCGCTCGCCTCATCCAGCAGAATGAGGCCGCCGCCCGCCGGGTATTGGAGCGACTGGTGGAAAGCGGCTTGGTGGAGAGACGTGGCCACACTCGTGCCCGTCGTTACCACCTCAGCGCGACGGTCTATTGGGAAGTGGGACAGCGGGTGGAATACGTGCGCCGTCGCGGTTTCGAGCGGCTGCAGATGGAGCAAATGATCCTGGACTATGTGCGCGCCCATGGTCGCATCACCCGTCGGGAGGTGATGGACCTCTGCCGGGTGAACGCGAACCAGGCGGCCTATCTGCTGCGGCGACTGGTTCGAGAAGGCAAGTTGCTCCGCCACGGCACCAAGCGCGGCGCCTACTACACACCGGCTGAAGAAGATATGCGGAAAAAATGATGAATTATGATGAATTCATCAAATCGAGCCGGCCATCCACAGATCTGGAGGCCCGCACTGCCCCCATCGAAAGGCTGCTGACTGGAGTCAGTGAGTGTGAGAATACAGGAGCCAGGCATATGGCAAGGGAGGGTAACAACCCCTTCGTCTCCTACCTCAACCGCTACACCACCGCCTCCCCTGACCACGAGGCGGCCTTCGACGAGTTCATCACCCACGCGCCGCCGTCGGGGGAACCGCTGCGGCTGGAGACGCGCACGGAGCGATTCGTCCACGCCTGCTTTCGGCGCCAGCGCCCGCCGTCGGTCATCCTCACCGGCAACGCCGGCGACGGCAAGACCTACCTCTGCCGCCGCATCGTCGAAGCGTTCACCGGCCAGCCGGTCACCGAGTGGGCCGACCGGCTGGACTGGCCCATCGAGCGGGACGGCCTCACCCTGCGGGTGGTCAAGGACCTCTCGGAAGTCGGGGAAGAACGAGCCGCCGACCTGTTGTATGAACTGGCGCTGGACCAATTGGAGGAGCAGCCCCGCTTCGCCTTCCTCATCGCTGCCAACGAGGGCCGGCTGCGGGCGGTGTTGCAGCGGGAGCGGCTGGAGGAACTCTACGCCGAGGTGGACCGTCAACTCCGCGAAGGGCCGAACCTGGAGAACGACCGGCTCGTCGTCCTCAACCTGAACCAGGCCACCACCTCCACCTACGTCCCCCAGGCCCTCGCCTGGCTGACCGATCCGGTTCACTGGGAAGCGTGTGCCGGATGCCCGGCCCTCAACGCCTGTCCCATCCGCTTCAACGCCGGGCGGCTGCGCGATGAGCACATCGCCCGGCGGGTGCAGCGGCTCTATCAGGTCCTGGAGCACTTGGGCATCCACGTCACCATCCGGGATATGCTCATCCACCTGGCCTACACCCTCACCGGCGGCCTGCGTTGCGAAACCGTCATCGAAAAGAGCCGCCACATAGGGTGGGAGGTGCACCGTTACGTGTACTACGAGAACGTCTGGGGAGAGATGGCCGATGAGACCTTCCGCCGCAAGGCGGTCGTCATCCGACACCTGCGCCGCCTGAACGTTGGAGAGACCTCGGTCTTTGAGGTGGACGACTACATCATCAACGGCCAACCTGACGACAGAGACGCCCAGGCGGAACACGAACGGCTCTTCGCTCCGGCATTGGACCTGGGCGGGAGACGCTTCGAGCAGGACCGGGCGGCCTACCTTCACGGCGGGGCCTCTTCTCCCAAACCGGAGGAGGAACATCCCCTGATGGCGTGGCTCCCCCACTGTCGCCGTAAGCTCTTTTTCGAGTGGCAGAATGGAGAGGTGCCGGACCGCCTGTTCCCCTTCCTGTACCTGCCCGACTATTTCCGCCTCCTCCACGGCGACCGGGCGCTTCTGGACCGCTATCGCCGGGATCTCATCCTGGGCCTCAATCGGGCCTTCTCCGGCCTCTACCTGACCGACGCCGATCACCTCTACGTCACTTCCCAGTATGCCCACGCGGTCGAACAGCCTGTGCCCCTCGTGCGGGTGAAAATCGCTGCCGATTACGTGGACCTGCGCCCCGACACAGAACGGAGCGAAGCGTTCGACCGGGACCTGACCACGCTGCTCCTGGAAATCCCGCCGCCGCCGCGCGTTCGGGCCGAACCCGTTCGCTGGCGGGTGGACCTGCTGCGGTTTGAGTACCTGATGCGGCGCGCGCGCGGTGGCACCCCCAATATACTGGCTGCCGAATGTGAGTTGGCCATCCGCCAACTCAAGGACGAGCGGCTCGCGCGCTTTGCCGCCGAGGAGACGGATCCCAACCGTGTTCTCTTCTTCGCCGCCGACCGGAACCGCTACGCCCTGCAGACCCTCTGGGTGGACGAAGAAGGCCGCATTCGTGTGTGAGGAAGTCCTATGGAGCGCTACGGCCACGTGGACGAGAACCGCGAGGGATACCCGCTGGCCGCCTGGATCTGGGGCCACCGCCTGCGGCTGGGCCAGCACTGGATGGAATACCTGCTGGAGTTCCTCAACGTTCTGGCCGGGTTCGACTACGAACTGGGCCAGGGCGTGGACGGGGCCGCCCGGCAGGAGTACACCCGCTTCACCCGTTTGGGCCTGCGCCGCTTCGTCTTCTACGACGAGTGGGAGAAAACGCGCCATCCCTTTGACGACCGGGCCCGTCAACTCTTGCTCCGGGCCCTGGAAGAGCAGGTCATCGTCCAAGCCGAAGGGGACGATGAAGACCCTCTCACCCTGGCGCGTGCGCTGCTGCGGGCCTTCTCCGCCGTGGAAGAAACTCGCTCCTGGTATGCCAAATCCCTCTTTCCGGCCCACCACAACCTGCTCTTCTGGGAGGCGCTGCGCAAAGGAGCGACCAAGTACAGGGGTCGCCGGGTTCCGGAAGGAACGCCGCCGCAGATGCTGGACGCCGAGATCGCCTTCGACGCGCGCAACTTCTTCGCCCGAGGCGGCGACTCTATTACCTGATCCTCTCGGCCGGGACTCGCAGCGCTCCAAAGCGGCGCCGGGTGATCGCCGGTCGCCTCAAGGACCTGCTGACATCTCACAACCAGGCGCTGGGATTGCTGGCCGAGATCATTGACCAAACCTGGCAACGGCTGGTGAGGAACGGCAGCGACCAGGACGGCGATAACGAGCACGATAAGAAAGGCCGCCTGGGCTGGATACCCGACCCGGGATTGCCCGCTCTACGTCGCCATCGCCGAGGACGTGGCGAGCTTCCTGCAGGCCGATCTGGACCCTCTGGAGACGCTGGACTTGCTGGCGCATCTCATTGGCTTCCACCTGACACTCTACATCTACCACCGCGCCCATCCCGAGGCCACGTCGGAGCGCCACGCCGATGGCACCTGCCGGGATGCGTGTCGCCCGGCTCTGTTGGTGGACGCTTTGGAAGGTGCCGACGGCGGGGTAATCCGGAGGGCCTCTGCGGCCCTCTTCCGCGAGCAGGAGGCCCGCATCCTGCAGAAGGGCCGGGCCTACGTTGAGCAACAGGTGGCGGCGTGGGCTGCCGGCGTGCCGGATGAGGACCTCGTGCTACGGCTGGATTCCGAGGCGCGGGCTCACTTCCACCTGAGAGGCCTGAGCAAGCGGGCGCGGAGGACTTTCGAGAGCAAGGTCTACGGCTTGGCGGAGCAACACACTGCTGGTGTGCTGAAGCGGGATGGTTTCATCGCCGCCTACGCCGAGTCCTTGACCGACCTGCTGCTGCGCGACTTTCGCAAAAACTTCGTGGGCGTGCACCGCAAACTGGCCAAGGCGGTGGGATTTGTGGCGCCGCGCAAAGGGCCGGGAGCCCGGTTCGTGCTGGGCGACAACCTGCTCAAGGCCCTCACCCTGGCCAACTTGCCCCCTGGCTCTGGGATGACCTATGACGAGTTCCTGGCCCGGCTCTACGAGCGCTACGGCCTGGTAGTAGGGCCCGACGAGGCCCGGCAATCGGGTCTCTTTGATCGTCAGCGCATCAACGCCGAGTATTACTCCCGCAACAAGGACGCGCTGCTGGAGAAGATGAAGCACGCCGGGCTGGCGGTGGAGTATTCGGACGCGACGGCGGTGGTGGGTCCCGACAACTCCAAGGAACAATTGCGATAACTTGCCATCTATGGTATCCTACCGATATGGACTTCGAGCAACTGCTTCGCATCGTCGGCGACGAGCCGGTGTTCGAGACCGGCCTGCTCCTGGCCGGAAGGGTGGACCCGCGTCACGTGCGGCGGCAACTCTCCCGCTGGGTGCGGGCCGGCCGGCTCTACCAACTCCGCCGTGGCCTCTACGCCCTCGCCCCGCCCTACCAGAAGGTCAAACCCCATCCCTTCCTCGTCGCCAACCGGATGGTGCGCGGCTCCTACGTCAGCCTGCAATCTGCCTTGGCCTACTACGGCCTCATCCCCGAGGTCGTTCCCACCGTCACCAGTGTGACCACCGCCCGGCCAGGCCGTTGGGAGACGCCGCTGGGCGTCTTCGAGTTCCGCCACGTCAAGCCCGCGCTCCTCTTCGGCTACCGGCGGCTCGATTTGGGGAACGGTCAGGCAGCCTTCGTTGCCACGCCGGAGAAGGCGTTGCTTGACCTGATCTACCTGACGCCGGGAGGCGATGCGCCGGAGTACCTGCAGGAACTGCGGCTTCAAAACTTGGACCAGCTCGACCTGGACGCGCTGCAGCGGATGGCCGTCCGGTTCGACCGGTCCAAGATGGCGCGGGCGGCGGAGCGGATCGTCGAACTGGCCCACGCTGAGGTGGAGGAGTACGAACCGTTATGAAAGAGTACCTGGCCGACCTGGTCCGCGCCGCGCCCACGCCCCTGCAGGCCCGCAACGTCGTGCGGGAGTACCTCCAGGCCCGCATCCTGGGGGCGATGCAGCACGCCGGGGCGATGGTGCCCCTGGCCTTCCACGGCGGCACTGCCCTTCGGTTCCTCTACGGCAGCCAGCGGTATTCGGAGGACCTGGACTTTGCTCTGGAGCGGGCGCGGGAGCAGTACAACCTCCGCGTCTACCTGCGGGCTATCGAGACCGAGTTGACCGCCGAAGGGTATCTCCTCTCGTTCAAGGTGAATGACCGCAAAGTGGTCCACAGCGCCTTCGTCCGCTTCCCCGGCCTGCTCTACGAACTGGGCCTCTCCCCCCACCGGGACGAAGTGCTGGCGGTCAAGATCGAGGTGGACACGAACCCGCCCGCCGGGGCCGGGCTGGAGACGACAGGTGGTGCGGCGGCACGTGACGTTGCACCTCCAGCACCACGACCGGGCCTCGCTGCTGGCAGGGAAGCTGCACGCTATCCTGCAGCGGCCCTATCTCAAGGGACGCGACCTCTACGACCTGCTCTGGTATCTGAGCGACCCCGACTGGCCGCCCCCCAACCTGACTCTGCTCAACAATGCGCTTCGGCAGACCGGGTGGTCCGGCCCGCCGATGACCGAGGCCACCTGGTGGCAGGCGGTCTGCGAGCGGCTGCAGAGGGCGTGGCCTGGGAACGGGCGGTGACGGACGTGCGCCCCTTCCTGGGGCCGGGGGCAGACGTGGGGCTGCTGACGCCGGAGGTGATGCGGCAGGTGTTGGGGTGTGAGGTGAGTAGGAGGCAATCACCCTGGATCAGCGATGGACGGGCGGTGTACGCGCGGGAGATCCGCCGCACGTACCGCGATCCCGCAGCGCACCGGGCAGCGGGGTCGCCCGCCGTTGGTGCCCACGCCGGGGGTGGGATTGACCCAGGTGGTCAAGCAACGCAGTCAAGGCCGGGTGGTGGGCGTCGAGGTAGGCACGGTGTTGGGGGAACCGGTGACCTGCCCGTATCTGGTGCATGGGGAACGGCTGAACGGCGTGTTGCGTGACCGGTTGAATGCCTTGACGCGCAAAACGCATGCTTTTGCGAAAGACACCCGGACCTGGGATGCGCTGGTGACGGTGTGTTTGTTCGAACATAACTGGCTGCGACCGCATTCGGCGTTGCGGGAGCCGGCCGAGGGCCTGCCCAATGGGCAGCGCTATCGACGGCGGACGCCAGCCATGGCCATCGGCTTGACCGATCATGTCTGGAGTTGGGAAGAATTCTTGACCTTCAAGCATTATCACTACCAAATGGGGTGACTACCGAGATGTTGTCTACCTTGACGAAAGCAACGATTGAGCCGATTGTTTCCACCGCCCTCCACACCTTCCTCACCGCCCAACTCCAATCCGGCGGCCCGGCCCGCCGCTTCTTCCGCCTCGATCGGCCTGGATCGAGCGTCGGTCTACCGGGGCTGCTCGGGGCGGATCCGCGCCGAGGGGATACCCTGCCGGCCATCCCCTCTGGGTGCGCACCACCGGGTCTGTCCCCGACTACGAGGAATACGCCCTGGAAGCGGGCAAATCCGCCACCTGGTACCGCAACCACGTCCCGCCCGGCCACGCCCTGGTGCTCATCTTCAACCGGCGCACGACCGACGCGCAGAGCCTCAAGGACATCTACCCCATCACCGAAAGCCTGCTGGCCACCGAGGGGCTGGATGGCCTCATCACCGCTGCCTTCACCGACTACCAACTCTCCCCACAGCAGATCGCCGTGCTCAAACGCTTCCTGGCTCGCGTGCGACGTCACCTTTTCCAACCCCAGTTGCGCGACCTGGTGGCCTTCCTGAGCGCCCTCAACGCCCACGTATCCCAGGTCCCCGGCGCCTCGGTGGAAGCCGCCATCGCCGAATCCCTGCCGCACTGCATCTCTTCCGCTGTCGCGAACTGGCCGACCTACTCAACACGCCGAAGAAAGGGCGACCGCCTGCTCCGCAGCCTCTTCGACGCGGCCCGCCTGGGCACGGAACTCCTGGAGGAAACCCAACTCGACGCCTATCTGGCCCGGCTGGAGGAAGCCGAGTTTGACGATGACCGTCCCCACGGGCTCTCACCGGCGGAGAAACGCGACCTGCTCCACCGCTTCCTGACCCAGGTCCTGACCGACCGGGATGAGCTCTTACAGGTCTTGCAACTGGACTGGCGAGAGGTGGCCCCCATCCTGCACAAGAGCCGCCGCAAGACCCGCGCCGAGCGGATGCAGGAACTGGCAACGGCCCTGGAAGCGGCGCTGGAGGCGCAACGCCTGGAGCAAGAGGCGCTGCCCGAACCGGTTCGCGACGTGCTCCAGGACCTGACCGATGGCCGGGAACCGGAACCCGAAGGGCTGGACTCCCTGCTCGGCGAGTACGGCGACGCTGCCGAGGTCATTGGGGAACAAGTTGCGCCGTCTGCGGGGGGTCAGAAAGCATCAGGACACCGACTTCATCGCCGGCATCACCCACCTCGCCGTGGAACTCCTCTCCCCGCTGCGAGGCGAACTGCCGGAGGGGGCGGCGCTACAGGTGCGCTTTGATGACCGCACGTTGGACAGGGTCGGGTTGAAAGAGGCCGGAACCCTGCCTGGCCACTGCCCTGGCACGGTGGCGTCAGAAACAATGCCCCACGTTCGATGGGGTCTGGAGGCGCTGTGGGAGCTGGCCCGGCAGCACGCCGACCTGGTGGGGGAAGAAGAGGATGAGAAGGGCGAGCGGGAGAAGGTGGTCAAGGTCAACCTGCCCTTCCGCGTCGGCGTGGTGGATGGGGAAGGCAACGAGATCGCCT
>JAUZRY010000028.1 GCA_030949995.1 Ardenticatenia bacterium
GCGAGAACACCTGCGGGCTCTTCGACATGCAGCTATTCAAGGCCGAATTTTTTTCTTTTGAACAGTTTGATCGCCCGTTGAGCCTTCGTTCGTCCGTTCTTGTTGTGCTAACCACTTGAAATCGTCCCACATGAACGGGACACGGCGTTCACGTGAAAGCCCAACACACGGATGCGCCCCTCAACAGCCGTGTGCTCACCACATCCTCGGCTCCTTTCAAGGGAGCTACAAGGCCATTTCTCCACATTCGTCTGTGTGCACAACAGGGACATGCCCCCTTCCAAGAGCACATCCGAACTCCAGCGATGCCATTGTACTCGGGGGCGAAACAGATGTCAACTGGCATTGGTGCGTGCTCCTCATGGACCACACCTATTCGGGAGAACACCGAGGCAAAACCGGCAAACTCGCTCTCCTCATTTCAAATTCGACCAGCGTCCACTAGCGCACCACGAGTGGCAGGTGACCTGACCGCCGGTTGACGCCTTCATTCCGACTGCCCAGAAGCCTCCAGCCAGGACAGAGGCGCCGCCGTCCAACGTGCTCGCATCGGGCTGGCCGATGGTTCCGTTGAGGGCGTATGGGCCGCCGGTGCTGGCGCCGCCTCCACCGTCGATGGTGTTCCAGCTCAGGTTAAAGCCGCCGCCGGATTGGGCCAAGGCCAGTCCACCCCCCAGAAGCGCCATCAGCACCAGCGCCAGCAGCAAGCCGGCTGTTTCCAAGGTAAACCAGGTTTTGCGTTTCATGATGAACCTCCTGGGAGGGCGTGGCGGCGGCGGTTGGTCCAGACTATGCCGACGCCCACCAGCAGCAGGCCGCCCATCCAGGCGGGGAACCCAGCCTGCCGTTGGGGGGTGCTGCCGGCCCCTTGCGCCTGCTCCAGCGCTTCTACCCGCGCTTCCAATTCGGTCAACTGGCTACGCAGGACCGCATTTTCCTCCCGCAAGGCTTTCACGTCTTTCTCCAGCGCCTGGTTTTGCTGATACAGCCCCTGGATGGCCGCCAGGGCCACGCCGTCGGCGTCCACCGTGGCGATGCCCTTGTCCGTGCTGCCCAGCCCGAAGGCCGCGTAGAAGTCCTGGGCCGTCGGCCCCATGTGGCGGATGGAGTCATCCTGGGCCCTGTAGTTCCAGGTGCTGATGGGCAGTTGGGCCACCTGCTCCAGCACCCCTTGCGGGTCCACCGGCGCGAAGTGCTCCTTGGCGTTGCGATCAGACAAGGTGCTCCAAGAGCCTGACCCCGCGGCCAGGTAAGCCCCGCTGCTGAGGCTGGAATTGGTGTAGATGTAGAAGCCGCCTGTGGAGCGGAAGATGGTGCGGTTGTCGGTGGCGCAGGTGACATCGGCATTTGTCGCATCCCCCCAGACGAAGCAGCCTTTGTTGTAGGCCTTGGCCCGCCGGCCGGCGACGAAGCTGTAGTCGCCGGTGGCGTTGTTGTCACGACCGCCGGGCACGGTGGCGTAGAAGCCGCTGGCGGTGTTGCTGTACCCCCCGCCCACGATGGCCGCATAGCCGCTGGCGGTGTTGATGTACCCCCCGCCCACAGTGGCGTAATCGCGGCTGGCGGTGTTGCTGTAGCCCCCGCCCACGGTAGCGTACGGTTCGGTGGCCGGGTTGCCATCATCGCTGCCGGCGCGGTTGTTGCCCCCGCCGCCGATGGTGCCGTACTCATCCAGCACCCGGTTGTTGGTGTTTGTCGGGTCACCCGTGTCAGATGGTCCACCGCCGGCTATGGTGCCGTAGGCGGCTGTGACCTGGTTGTACCATCCCCCGCCCACGGTAGCGCTGGAGCCGCTGGCGGTGTTGCCTCTGCCCCCGCCTACGGTGCCCCAAAAGCCGCTGGCGGTGTTGCTGTAGCCCCCGCCCACGGTAGCGTACCGTGCGGTGGCCGGATTGCCATCATCGCTGCCGGCAAGGTTACCGTACCCGCCACCCACCGTGCCGTAGTCGTCTGTCACCCGGTTGAGGCCCGGAGACCCTCCACCGCCGCCGATGGTGGCGCCATTCACCCCTGCTGTTACGTTGTTGCCGCCGTAGCCGCCGATCACGTTGGGTGTGCCCCCCGTGGGCGCCAACCGTAGGGCCACCGTGTCACTCACCGCCAGCGTCAGGCTCACCGCGTCCGTGGTGCCCAGGAAGTGGGTGCCCGGCGTGGTGCCACCGTTGCCGGTCAACGACCAGAAGGTACCCGTCGTGCCTGTGTTGTCGTCCCCACAGGCCCAAGCGGAGCCATCCCACTTGGCCACCTGGCCGTTGCTGCACGTCTGCGGCAGTTGGTAGGTGCTCGCCAGACTGAACCGGTCACCGCTCAACGAGAGCCCCGTCCCGGCGGTGTAGGTGGTGTCGTCGTCCCCGTCGTCCAGCCCGGCGGGCACGCCACTCAGGTTGTCCCAGTGCACCTGGGCCTGGCCCGAGGTCTGCAGCTCGGTCTCGGTGTAGTAGCGGTCGTCGTGGGTGTGTGCTGCCGGGGCGTAGGCGCCGTCGTGGTCGTGGTCGGACCGGGCCACGGTCGTGGCGCTGCCGCTGCCGGCGAAGTCCACGCTCAGGGTCACGTCGCCGGATGTGCCGCCGCCGGTGAGGCCGGCCCCGGCGTTCACCGCGGTGATATCCCCACTGCCCCCACCGCTGCCCACATCATCCGTGCCACACACCCATTGGCTGCCGTCCCACTCGGCGATCTGGCCGCTCGTGCACCCCTGGGGCAGCCGGTAGGATGCGGCCAGGCTGAAGGCCCCGCCGCTCAGGGTCAGCCCTGTGCCGGCACTGTAGGTGGTGTCGTCGTCCCCGTCGTCCAGTCCCGCCGGCCGGTTCTGAATGTCCGTCCAGCTCACGCTGCTCAACCCCACGTCGTCCACTCCATCGGCGAAGCCGGCCGGTACCCCCGTGAGCCCACTCCACGGCGCGGTCAGGCTGTAGAGAGCATAGGGCACAGCGGTGAGCGCCTGGCGAGGAGTAAGGGTGGTATAGCTGTTCGTGCTATTGCCTGGGCGTACACCAATCTCCAGCCAGCGGGCGTTGCCGTCGAAGGCGATGCTGCCAAAGTCCAACTGCACGGTGAACACGCCGTCGCTGACGGTGACATCGTCCAGCGTGACGGTGCTGCCCACTTGGGCACCGCCCGAGGCAGCGTCGTAGAGTGCGAACTGGAAGTCGTAGCTGCCGCTGGCCGGGGAACCGCCGTCGGTCAACCGGCCCTGGTAGGTGAAGGCCGTGCCCAAGGTCACTTGCGCCGAAATCGTCTGACCTCCTTGGGCCAAGGCCCCACCGGCAAGGTATACGGCCAAGCTGATGATCACGACACACGATCCAATCAAAAGCCCTCCTGTGCGCATGACGAAAAATCTCCTTTCTCGTGAAGTGCGACTCCCCCCGTGGCGCCGCACGTTGCCCCGTTTGTTCACCTCCTTCGTCATACCGAGCCGGTTGCCGGCCAGGGGCAACCGACTCGGTGGCTCTATTCATTTGACTGTGACGACAAGGGAGATAGCTGAAGCCGCCGCTGTCCGTCAGCGTAGCGAGCATCAGGGTCACGCTGACGTCCACGCCGTGGATCAGGCTGGCATTGTCCTAAGGCTTGCTCGATCAGGCTGTGGACGACGGTCTGACAATCCAACAGTCTTGAGGAGAGGGGGCAGAGAGGAAGGACTCTGCTCTAAAGCATTGATCGGACAATAGGTTGCCTGATTCCGGTTTCGCGGGGATTGATCAGCATCCTCGCAGCGATACCTGCTCGGGAGAGCACTCAGAGAAGAAGCTGGGACGCTTACTCTCCTTTCAGCTTGTTCTTGGAAGGCGCACATATCACGGCTGCCCGACCACGCTCGTCTGTGTGGACCTCATAACGGACGGTGCCAGCTTCAAAGATGAAGCGGTAACCGGGCGTGATCACTTGCAAGTACGCTTTGCCGGGCTCGGGACACCCCAAGCTGCTATCCGGCCACATAACTGCCTCCCACGCCGTCAGCGTGATGGCCTCGCGATCCACTTTGCTCTTTTTCGCCACCGGGGACAATGCTTTCTCAAATGCTCGACGAGCCTGGCAATGCGGCAGCCACGGATGTGTTCATCTGTTCCTCCTCATCGAAGCACCCTTCATCTTCAGGCGTCGAAATGGGGACAGAGGTTGACGCAGCAGCACGACTTGGCCTTCCTCGTCCGTGCGGAACTCGTACTTTTGGGTGTCAACGAGGACCACAATGCGATACATCCTGGCGTTACAACGGGCTGGCGCATCTTGGCCTGGGTTTTGGACATTCAAAGGAGGTATCCCGCCACTC
>JAUZRY010000029.1 GCA_030949995.1 Ardenticatenia bacterium
CGCGTCAGTCAGGCGTGTAGTGTGTCGTCAAGGATGTGGTCAACCAACCCCAGAGGGAGGAGTGCTTCATGTGCATCTGTGCTATACCTCCAACTCCTGTGGAAGGTGTCACTGTGTATGGTCGTCGTGACTCACCTGACTTCCAGCACGTTCGGCGTTTTCTCGAAGACCGAGGAGTGCTGTTCCAACACGCTGATGTTGATCGTGACAGAGCAAGCCTGGAGCGCATGAAGGCGCTCTCCGGTCAGGTACACACCGTAGTTATAGAAATCGGCAAGAAGGTGATTGTCGGCTTCGATCCCGGTGCACTGGAGCGCGCTTTGCCGTAGCCCGGTCTGGCGAATGGGGAATGGGGCTATGTACCTGCCACCCATTCTCCGTTCGCTTCCATCTCAGGTGGAGAGGGATATGACGAGAGTCCTCGGCATCGATCCAGGAACGCTGAGCTTTGACCTCTGTGGCCTGGAAGACGGCGAGGTCTTCCTGGACATCTCCATCCCCTCGGCGGACATCGCCGCCGATCCTAGGGTGTTGATCAACACCCTGGAAGCATCCCGCCCTCTGGACCTCATCATCGGCCCTTCGGGATATGGCCTGCCTTGGGTCTCCCTGGCCAAGTTCTCCGAACGCGACCGATTTCTCGTCATCCTAGCCGATGAACGAGAGCGTGGCCGTGCTGCCCTAGTGGGCGGTATGGGGGAGATGCTCGAGCAGTTGAGGGCTAGCGGCATGCCTATGCTCTTCATGCCCGGAGTGATTCACCTGCCCACCGTGCCCGAACACCGCAAGGCCAACAAGATTGACATGGGCACGGCCGATAAGCTGTGTTGTTTGGCCTTGGGCATCTTCGATCAAGCCCGTCGCCACGGAATACCCTACGCCGAGACGAGCTTCATTTACGTGGAGGTGGGGGGCGCTTACACCGCGGTGATGGTTGTTCAGGATGGCCAAGTGGTGGATGGGCTGGGTGGTTCCACCGGCCCACCAGGGTTCTACGCCTTGGGAGCGATGGACGGCGAATTGGCCTATCTGCTGGGCACGTTTCACAAGGAGGTGCTCTTCTCCGGCGGGGTGGCGTACATGGCCGGTAAGCCAACCCTCTCGCCGGAAGAAGCGGCACGGCACATGGACAGTGACCCGGCCCTGTACCGCGCTTGGGAAGCCCTCTTCGAGGGGGTGGTCAAGAGCGTAGCTGCTGAAATGGCCATCGTGCCCGGAGTGCGAGAAATCCTGCTGTCTGGGCGACTAACCCGCATCCCGGCAGTCCGGAAAGAGCTGAGACGGCGGCTGAGCCGTTTTGCCCCAGTCCATCGGGTTTCCGGCATCGCCCAAACGGCCAAAGAGGCCGCCCAAGGGGCCGCTATCATTGCAGACGGCATGGCAGGCGGGCAGTTTGCCGATCTGGTGGACACAATGCGGCTGCGGGAAGCACAGGGCACGGTGCTGGACTACATTTATGTGAGCACGGCGGAGGAACTACGGCACAAATACCTCTTCAATTTTCCCCGTGGTGGTCTTCAGGAGTAGGACACCTGTGGGGTGCCAAGCCTGTCATCGCTCCCTCTGGGAAGCCAGCAGGCATGTTTCAAAAGATAACCGTGGTGCACCAAATATGGTTTCAACATGGAACATATAATGTCAGTTTGTTGACTCTCCCTCTAAATATGGTGTATACTAGAACCGCGACGCGTTCTCGGCGGAGTGCGCGGTCTTCTTCGCACCAATCGGGACCGGTACAGTTACCTTGGTTACGGGTTAAGGGGGTGAGAGCAGAAAGGTAAGGTAAAGGACAACGATGTTGGCGTACCGTAGGATATTATAGGGTAAGGCACCCGGAAGACCACTAGGTCGCCAGAGACGTAGCCGCAGGAAAAGGTAACCTTCAGTTCCAAGGGAGGAAGATTATGGCGAGCCAAACACTGTATGAGGCGATGGTGAGCCAGGCATTGGCGGCATTGAAAGCGGATGTGACGAACATTAAAGCCAAGCGGGGGAAGCCCTTCCGGGTTGAAGATGCCAAGCCCTACGTGGACGCTGTCAATGGCATGAAAGCCGTTGAGAACGAACTGCCCGAAGCCATTGCGCTGCACGTTGAGTCCGTCAATGCTCACTTTGAGATCCTCTGTGACCTGACTGAGACAGTGCGCCCAGAGGATGACCCCTTTGTCGAGCACTATCAGACCCCCCCGATTCTTGAAATCCTCTACGAGGAACAGCCGGAATTCCGTGCCTCTGTCGAGAAGTTCATTGATGCCATTGCCGACAACCGGGCCCTGGTGGGGCGTGAGGTAGCCCGCATTTACGGCGGCATGTATGGACCCACCTGTGTGGTGGACTTTACCCTCAGCCCCGGCTCCACTGTCAACTTGTTCAACCGCATCCTGCAGAAGGTGGACATCCCCTCGGATCACAAGAAGACTATCTTGGCCTCCAAGTCCTTCGGCATGAACACCTCCTATGGGCTGGGGGCAGCTTTCCGTGCCGCGGTGGAAGCAGGCAAGACCTTGGACGAGGCGTTGGATGCCGAAATCGCCACGCTCCAGAAGATCTACGACACTCCCACCGAGGCGCAGACGGAGCTCATGCTGAATCACAACTTGGGTGGACATGGTGGCCACACTTCCTTCGACACCGCGGAGTACCAGAAGCGCTACAAGGAGCGCATGCGCCCGGTGGTGTTGGCGGCGCTGGAGAAGGGAGTGCACCCGGCTAACACAGTGTGTGTGCCGGCCTACTGTGTTGGAGATGTGGCCCACCACAATTCTCAGTCCATGTTCAACTTCGCTCAGGACCCCATCGTCATGGCCATACTTGAGGCTCACACCCAGGTGATGGAGAACACCCTGAACCGGGGTTTGGAGCAGGGGTTCAAGAGCGAGTATGGTCCCATCTCGCTGGCGGTTGGAACCGGCGCAGCCGCTATGGCCTACGAGTTCCTCCTTGATTACATGCCCATTGACAGTGTTATCGAGCTGTTGGTCAACCGCTTCCACAACATGGTGGCTATGAACCCCAACCGAGACGCGGCGGCCGAGTTGCACAATGTGGACATGATCATGTCGATCTGGCGTGGCTGGAATATCCTCAAGCCCAAGCCGCTGGGCAAGGGCGGGGAGATCGACGGCGTGAAGATCGACCTGAGCCCCATTGACAACCACGATGTGCTCCGTAACATCCACCGCTACACCTACCCGCCGTGCGCCATCACGCAACGAGTGGGCACTATGCTGAAGTTCGCCGACTTCCCGTGCTTGCTCACCAGCGAGCCGGTCACGGCCACCATGCTCACCCATATCGTGGCCCTCCACCCCGAGTCACCCATTGCTCCCTTCCGCTTCGACAAGGATTGGGGCTCCACGGAGTTCCGCTACATCAACATCGGCTTGGGCGTCAAGGGCGCGGGCGCTGACCCCGAAGTCGGGTACGAGCAGTGGAAGGCCGCGGTCTAAAACTCGCCAAGGTGCTCTGTACAAGGTGGCGTGAAGTCGTTTGTTGACTCACCAGTCAAAAGTCAGGTATAATATGGCCTTGGTAGGGGGGTGGTGCTGCCCCGTCAGGTGGCCAGAGAGGAGAGCGACAGGAGATCTGTCGCTCTCCTTGTCACGTGAGGAATGTGACCATGGAGAACAAGAAAAAAATTCTCATTCAACTGGATAGTGATAAACATCCCAGCACTTTCGACTGCATTGTGGCTTACGATTCCGGGGTTGATGTGGTGGTGAGCTATGGTCATGTGACCTTGGACGACATTCCTTCACTGGTACAGGGGGCTTTCTTCACTCGTTCCCCACGTGATCTGAACAGTATGGCCTTCTGGGTTGGGGGCTCGGACGTGCCGACCGGTGAGCAACTGTTGGAGGCAGTGCAGCAACAGTTCTTCGGCCCCTTCAAGGTCTCGGCCATGCTCGATTCGGGGGGCTGCAACACCACCACGGCCACTGCCGTTGCCAAGATCGTGAAAGCACTAGACGTGCGGGGTCAGAAGGTGGTGGTTGGCGCGGGCACCGGCCCGGTGGGCATGCGGGCAGCAGGACTCTTGGCGCTGGAAGGAGCGAAGGTGACGCTGACCTCCCGCAAGCTGGAACGGGCTCAAGCGGCTGCTGAACAGGTGAGCAAGCGCTTTGGCGTGCAGGTGGAGGGCGCGGTGATGGCCGATGATGAGACCGCACGTCAGGCCTTGGAGGGCGCAGTAGTGCTCTTCACCACCGGAGCGCCAGGTGTCCAGATTGTGAGTAAGGCCGTCTGGACCGCCGTCCCCTCCTTGAAGTTAATCGCTGACGTGAATGCCGTGCCACCGCTGGGCATCGAGGGTATCGAGTTGAACGACGATGGCACGGAGCGCGAGGGGCGCATTGCCTTCGGCGCGCTGGGCATCGGCGGGCCGAAGATCAAAGTACACCGCACCTGTGTGGCCAGGTTGTTCGAGTCCAACGATGTGATCATGGACGCTGAACGGGTCTACGAGGTGGCCAAGGAATTGGTGTGACGCGTCCGGATAGTTCGCCCTCGCAACCACCGCAGCCCATTCTGCTGGTCGGGATAACCGTTCGCATGTTGGCCGAATTGGCTGTGCGAGCAGGGTACCGAGTGGTGGCGTTGGACTACTTCGGCGACACCGACGTGCGAGCCCTGTGTCCTGGTATCTCGTTGCTGCGTGACTTCGGCAGGACCTACAGCGCAGCCGCGCTGGTAGACGTGGCCGCCGAACTGGAAGCACCATCTGTGGTCTACAGTGCCAGCCTGGAAAACCACCCACAGGAGGTTGCCCGCCTTGCGCACGGGCGACAGTTGTTGGGCAACACGCCGGAGACGCTAAGGCGGGTGCGGGACCCGTTCCAGGTGGGAGCGGTATTGCGGGCACAGGGCTTCGCCTTCCCACAGACGCTGGTCATCAGCCAGGGGGAGAACGTCGTGCCGGATCCCGGGCGGCAGTGGTTGTGGAAGCCGCTGCGCAGCGGTGGAGGCCACAGAACACGTCGTTGGCACGGAGGCAAGGTGCCAGAGGGCGGCGTAGTCCAGGAGTGGGTGCCGGGCATGGTGGGCTCAGCAATGTTCGTCGCCGACGGCCAGCGGGCAGTGCTGTTGGGCCTGACAGAGCAGTTGGTGGGACGACGGGCGTTTGGTGCAACGGGTTTCCGATACTGTGGCAATCTGTTGCCTCCGCGTTTACCTCCCGACGAGCGGATCGCTTTGCTCCATCAGGTCCGGACCATCGTGGCTCACCTGACAGCAACTTTTGAGTTGCGGGGGCTCAACGGGTTGGATTTTGTCTGGCACGAAGGACGTGTATGGACTATCGAAGTGAACCCGCGCCCCACAGCACCTGTGGAGTTGGTGGATCACATCTATAACCTGCGCGTGTTCGACGCCCATGTGCGCGCGTTTTCCGGCCAGTTGCCTTCCTTCGATCTGGAGCAAGCCATGGCCAGCGCCCCGGCTGCCGGCAAGGCCATCCTGTACGCGCCGCAAGACGTGGTGTTGGGTGACACAAGTGACTGGGCCGCGCGGGGCCTGCGTGACATCCCGCACCCCGGCGAGCAGATCCGCAAAGGTCATCCCGTGTGCACGATCCTGACGACAGGCGACACACCCGCGACCTGCCTGCGCGAGCTTCAAGCACGCGCGGCTGTGTTCAGTTCAGTGATCAGTAATCAGTGACAACGAAACACTGATCACTGATTGCTGAAAAAGGAGTGATCCATGGGTGAAAAGATGTTACTGATTGCCGGACGTTCGACTAAACAGGGAGTGAACCTGAATATCGGCAAGCACAGTGAGGCCTACAGAAACATCACCACCACACTCGAAATGAACGCTGAGGACATGGAGCGCCTGGGATTGCGCGATGGCGATCTGGTGCGGCTGCGCACTGCTGTGGGGGAGGCCGTGGTGCGTTGCAAGAAACGCAAGCCGGCAGACTTGCCCTCAGGCGTGCTCTTCTTGCCTTATGGCCCAGCGTCGAGTCAGCTGATGGACGGTGACACAGCCGGCACCGGTATGCCGCTTTCGAAGAGCTTCGAGGTGGAAGTGGAGCCTGTGGTCCGGTGATCAGTGGTCAGTAAACTGAATACTGCTCACTGGTCACTGAACAAAGGAGGGTACGATGAGTTGGATTGCGATTGGTGATTGGGCAGCGGAGATGGATGCCAAGGTGCGCGCGCAACGACGGGAGCGGTTGAAGGTGGCTGCTGAGCACTTCGGTATCGATCTGTTGGACGTTCTGGGCGATGCCGAACTGGAAGAGCGACTCTTGGCCCGCTACGAGGCTACTGGTTTGCCATGGCCATCCTCTGATACGGAGGAGCGTTGACCGACGACCGCTAGCCAAGCAGAAGGTGTGGGTATTTACCTGCTTGAAGAAGGGAGGGGGGCATGAACGAGAGGGCTCGAATCGTGGAGAACGCAACGTGCACGTTCTGTGGGTGCGTGTGTGATGACATCACGTTGACTGTGGAGAACAACCGGATCACCCGGGCGGAGAACGCCTGCTCGTTGGGCAAGGCGTGGTTTGCCGAACACACCATCGAAGAGCGGCCATATGCCCTGATCGATGGGCGAGAGGCCAGCACAGATGAAGCCGTAGAGGTTGCCGCGCAGCTCCTGGTGAACGCACGTTTCCCGGTCATTTACGGGTTGAGTGACACCACCTGTGAGGCACAGCGGGAGGCGGTGGCCATCGCCGACCTGATCGGCGCCAACATCGACACCACTACGTCGGTGTGTCATGGCCCCTCAGGCATCGCCTTTCAGGGCGTTGGGGAGAGCACAGCTACGCTGGGCGAGATCAAGAACCGCGCTGATCTGGTCATCTATTGGGGAGGCAACCCAGCTGAATCTCACCCTCGTCACTTCACCCGGTACACCATCATTCCCAAAGGCATGTTCGTCCCCAACGGCCGCAAGGACCGCACTGTGGTGCTGGTGGACGTCCGGCGCACACCCAGCGCCCGCGCGGCGGATATCTTTATTCAGGTCAAACCGGGAAAGGACTTTGAAGTGCTGTGGGCGTTGCGGGCGCTGGTGAAAGGGCACCCTGTGGATCCGGCCATCGAAGAGGAGACAGGAGTGTCGTTGGCCACGCTGCAAGATCTGGTGGAGCGCATGAAGAGCTGCCGGTTTGGCGTGCTGTTCTTCGGCATGGGGCTCACCATGACCCGCGGGAGGCACTTCAACTCGGGGGCGCTGTTGGCCCTGGCTACAGACCTGAACGAGTACACCCACTTCGTGGCCAAACCAGTGCGCGGCCACGGCAACGTCACCGGTGCGGACAACGTGCTGAGTTGGCAAACAGGCTTCCCCTTCGCTGTCAACTTCAGCCGAGGTTATCCGCGCTTCAACCCGGGAGAGTTCACCACAGTGGACCTGTTGGCCCGTGGAGAGGCCGATGCAGCCCTCATCATCGCTGCGGACCCGGCAGCTAACTTCCCGCGCCCGGCCATCGAGCACCTGCGCAAGATCCCCGTCATCGTGTTGGATCCTAAACCGACCCTCACAGCCGACCTAGCACGTGTCGTGTTCACCACAGCTACTTACGGCATCAACACAGGCGGTACGGTCTACCGCATGGATGATGTGCCGATCACCTTGCGTCCTGCCTTCCCATCACCTTATCCGAGCGACAAAGAGGTGTTACGGGCCATCAAGGAGCGAGTGCGCTCCTTGGTGGCCCTCGAAAGCATCCCACAACCGGTGCCCCATCTGCTCAACACCGGCACCATGCCGGGGGCAGCCTCATAACGAAGGAAAACAAGGCACAAGAACGTGAGCTGTTTATGGGGAGATTCCTATGTCCTCGACGCTCCGCATAGTAAACGGCAAGGTCTACGATCCTGCCAACGGTGTGGATGGTGAAGTGCGTGACATCTGCGTACAGGATGGCAAAATTGTGGAAGATGTGCCCCCAGACGCACGGCGGATCGATGCCAGCGGTATGGTGGTGATGCCCGGTGGAGTGGACATCCACTGCCACATCGCCGGGCCCAAAGTCAACCTGGCGCGCAAGCTGCAGCCCGAAGATCATCGCTTCGACGTCCATCCTCGCACGCCGTTCACGCGCTCCGGCACGGGAGGCACCGTGCCTTCAACCTTCGCCACGGGCTACCGTTATGCCATGCTGGGGTATACCACGGCAATGGAAGCAGCAGTGCCCCCCTTGGGTGCTCGTCACACGCTGGAGGAGCTCCACGATACCCCCATCATCGACAAGGGCTTCTTCGTCCTGTTGGGCAACAATGTGCTGCTCTACCAACTGCTCAAGGAGGGCCGGCGGGAGGAGTTTCGCCACGCCGTGGCCTGGTGGTTGAACGCCGCCCGCGCTTACACCCCGAAGCTGGTTAACCCGGGCGGCGCCGAGCTGTGGAAGGAACGCAATGCCAATATCACGGACTTGGACGACGAGATCCCCGGTTTCGGGCTCACGCCACGCCAGGTGATCGAAGCATTGGTCGATGTGACCAACGAGCTGGGTTTGCCCCACCCGGCCCACATTCACTGTAACAATTTGGGCATTCCCGGCAACTACAAAACCACATTGGAAACGATGCGCACCTTGGAGGGCCGGCGGGCGCACATCACCCACATCCAATTCCACGCTTACGGCGGCGAGCCAGGTGGCCGCATGACCTCCAAGGCGCCGGAGATCGCAGAATACATCAACACCCATCCTGAAATCAGCGCTGATGTGGGCCAGGTGATGTTTGGCCGTGCCACCGGCATGACCGCCGATGCCCCGTTAGCTTGGATGCTCCGCCAAGTGAGCGGCAACAAGTGGGTCAATGCCGATGTGGAACACGAGAGCGGCTGTGGTATCGTGCCCTTCGTCTACCAGGAGCGCAACTACGTCCATGCCTTGCAGTGGGCCGTCGGTCTTGAGCTCTTCCTGCTCTCGGAAGACCCCTGGCGCATGGTGCTCTCCACAGATCACCCTAACGGCGGATCGTTTCTCAGCTACCCGCGACTGATCCGCCTCCTGATGGACCGTGAGTTTCGCAACGAACAGATTCGCGGTCAACCAACGTGCCATACGCCAGACGGTCCTGCTGGACAACCTGGAACGGGAGTACACTTTGCAGGAGATCGCCATCATCACCCGTGCCGGTCCGGCGCGGCTGCTGGGCCTGCGCGACAAGGGTCACTTGGGCGTCGGCGCGGATGCGGACATCACCATCTACGAGGAGAACGACGACAAGGAGAAGATGTTCAGCACGCCGCGCTATGTGATCAAAGACGGCAAGGTGATCATTGAGGACGGGGAGTTCCGCGCCGATCATGAGGGACGTCTGCTCCACGTGGCGCCGGAATACGACCCTGATATTGAGGAAGTCATTCGTCCCTTCTTCGAGGAGTATTACACGATCCGGTTCGCGAATTACCCCCGTGGCTGACGAGTACCTGTCTACACATCAGGTGATACCCACCTTAACTCAGCAGTCGTAGACACCCCACGCTGTTCCGGTTGTTCGACGAGGAGAGACCAAAGATGCGCATCCACAATACCGAGATCGTGAACACCTTCGCCGAGGCCTTCAAAATGTGGGCGGCGCGGGTGATTATCACCGCCGAGACGCCCCGGTGGGCCATGGAGGCGGCACGCTCCATGACCGGGTTCGCTACCTCGATCATTGGCTGCAAGCTCGAAGCAGGGATCGAGGGCGAAGTGCCGCCTGAAGAAACCTTAGACGGGCGTCCCGGCGTGAGCGTGCTGGTCTTTACCGTGGACGCTGAGAGCTTGGGCAAGCGGCTGGTGGAGCGCATTGGGCAAAGCGTGATGACGTGTCCTACCACCGCCTGCTTCAACGGGTTGGAGGATGCAGAGGAGACGGTGGTTGTCGGCGGACAACTGCGCTACTTCGGCGACGGGTATCAGATCAGCAAGGTGCTGAACGGGCGTCGCTTCTGGCGCATCCCCGTGATGGATGGGGAGTTCCTGGTGGATGAGCGCTTCGGCATCCAGCCCGCCATCGGCGGTGGTAACTTGCTCATCTTGGGCGAAGACACGCCCAGCACGCTGCGCGCCGCCGAGGCCGCCGTAGCTGCCATGCGTGAGGTGCCGGGCGTCATCCTGCCCTTCCCCGGGGGCATTGTACGCAGCGGAAGCAAGACCGGTTCGCGCTACAAGTTCCTGTTCGCCTCGACCAACGATCCCTACTGCCCGACACTGCGGGCCTTCGCCCCTGAGACTCACGTGCCGCCTGGGGTAGGTTGTGTGATGGAGATCGTCATCGACGGTCTGGACATGCCGGCCATCGAAGAGGCGACGCGCCGGGGCATCCACGCTGCCGCCGAGGCAGGGGCAGTGCAGATTTCCGCCGGCAACTACGGCGGTACGTTGGGACAGTACCAGGTCTGGTTGCATTCAGTACTCAGTGATCAGTATTCAGTAATCAGTGGCATGGGGGCTGATAACTGACCACTGAATACTGAAACAGGGAGACCACAATGAGCGTCACATTAACGCTGTACACAACACCAACAGTGCCTCTGGAGGCGGAGGTCATCACACCGGATCGGCTGGCAGGTCTCAGCGAAGCGGAAATCGCCGCGTTGCCGGTGCAGTACGGCAATGAGCGTGCCGCGTTGGGCGATTTCTTCCGCGTGGCAGGGAGCGGCAATGGCGAGGTGCGCCTGGAAGGGGACCTGTCGCGGGTCAAGCTGATCGGCGCGGGTATGACCGACGGGCGCATCCTCATCGAAGGCAACGTTGGCATGCACTTGGGCGCCCTCATGCGCGGGGGTGAGATCGTGGTCGAAGGAGATGTTGGCGATTGGGTTGGCGCCGAGATGATCGGAGGCCGAATCGTCATCAAGGGCAATGCCGGCCACATGGTGGGCGCCGCGTATCGAGGCAGTGTCATCGGAATGCAGGGCGGTGAGATCATCGTGCACGGCAACGCCGGCAACGAAGTTGGCCATGCCATGCGCCGTGGACTCATCGCCATCGCAGAGGACAGCGGCGACTTCACGGGCGTGAACATGCGGGCGGGGACCATCGTCGTCCTGGGCCGGTTGGGGCTGCGCACAGGCGCCGGCATGCGGCGCGGCACCATTGTCTCGATGCACGATGCGCCGCTGCTCCCCACCTTTGGCTATGCTTGTACCTACAGCCCCACCTTCCTGCGCGTCTACCTGCGGTACCTGCGCCAGATGGGCCTCCCCATCGAGGACGCCCACATCAACGGGCGCTACCGGCGCTGGAGCGGTGATGCGGTGGAGCTGAACCGGGGTGAGATCTTGCTGCTGTTCCGGTAGTCAGCAATCAGTGATCAGCCCCCATGCTGCTGCTCACTGAATACTGGACGCCGAGCACCGAAACGGAGATGAACTATGACCCTATCGCTGAACAAGCGGGCACTGGCGTTGGCCGAGCGTCTGGTCGCCGATGCCGAGGCGCTGGGCGTGACGGTGCAGACGCTGGACAATGGCACACGCTTGATCGATTGCGGGATCGAGGCTCCGGGCGGGTTGGAGGCAGGGCGACGCTTTGCCGAGATCTGCATGGCGGGTTTGGGCACGCTCACCTTCACCCAGGTGACTCTGGGAGATTGGTGGCTGCCGGGCTTGGCCGTGTACACGGACAAACCTGCCCTGGCCTGCCTGGCGGCCCAGTACGCCGGTTGGGCGGTCAGCAAGGATGACTACTTCGCCATGGGCAGTGGTCCGGCCCGCGCGCGGATCCTGGCCGAGAAGGACTCTACGAGGAACTGGGGTATCGCGACGAGGTGGATGTGGCGGTGCTCTGTCTGGAAAGCCGCACTCTACCCACGCCGGAAGTAGCCGATTACATCGCCGAACGGGCCGGGGTGGCCCCCGAAGCCCTGACTCTTCTCATTGCTCCCACGGCCAGCGTGGTGGGTGGGGTGCAGGTGGCCGCCCGGGTGGTGGAGACAGGGCTGCACAAGCTGCACGAGATCGGTTTCGACGTGCACACAATCCTGAGCGGCTTCGGCACCTGTCCGTTGCCCCCCACGGCGAAGAGCGACATCCGGGCCATCGGGCGCACCAACGACGCCATCCTGTACGGCGGTCAGGTGCACTACACCGTGCGCGCCGATGACGAGGAACTGGAGAAGGTGGTGCCTCGCGTGCCGGCCTCGACCTCGCGAGACTATGGAGCGCCCTTCTACGAGACCTTCAAAGGCTACAATTTTGACTTCTACCAGGTCGATCCGTTGCTCTTCAGTCCGGCCGAGATCTTCGTCACCAATGTCGTCAGCGGGCGCACCTTCCACGCCGGACAGGTCAACGTGGAAGTGTTGCGCAAGTCGTTCCTGGAGTAATGCGTTGAAGGTCGCCATCGTAGGCGCCGGTCGCGGTTGGCATGTTGACGAACTCCAGCGCGCCCTGGAAGCTCGAGGGCACCATTGCACGGTGGTACCCATCCGAGGCATGATGGCGCGGGTGGGGGAGTGGCCCCCGCTGGCCAGTCGTGATGTCCCTCTCGACACTGTCGACGTCGTCCTGGTGCGCATTATCCCGCGTGGTTCCCTGGAGCAGACGATCTTTCGCATGGATGCATTGCACTTGCTGGAGGCGCGCGGAGTCCACGTTATTAACCGTGCCAAGGTCGTCGAGCGCACGGTGGACAAGTACTACACATCGGGGTTGCTGGAGCAGGCGGGACTGCCCACGCCGCGTACGGTGGTCTGCGAGCGAAGCGCCGACGCGCTAGAGGCGTTTGTGGCTTTGGGCGGCGATGTGGTGGTCAAGCCGCTGTTCGGGTCCATGGGGCTGGGTATGGTACGCATCGAGCATGAAGAAGTAGCGTACCGGGTGTTCAAAGCGCTGGAAGTCGAGCGTGCCGTGTACTACGTCCAGCAATTCATTCCCCACGACGGCCGTGACATCCGCGCCTTTGTGCTGGGAGGGCAGGTTCTGGCCGCCATGGAGCGCTTGGCCGACGGGTGGCGCACCAACGTGGCCCGGGGCGCGCGCACGCGCCCATTGCGCCTGACACCCGCACAGGAGGAGCTCTGCGTGCGCGCGCTGCCGAGGCTGTGGGTGCGGAATATGCAGGTGTGGATCTGGTGGTTACCGCCAACGGCGACCCGTATGTGTTGGAGGTGAACGGCATTCCAGGCTGGAAGGGGTTACAAACCACGACCGACTTGGACATTGCTGCGGAAATCGTGGCCTACTTGGAAGCACGCTGTGTGAAGTGTGGACCAGAGGAGAGACATCCAGAAAGTACCGGGTCCCTTCACTCCTGAGACAATAGCTGCTGTTGCCCAACTGGCCTGTTTGTTGGAAGCCAGTGCGGAGAAACCCGGCAACGTCACCCCCACACGCGCCTTTTCCGACTTAACCTACGAGGATTTTCTCCGCAGTGCGGTAGCCTTAGGGCCCGAGATGGCCCGTGCTGGTGAACGTAGCGTCGGCGAGACGATCTTGGCTGCCATCACGGCCACGCGGCGCTGGACACAGACCAACGTGAACCTGGGGATCGTGTTGCTGTTCGCACCGTTGGCCAAAGCCGCGCTGATGGACGGCGGAAGAACTGTGCGGACCAACCTCGGAATCGTGTTACGCGAGCTCACAGTCGAGGACGCGCGTGCGGCCTATGTCGCCATTCGCATGGCGAAGCCGGGCGGTCTCGAGCCTCAGGTGGAACATGATGTGCGAAATGAGCCGACAGTGACCCTGCGCGAGGCCATGGCCAGTGCCGTGGAGCGAGATAGCATCGCCGCCGAATATCTTAGCGATTACGCCATCACGTTCGAGCTGGGAGTACCTGCGCTGATCAGAGCGCTTGACCGAGGGGCCAACACTCGGCAGGCAGTGGTTCAAGCGTACCTGGAACTCTTATCAGCCGTGCCTGACACGTTGATCGCCCGCAAGCGGGGGATGGCAGTGGCACGCTGGGTTTCCGAGCAGGCAGCCCACGCCGTGGCAGCGGGAGGTGTGTTCAGTGCAGCCGGACAGCGTGCCATTGCGGCATTGGATGACCGGTTGCGGCAGGACGGCCACAATCTCAATCCAGGCACCACTGCCGACTTGATCGCAGCTACCCTGTTTGTGGCCCTGTTGGAAGGCCGTGTTTAATGTGCAAGGATAACGAGATAGTCAACTATATACACGAAAGGAAAAAAAGATGAGCACCTTCCGCATCCATGTGGAAAAGGATTACCTGGGATTTTGTTCTGGACACTTCATCACCTATGATGGTCACCAGTGTGAAACTCTGCACGGTCACAACTACCGGGCGCGGATTACTATTGAAGGACCGCTAGACGAGAACTTCTACGTCGTTGACTTTGTCAAGGTGAAACGCATGATGAAACGCATCTGCGACGAGCTCGATCACCGCATGTTGCTCCCCCTTCACAACCCGCTGATCGAGCTGGACGTGCAAGAAGAGAGCGTGAGCGTGCGCTACCAGCATCGCCACTTCCTCTTTCCGCGCGAGGACGTGGTCCTGTTGCCCATTCCCAACACGACTGCCGAGATGCTGGCCCGGTACATTTGCGAACGCGCGCTGGACGAGCTGCACAAGCTCGGAGTGCACGACCTGCAAGCCATCGAGGTGGAAGTGGAAGAGGACATCGGCCAGTCGGCCACGTACCGGGAGGAGTGTGCACCCTGACCACTCCCCACACGTGGGTGGCTCAAAACAGCCTCCAGCACGCATTTCAAGTCTTCTCTCTGACATAACTCTGAACAGGAACGGAACACGATGACCGGCACAACTGTCTATATCGGACTGGGAAGCAACCTGGGTGATCGGCGGGCCAACCTGATCGATGCCATTAGTCAACTGCGCCACTACGTAACCGTGGAGTGCATTTCGTCAATTTACGAGACTGAGCCGGCCTATGTGACCGATCAACCGCGCTTTTACAACGTGGTGCTGCGCGGCACTACGGAACTGGAGCCACATGAACTGCTGCGCTTCCTCAAGCGCATCGAACGGCGTCTGGGGCGGGCGTACGCTGTGCGGTACGGGCCACGCCCTATCGACCTGGACATCCTGGTGTATGGGGACTTGCAACTCGATGATCCCGACCTGACGATCCCTCACGCCAAGATCTCCGAACGAGCGTTCGTGTTGCACCCCCTGGCCGAAATCGCTCCTGATCTGGTCATCCCAGGATTTCAGGAGACGGTGGCCACACTGGCACAACGGGCGGGGAAAGGCCAGGTCGTGCGGGTCATCCGCGGGCTGACCACGCAACTCACCCACGATGTCCAGGAAGAATCTCCACCGGCACGTCTGAGCCTGACCCACGTGGGCGTCAAGGGCATCAAGCGCATTGTACGCTTGGCAGGCGAGGAACGGGACGAGCTCTTCTACGCCGAGATGGATCTGTACGTGGAGCTACGCCCGGATCAGAAAGGCGTTCACATGTCGCGTTTCAGCGACACCGTGGAGGAGGTGATCACCGAGGTCAGTACGGAAAAAGTGCCCGCACTGGAGACCCTTGCCGAGCGGATCGCCCAGGCGGTGCTGCGGGATCAGCGTGCTGTCCGCTCCGACGTGTACATCCGTGCCCAGTTCCCCCAGGAACGCTACGCCCCGGTTTCCGGCAAGCTGACCCAGGAGATCTACACGCTGATTGGCATCGCGGCGGCCACTGCTCAACGGGCCGTCCATCTAGTGGGCGTGGAAGCCGAGGGCATGATGGCCTGTCCCTGTGCCCAGGACATGGTCTTGGCCCAGGCCCGTGAGCAGTTGCTGGAAGCCGGTTTCAGCCCCGAGGAGGCCGACCGGGCGTTGGCCGTGATCCCGCTGGCCACCCACAATCAGCGTGGGCGTGGCACGTTGATCGTCGGTACCGATCAACCGATTCAGGCCCAGGACCTGGTGAACATCGTGGAAGGGGCCATGAGCAGCGAGAACTACGACCTGCTCAAGCGCCCCGACGAGTTGTTCGTCGTCACCAAAGCGCACCGCCATCCACGCTTCGTGGAAGACGCGGTGCGCGAAATGTTGTACGGTGTGGTGGAACGGTATCCCGACCTCTCCGACGACACCTTCGTGCTGGCGCGCCAGGTTAACATGGAGACCATCCACAAGCATGACGTGTACGCCGAGCGGGGAGGCATCGCTGGGAGAGTTGGCGCCGCGAACTGGAGAGTGCCACATATGTCACACCCCACACCACTCTCGATGCTTGGTTGCGAGCGCGACTCACATTATCAGTGATCAGTGATCAGTAAACAGTGATCGGTAAACACAGATACTAACCACTGATTACTGATTACTGGACACTGAACACTGGATACTCGCACAGGAGGTGGGAGAGATGAGGCTCACAAGGACAAAGTGGCGATGATTACTGGCGTCAGTGGGGACGGTCAAGTCGGACAGGCAGTGGCCCAAGCCTTTGCCCGTGAGGGGGCCAAGCTGGTGTTGGTAGCCCGCAATGCGAAGAATGTCAACGCCCGGGCGCAGGAGGTGGAAGCCTTGGGGGCTGAGGTGCTGGCTATTCCGGCTGATCTGACTAAGGAGGACGATGTGAGCACCGTTGTCCAGCAAGCGCTGGACCGTTTCGGTCGCATCGACATCCTGGTGAACCTAGCCGGAGGGCTGACCCGCTACAAGCCGGCGACCGAACACACGGTAGACGATTGGAACGCTGAGATGAACAACAACCTGCTGACCGCCTTTCTCTGCTCCAGGGCGGTGTTCGATCACATGAAGGGAGAAGGGGGCGGCAAAATTATTAACTTCGCTCGCGCAGGCCAGCCCCAGGCCAACATGGTGGCCTACAATTGTGCCAAGGCCGGTGTGGTGGCCCTCACTCGCACCTTCGCCCTGGAAGGCCGCAAGCACAACATCAACGTAAACGCCGTGGCCCCCGGATTGGTGGACACCAAGACCAACGTGGAGGCCATCAAGCCCAAGCCCGAGGACCTGGCGAAGTGGGTGAAGCGGGAGGAAATCGCCCAGACCGTGGTCTTTCTGGCTTCCGACGATGCCAGCGGCATCACCGGCCAGACTATCGACGTTCCGGGCAAGTTGATTTAGCGATCAGTGGATCAGTGTTCAGTTTGCTGATCACTGATCACCGTTTACTGATCACTGTTTACTGGTCACTGAAAAGCGTGCCCTGGTGCAGGGCGGTAGCGACCAGCGCGCCGGCTGCACCGGCTTGGGCCAGTGCGTCCAGGTCAGCACGGTGGCGCACGCCGCCCCCAACGTAGAAGGCCAGGTTTGGGAAGTGGGGCCGCAGCGACGTGAGCAGGTCCAGCGGAGGCCCCATGGCGGTGCCCACTCGTGCCAAGTCCAGCAGGATCACCTGCCGGATGCCAGCGTGAGTGGCCAAAGCCACCAGTTCTCGGGGAGTCTTGATCTCCGGGGGAGCGCGAAGCGTGCCGCCCTGCCGGTCCACGCTGAGCACCAATCGGTCGGGAGGGAACCCAGCAGCCAGGCTCACCAGGTGATCCGCGGAGGGCAGCGTTTCGGAGCCGACGATGACCTTCGCGACACCCAGGTCGGCCAGCGCCTGGGCCTGATCGAGGCGAGACACCCCGGCATCTACCCAGAGTGCCAGGCCCACCTCGACTAGAGCGCGCAACAGCTCCGTGTTTCCGGGAGCACCGGTGATAGCATCCAGGTCGGCCACGTAGCAGGTGCGCAGGCCCAACCGATCGCGGAAGACTTGGGCCAGCGCGACGGGGTCATCGCCGCTGCCGAGCCGCCCTTGGACCGGCGCGTAGCGTTCGCGCTCGCCGCGCACAGCGTGGACGGCTTTGCCGGCTTTCAGGTCGAGCACAGGAATGATCTGCAATGGCATGATGACACACTCCTGTTCTCACACTTCCGAATTCGCGGTTGCCGGGTGGGACATTGGCGGCGCAAACATCAAAGCTGCCCGGCTAGGCCCAGATGGACTTCAGGTGCTGCAGCGTCCCTTGGCCATGTGGCTCCAACGGGATGAGCTGCCCACTGTGCTGGCCGAGATGGCAGCACAACTCGGACCGGCACAGCGTATGGGCATCACTATGACCGCTGAACTCTCCGACATCTTCCGTACCAAGCGGGAGGGCGTGGCTTTCGTCCTCGATACAGTGCGGACGGCCTTGCCTGAGGCCCAGTGGCTGGTCTTTGGCCTCGACGGGCGCTTCCACCCACCGGAGAGAGCGTACAATGAGCCCCTGCTGGTGGCCGCGGCCAACTGGTTGGCTACTGCCCAGATGGTGGCGCGCAGCGTGTCCACCTGCTTGCTGGTTGACGTTGGCAGCACGACCACCGACACGATCCCCATTGCCGACGGCCGGGTGGTGGCTCGGGGCCGCAGCGATCCTGAGCGTCTGGTGTGGGGCGAACTGCTGTACACCGGGGCGTTGCGGACTCCATCTGTGCTATCGTGCGCCACGTGCCCTTGTGGGGCCGACGATGCCCGGTGGCAGCCGAGCTCTTCGCCACGGCCCAGGACGTACACTTGGTGCTGGGCAACTTGAAGCCCGACCAATGCACCAGTCCTACTGCCGACAACCGGCCAGCCACCTTGACCTTCGCCGCCGAGCGCCTGGCGAGGGTCGTCTGCGCGGATGCCGAGATGTTGACGGAGGATGACATCCGCGTCATCGCCCGGCACATTGCTGAGGTGCAGGTTCACCAGATTGCCGGGGCCATCGCCCAGGTGATCTCAAGCAGCGGCGTGCACGGCCCTATAGTGGCAGCCGGCGTGGGAGCCTTCCTTGTGCACGCTGCTGCCGAGCGACTGGGGTTGGAGTGTAAGCCCCTGGCCGCTACTCTGGGCGAGGCCGCCGGCCAGGCAGCTCCTGCGGCGGCCCTGGCGTTGTTGCTTGCTGAGTGGCCAGATGTTTGATGCGTTGGTCAAAGTGGGTGGCAGCTTGTGCACCCAGGCGGCTCTGCGATCCAGCGCCACAGCGTGGGCGGCCCTGGCGACCGAGTACCGGTTGCTTGTGCTACCCGGTGGTGGCCCATTTGCTGACCAAGTGCGTGCCGTTGATACCCACTTTCGCCTGAGTGACAGCGCGGCTCACTGGATGGCCATACTGGCCATGGACCAGTACGGCTACCTGCTGGCCGACGTGATACCCGGCGCGATCCTGGTGCGCGACTTGAGCGCCGCCGCAGATGCCTGTGCTGCCGGTCGCCTGCCGGTCCTGGCTCCATCGGCCTTGCTGGTGCGCGCGGACCCGCTGCCGCATAGCTGGCAAGTCACGTCGGACTCACTGGCCGCGTGGCTGGCCGAGTACACGGATATTCGGCTGTTGGTGCTGCTCAAGGCAGTAGCCGGGGTGTGTCGCGATGACCCACAGACAGGGTTAGCCACTGTGTTGCAGGAGATCCCAAGGCATGCGTTGGCCCATTGCCGTGTGGTGGACCCGTATTTCGTCCAGGCCTTATCACCGCACACCGATTGTTGGATCATTGACGGTCGTCATCCGAAGCGGTTGGCCGAACTGCTGCGCTGCGGCACGACGTTAGGAACGCGCGTTGTGTAGACAACGACGCATGTGGTGCCCTTCAACCGCGTAGGCCCAAGCGCAGCGCAGCCACCAACGCGGCGTCAACGCGGCCACCCTCTCGGCTGCCACGACAGGCAGCGCCTCGAAAGCCGACGACATCAGGGTGCAGACGGCGCAGCGCCGGTAAATCGTCAGGCCCCAGTGACCCGGCCAGAGCACAGAGCAGGCCGGCCTCTCGACAGGCATCCAGCCAGCGTTGCAGGGCCGGTTCGTCGCAGTAGTCAAACAGCGTGTGCCCGTCTTTCAAGGCGGTGTCGATCATACAGCCGCCACTCCTGGCCGCGCGGGCGATCTTGGGCAGCAGAGTCCAGGGCAAAGCCCCGACGCGGGTGGCATCCGCGTATCCCACGGCCACCACGATGCACGAGGCGTTGGCCAAATGTGCGCCTGCTCGGACGGCCCGTAACAGAGCCACGGCCTCGTCCGGGTTTGCGGTGCGTAGCCCAACCTTCACAAACGAAACGCCCAACGCAGCCGCCCCATAGGCGGCTAGGGCCAGTGCGCCAGCCGACGACGTGGAATCACCCAGGGCCGCGCTGCTTGGACACTTGGGAGGCAGCAGAGCACACACGTCATGCAGTGCGGTCACCTGAGCAGCACCCAACGCTCCTTCAGCGGGGTTCTTGACATCAATGATGTCAGCCCCACCCTGGAGGGCAGCTTGAGCTTCCTCGGCGTCGGTGACGCTGATGAGTAATTGCATGGGTGTCTCCCAGTGGTATAATCTCCATGACAGGCACAACGTAGGTGAGGTGATCCCAAGCTTAGCACACCCACAGGACACCGTCAAGAATGTGCTGTGTTGGTGTGGTGATGTCAGACAATCGGAGTACAGCACAGGGAGGTGTATCAATGGCTAAGACGAGGTTGAAGGTCTACAGTGACGAGGAAGTGCGGGAGAGGTTGGCACGGGAACTGCCCGACTGGTACCTCCAGGACGGCTGGATCCGGCGGTTCTACCGCACAGACGGCTGGCAGACGACAATGATGCTGGTGAACACCATCGGCTTCCTAGCCGAAGCAGCCTATCACCATCCGGACCTGACGGTCTCGTGGGCTAAGGTATGGGTCAAGCTCCAAACCCATTCTGCCGGTGGCATTACCGACAAGGACTTCGAGCTGGCCAAGAAAATCGAGGAAGTGGTCCTCTGGCATCC
Organism: Ardenticatenia bacterium; assembly: GCA_030949995.1. GTDB lineage: Bacteria > Chloroflexota > Anaerolineae > Ardenticatenales > Ardenticatenaceae > WFWG01. The sequence continues at coordinate 20,595 of JAUZRY010000029.1, forward strand.
CCCGAAGGATTCAGTGTTCGAGGGCGGCACGCCAAATAAGTTCGTGCAAAGTGGGCCCAAGCCACGGGAGGTGGATGGCTGAAGACTCCTGAGCTCGGACAAGAGCGATAGTGAACTCTTGAGAAGTCGTGTAATGGGTTAGAGAACGTGCCAGAAAAAATCGTTTTCCTTACCGGACGGCTGGCCGAGCAACCGTTGCGGCGCACGCTGGCAGTCACACCGTTGCCCTGCGCCTACGAGGTGGCCGTGATGCCCATCCAGGTGGCAGCGCTCATGACCACCACCTGGATTGCGCGACACTTCACGCTGCCACCGGATCACCCACGGCGGGTTGACCTTCCACCCGATTGTGACCGAATCATGATTCCCGGCTACTGTGCGGGTGACTTGGGGGAAATCGAGCGCGCCTGTGGTGTGCCTGTGGAGCGAGGGCCCAAGGATTTGCAAGACATCCCGCTCCACTTCGGGCAGGAGCGCCGCCGCGAAAACTACGGCGCGTACAGCGTGAAGCTCATCGCTGAGGTCCAGGATGCCCTGCAGTTGGACGACGAGGCACTATTGCGCCGGGCCGCGTACTACCGGGAGAGCGGGGCCGACATCATTGACCTGGGCATCACACCCGGTAGCTCCCCGGACACCGTGGCCCACGCTGTGCAGGTGCTCAAGAAGGCCGGGTATCGGGTGAGCGTGGACAGCCTGGACCCGGCCATCATCTTGGAGGCGGATGCCGCAGGAGTGGACTACGTGCTTAGCCTGAACAGTAGCAACCTGGAACTGGGCCAACGCCTGCGGGCCACTCCGGTCGTGATCCCCGACGACGGCGGCGACGTGACCACCCTGTGGCGCAACGCGGAGCAGTTGTGGGAATGGGGAGTGGAATGTATCCTCGATCCCATTCTCCAACCCATCGGTTTTGGCTTCAGCCGTTCTCTGAATGACCTGTACCGCACCCGGGAGCGGTATCCCGAGGCCAAGCTGATGATGGGTACCCATCACCTCAGTGAGCTGACCGACGCCGACACCACAGGGATCAACGCGCTGTTGATGGGCATCGCCCAGGAGCTGAACCTGACGTTCATCTTGACCACGGAGGTGGCCCCGTGGGCGCGGGGCAGCGTGCGCGAGTTGGACATCGCCCGGCGACTTATGTACTACGCGGTGACCGAGGGCGTGCCGCCCAAGCGCCTCGATGAGAGGCTCCTCACCGTCAAGGAGAGTCGCCTGCGCTATCCCAACGCAGATGACCTGCGCCAGATGCACGCGCTGATCACCGACCCCAACGTCCGCATCTTCGTCGACGGCTCTCACATTTACGCCTTTAACGCCGACCACTTCGCCGTAGGTACGGACATCCAAGCTATCTTTGCTGAGCTGGAGGTGGATGAGCCTACCCATGCCTTCTACTTGGGCCATGAGCTGACCAAAGCGCGGTTAGCCTTGCACTTGGGCAAGAACTACGTGCAGGATGAACCCCTACGGTGGGGATATCTGACCGTTGAGGAGCCGCCAACACACGGCCGGCGCGTGAAGCTGACGGCACGTCGTCGTAAGGCGAGAGATCCATGATTATCGAAAGCTTGGTCACCACCCTCGATGCCCAAGGTCAAATCAACTGTGCGCCCATGGGGGTAGAGTGGGGTGAGGAACACATCGTGATCAAACCGTATCAGGACACCACCACCTACCGCAACTTGGTGGTGACGCGTGCTGCAGTGGTCAACCTCACGGATAACGTGTGGCTCTTCGCCCAGAGTGCCATTTCCCACCCGGTCTTCCCGACCCGGCCGGCCTTGGCCGTGCGGGGCGCGGTGTTACAAGATGTGTGTTCATGGCGTGAAGTTGTGGTCGAGGAGATCGACGCCCAGCAGGAACGCGCTCGGATCACCACACGTGTGGTACATCGCGGCTTTTCGCGAGAGTTCCTGGGCTTCAACCGTGCCCGTCACGCCGTGCTCGAGGCAGCGATCCTGGCCACCCGAACGCGCTTTTTCCCCACAGAACACATCCTGAACGAGTTCAAGCGCCTACAAGTGCTCGTGGACAAAACGGGGGGAGCTCAGGAACATAAGGCCATGGCGCTGTTGACAGAATACGTGCGAAAGGAACTGGGAGCTGTATGAGACGGGTGCGAATTGAAGCGCCGGCACGGTTACACCTCGGCATGTTGGACTTGGGCGCCAGTTTGGGACGCCGCTTCGGAGGCATCGGCGTGGCCATCACCCGCCCGGCGGTGGTGCTGGAAGCCAGCCCGCAGCGCGAGTTGACGGCAGAAGGGCCAGATGCGGAGCGAGCGGTGCAGTTTGCGCGGCGCTATCTGCGTGCGGCTGGCATTCAGGCAGGTGCCCACCTGCGTGTTGAACAGACCATCCCTGCTCACGTTGGGCTGGGGTCCGGAACCAAGCTAGGGCTGGCTGTCGCCCGTGCCTTGGCCATGCTTTATGACCAGCACCCTGACGATCCATACACGCTGGCGCAGATGGTGGGGCGTGGCCGGCGCTCGGCCGTGGGACTGTGGACCTTCGCCCGAGGTGGACTGGTGGTCGAAGGTGGGCGTCGTCCTGGCCATGATGCCCCTGCTCCACTGCGCAGCGCAGTAACGGTGGGCAGGGGCATCATGGCCGGAGCAACACCCTGCTCGACCACCGGTCTCCACCTCGGGCGGCTCCGGTCCGGCCCGGCGCCAGCCCTGGCGTGTGGATCGTCGGGTGCTGATCGCAAAGCCATCGGCAGAGCACCGGGCGCAGCCAGCTAGCGGTTCCAGGCCCAACTAACAAATGAACAGGTGACACCTCTATGCCAGCCCGTGCCCACCTGAGATAACGCCGCGCCAAACCATCTGGCCCACGCATCTGCGCTCAGCACCGCATTGATGACCCCGCCGACCTCCGCAAGCTGACCGTCTCGCCCAGCTCCCGGTTCCTTCGCATGTCGGCTGGCATATTTGTATTCCTGGCTCCCCGTTTTGTCCTGAGCACTTCGCTGAAAGCTGCCGGGATACTGTGAGGCGTTCAACAACCAAGATCGGCTGGTGAAGCTCGCGAAAAATTATTCCGTGGTGATCGGCGCGTTCACCCCAGGCGTCGTCTCGGCGACCCATCTGGCCTGCGCCCGGTCAGCGTTCGGGTGAATAACTCTGAGCGAAAAACCCCGTCCATCCGTGAGGTTACGACCACTGCGGCACGCGTCGCCACTGAGACGACCGAAGATTGATATTCTGTCTGATT